>NZ_JAVJNG010000007.1:0-145711 GCF_038806185.1 Domibacillus sp. 8LH | reverse complement strand
ATGTATTAGGCACGCCGCCAGCGTTCGTCCTGAGCCAGGATCAAACTCTCCAAAAAAGTTTGACTTGCTCATTTGTTCCCATTAAAACACGGGGTGTTTTTAATGGGAGATAAAAATTTAAAACGTTGACGTTTTTATTGATTTTGTTCAGTTTTCAATGTTCAATTCGTTCACGCCATCTTTGCGACAGCTATAACATCATATCATTAAGCTCTTTTGTTTGTCAACAACTTTTCCAAAAAAGTTTATTAACCTTTTTTATGTTCCTCTCATTTTAACTAGAAGAACTTCTCAATGACAGGCTTTATTCTATCGCATTTCTCAAAAGCAAGTCAACTTCTTTTTAAAGCAAAATGATTGGTGATCTTCACTTTAATTCAGTTGTGTTTTCGCTTGATGTCTTAGCGACGTTTAATAATATAGCATCTCTTATTCTATATGGTCAATACATTTTTCGAGAAAAATATAAAAAATTCTTTTCACCTTTTCTCACATCTCTATCCCGCTTATACAGAAAGCCCCGGTCGTGTGTTGGACCGAGGCTTTCCTTTAGGATTTTTTATTTTGGATAAGCTTGATTACTTCCATAAGCACAACCGCTGCTAAGGCAAGTCCTGCAGCAACGAGCCACTCATCCCAGCCAAACGAAGGCGGAATCGAAAAAATGTTTCGTATGCCTGGCAGCACCGTTAATCCATACAGTAAAAAACAAACACTTACGGCACCAAGAATATATTTATTACTGAAAAATCCTATTCCAAATACTGTTTGTGTATTGGAACGGGCTGCAAAAGTTTGAAGCGTCCGGGCCAAGATCAATGTAGTAAAGGCCATAGCGATACCCATTTCTGCCGACGTCTGCACCCCCATGTAATGAGAGACAATAACCGCGATTCCAATCAGCAGCCCCCGGGTGACTACCGCTCTTAGCGTTCCTCCAGAAAAGATGCCTTCGTTTATATCGCGCGGCTTTCGTTTCATAACCCCCGGTTCTTCCTTTTCCATTCCAAGCGCCAACGCTGGAAGTGAGTCATTAATCAAGTTGATAAATAAGAGCTGCAGCGCTGTAAATGGGTTCGGAAGATTAAAAAATACTGCGAATAAAATAGCGATGATTGCGCCGAGGTTTCCAGCAAACAAATAACTAATCGCTTTTTTAATATTGTCAAACACCGTACGTCCAACGCCGACGGCATTCACAATCGAAACAAAGTTATCATCTGCGAGCACCATAGCGGCTGAATCCTTTGCTACATCCGTCCCGCTTCCCATCGCAATGCCGATATCCGCTTGTTTTAAAGCAGGTGCGTCATTGACGCCATCTCCCGTCATCGCTGTAATGGCGCCTTTTCGCTGCCATGCGCGGACAATACGGATTTTATTTTCGGGCGAAACACGTGCATAAACCGAGATATTCTCCAGCTTCTCATCCAGCTCTTCGTCTGAAAGCCGATCCAGTTCCTGGCCGGTTAAAGCAATATCATTTTCATCCATTAAACCTATATCCCGCCCGATCGCCTTCGCGGTCGTTTTATGATCACCTGTAATCATAATCGTCCGGATGCCAGCACTTTTCGCTTCTTCAATAGCTCCATATACAGCTTCACGCGGCGGATCGATCATGGCGGTCAAGCCGACCAGTACCAAATCATTTTCATCCTCTGTCGTAATAGAAGTTTTTTCAGCAGAAAGCTTTTTATAGCCATATGCCAAAACACGAAGCGCATCATTTGAAAAAGCTTCATTTGCTTCTTTTACTTCGTTCAGCTTCTCTTCGGTAAGCGGCTCCTCCTTACCGTTCGTTAAAATAAAGCGGCAGCGCTTGAACATCACATCCGGGCCGCCTTTTGTAAGCATCAGCCGTTCCCCTTCAATCGTATAAACGGTTGACATAAGTTTACGGTCAGAGTCAAACGGCAGTTCCAGTTCACGCCGAAACTGATTCCGCAGCTGTTCAGGAGGTTCGTTCATCTTTTTCCCAAAATGAAGCAGAGCGGTTTCAGTCGGGTCCCCAATTTCCTGACCTTCTTTATTTACATATGAGTCATTACAAAGCAAGGCGATATAAAGAAGCATTTGCTCAGACTTGTTTCTTTTCTCATGCGCTTCCGTAAATGTCTGTCCTACTCCCGGCAGAAAGGTGTTTGTAACGGTCATTTTGTTTTGGGTGAGCGTGCCGGTTTTATCTGTACAAATCACACTCGTTGACCCGAGTGTTTCTACTGCTGGCAGCTTCCGGATAATCGCCTGCCGTTTCGCCATTTTCGTTGTTCCAACCGCCATGACGATGGTTACAATAGAAGAAAGAGCTTCAGGAATCGCAGCTACGGCAACAGCGACCGCGAACATAAATGCATTCAGCATCCCTTCTGTCGTATCTACCTGCTCATTGCCAAACCAAATGCGCAATGCCTGGGCCGCAAAAATCAAAATACATAAAACAAGAATACCGATTCCAAGCTTCTTGCTGAATTCGTCCAGCTTCCGCTGAAGCGGGGTTTGTTTAGACTCAGCAGTCGCGATCATATTAGCAATTTTTCCGATCTCTGTTTCATTGGCCGTTCCCGTTACTACAAAACGGCCGCGTCCATTTACGACCAGGGAACCGCTATGTACCATATTAAGCCGATCACCAACAGGTACTTGCTCTGTTAATGTATCCGTGCTTTTTTGGGCTGCTTCAGATTCTCCAGTCAGCATTCCTTCGTTTACCTTCAATGATTCACTGGCAATCAGTCGTCCATCTGCCGGAACATAATCACCTGCATCAAGCTGAACAACATCCCCTTTTGCCAGCTCTCTTGCGGGCACCGTTTGACTCACGCCGTCACGTATTACTTTTGCGGACGGGGCGGACATTTCACGCAGTGCATCGAGGGAGCTTTCCGCTTTTCTTGTTTGAATGACGCTGATTACGCCGTTTAACAAAAGAACAAGAAAAATAATAACGGACTCTACCGCCTCGCCAAGTACAAGCTGGATGCCGGCTGCTACAAGCAGAACAATTACCATGGCATCTTTAAACGTGGCTAAAAAAAGCTTCCAAACAGGGTCCTTTTTCTTGCCCTTAATCTCATTATAGCCATGCTCTTCGAGTCGTTTTATTGCTTCCCCGGTTGTTAATCCCTGACTGGTTGTATTCCATTCTGCGATCACATCATCTGCACTTTTGCGATAGGTTTCCAATGAGTCAACTCCTTTCTGTTATTTGGCTTTTGTTTTTTGCTTCCCTAAACATCCGTACGCATCATCCGCTTTTTCCATCTTGTACTGACAAAAGAAACTGTTTAAACAAGTCCGCTTCCTCTGTTATCGTTTTTTCAATTAAATACGTATGGGATGCTTGTTTTTCCGCAGCTTCAGACGGATAGGTGCTTAGCCTGCCCGAAACAAGCTCTTCTTTTACCATCGATTTCGGTATGTATGACACCCCAAGCCCCGCTTCAATAAATCGCTTTGTTACATCCATCTGGCTGACGGTCATGATTTTCAAGCGGGGATATTTCTTTTTCAGTTCTTTTAAAAGCTCTTCCCAGTAACCCGGATGGTTATGCGCTAGAACCCGGTAATTTTTTAAAAGAAAAGCTTCATCGATCTTTTCGGCCGCCGGCCCGGCCAGTACAACCGCTTCACTGTGAATGATGCTGACAGATGTACCGGCAAAAGCAGAAGGCATTCGTGCAAGCCCAATATCTGCCTTACCGCTCCCCACTTTTTCGCCGATTTCATAAGACTTATGAATGTCGATCTGTACATCAATTTCCGGAAAACGGGCCATAAACTGCTGAAGTACGGGGGGCAGAAAGGACGAGGCAATCTGCGGTGCGCAGGCAATCGCCAGCTTTTTTGTATATCCCTGCTTCCAGGCGTCAAACTCACTTATATTCCGATCAAATGATTCGGCGATTTTCTTTGCACGCGGGAGAAAAAACAAGCCGGCAGGTGTCAGCTTGACCGCTTTCCCATGCCGCTCAAACAAAGAGATATCCAGCCGGTCCTCCAGCCGTTGAATATGCTTTGTGACGGCCGGCTGGGAAATAAACAATTCTTCTGAGGCCTGCCGGAAATTTTCTGTTTCCGCTGCTTTTAAAAATGTTTTAATCCAATAAATATTCATACGTTCCTCCTTATTCCACTTCGTTATCTATTTTCTCATTTTTAACTAATTTTCATTATATAGGAAAACCCCTATACTAAATGAAAAGGAGTGAAGTGAATATGATTTGGAATGCACAGTTGTACGATGGAAAACACCAATTTGTCTCAAAATTTGGCGAGGATGTTGTGGACCTGCTTGCACCAAAAGCCGGTGAAGCGATTTTAGACGTTGGGTGCGGTACAGGTGATCTGGCTTTTACATTGTGTAACGAAGGAATTCATGTGGTTGGCATTGACCAGTCTGCCTCCATGATCGAAGAAGCAAAACAAAAATATCCGCACATCCCATTTTTCGTAGAAGACGCGCACAACCTCCCGTTTGTGGAAAAATTTGATGCGGTATTTTCAAACGCCGCTCTTCATTGGATGAAAAAGCCCGAACAAGTGCTGGATGGTATATTTAAGAGTTTAAAGCCGGGCGGCCGGTTTGTGGCAGAGTTTGGTGCCAAAGGAAATGTCGCTTCTATTTCCCGGGCTATTATTGGGCAAATTGATCATTATGATCATAACCAATATCCATGGTTTTTCCCTTCGATTGGGGAATACACTTCTTTAATGGAACAAGCCGGCTTTCATGTTGCGTTTGTCGAGCACTTTGAACGGCCGACCCGTCTTGAAGGTGTAGACGGGATGCGGAGTTGGATCCATATGTTTGGTGATGTGGTCATGGGCGCACAGACGCCGGAAGAAAAAGAGCGGATCATATCCGGGGCTGTAACCGAATTGACGGAAGAACGGTTTTATGAAGATCATTGGATCGCGGATTACTGGCGGATTCGTGTAGTGGGAACGAAAAAATAACCGCGATGCCCTCTTTGGGCTTCGCGGTTATTTTGCCGTTCCTCTTTTTACGCTGCTTTATTTTTATTGTAAATATCAAATGCAACTGCCGCGAGAAGCACGAGCCCTTTGATACCCTGCTGCCAGTCGATGCCGAGTCCAAGGAGGGACATCCCATTATTCATGATTCCCATCACAAGGCCGCCGATGATCGCACCCGGGACAGTTCCGATACCGCCGTACGCAGAGGCACCTCCGATAAAGCAGGCCGCAATGGCATCAAGCTCAAACAAGTTTCCGGCTTTTGGAGTAGCCGCATTTAAGCGGGCCGCAAAAATCAAGCCGGACAGCGCAGAAAGAACGCCCATGTTGACGAATACCCAAAATGTCATTTGTTTTGTTTTAATCCCCGACAGCTGTGCCGCTTTTTCATTTCCGCCAATTGCATAAATATGGCGTCCAGCTTTTGTTTTTTTCATGACATATGTGTAAACGACAATTAAAATGCCAAGCAGGATTAACACATTCGGAATGCCTTCGTAGGAAGCCAGTATGTAGGTAAACACATTCAGCAGCACAATCATGCTGACAAGCTTTAAGATAAACATTCCTTTTGGCTGTACATCAAAACGAAACTTTATTTGTGTACGGCGTGTTCTCAGCTGACTGATCACAAGCACAACAGACAACACAGCACCAATTAAAAGAGTTACTACATTTGCGGCGCTTCCATCCGGAATAAAGCCGGAGCTTATTTTTTGGAATGCCTCTGGGAATGGAGCGATTGACTTTCCTTCTAATACAATCATCGTCAAACCGCGGAACAAAAGCATGCCGGCAAGCGTCACGATAAAGGCCGGAATTTTTACATAAGCAACCCAGAAGCCCTGCCAGGCGCCAATCAAAGCACCGATCAAAAGAGAAATCACGACAGCGCCAAACGTGGACATTTCGTAATTTACCATTAAAATAGCTGAAATTGCGCCGACGAACGCAGCGATCGAACCGACAGACAAATCAATATGGCCGGTAATAATGACAAGCATCATGCCAATCGCCAAAATTAGAATGTAACTGTTTTGCAGGATTAAATTGGTGATATTCAGCGGCTGAAGAAGCAGGCCGCTTGTCAGCACCTGAAACAGCATCATAATGACAATCAATGCAAAAATCATGCTGTATTGGCGCATATTATTTTTCAAAAGCTCTTTCATCGGAGACTCTGGCTGAAGCGACGAGTAATTTCTTTGTTTTTGAGCGTGTGACTGCATCGATTATCCCCTCACCTTTCTTTTGGTCATATACATCATCAATGTTTCCTGGCTGCCCTCTTCTCTTGCGACTTCACCTGTAATCGATCCTTCATTCATGACATACACGCGATCACACATACCAAGAAGCTCCGGCAGCTCAGAGGAGATCAGCAAAATGCCTTTTCCTTCTGCGGCCAATTCATTGATAATCGAGTAGATTTCGTACTTTGCACCAACATCGATGCCACGTGTCGGCTCATCCAGAATTAAAATATCCGGCTCTGAAAAAATCCATTTGCTGAGAACAATTTTCTGCTGGTTCCCGCCACTTAAGTTGCCGGCTTTCTGCAAAACAGACGGTGTTTTAATCCGGAGCTTTTTACGATAATGCTCCGCTTCGATCTTTTCTTTGTTTTCATCAATGATGCTTCGCTTGGAAATTTTATCGAGGCTTGCGAGCGTAATATTTTGCTTAATGTCATCCATTAAGATAAGACCGTTGCCTTTCCGATCCTCCGATACATACGCCATCCCCTGCTTAATCGCACTTGTTACATTGGGAAACTGAACTTCCCGGCCGTTTTTCACAAGATGGCCGCTGATTTTTTTGCCGTATGATTTGCCGAAAATACTCATCGCCAGTTCTGTGCGTCCTGCGCCCATTAATCCGGCAACACCAACAATCTCCCCGCGCCGGATGTGGAAGCTGACATTGTCAATCATTTTCCGGTCGGCGTGCGCCGGATGATACACCGTCCAGTTTTTCACTTCAAAAACCGTTTCACCAATGTTTGGTGTGCGCTCTGGATACCGGTTTGTCAGGTCACGGCCGACCATTCCTTTAATGATTCGATCCTGGTTAACGTTATCCCGTTTCATATCGAGCGTTTCAATAGACTGCCCATCCCGAATAATCGTCATGGAGTCCGCCACCCGCTCAATTTCATTTAACTTGTGAGAAATCATAATGGCTGACATGCCGTGGTCCTTAAATTCAAGCAGTAAATTCAATAGGTTCTCACTGTCATTTTCATTTAAAGAAGCAGTCGGCTCATCTAAAATCAAAAGTTTTACATCCTTTGCGAGTGCTTTTGCAATTTCTACAAGCTGCTGCTTGCCGACACCAATATCTTCTACTTTTGTTTGCGGTGACTCTTTTAATCCGACTTTTTGCAAAAGCTCTTTTGTTCTCATCATCGTTTCATTCCAGTCAATCACGCCATTGCGGCTCAGCTCATTACCGAGGAAAATGTTTTCGGCTATCGACAAATATGGAATAAGGGCAAGCTCCTGATGAATAATGACGATGCCCCGCTCTTCACTTTGACGGATGTTTTTAAATTCGCATACTTCTCCATCCAGCAAAATGTCACCTGTGTAAGAGCCGTGCGCATAAACACCGCTGAGTACTTTCATGAGCGTAGATTTTCCTGCACCGTTCTCTCCGCACAACGCATGAATTTCACCTCTTTTAACTTGAAGGTTTACGTTGGAGAGTGCTTTAACTCCGGGAAACTCTTTTGTAATACCGCGCATTTCGAGAATGATGTCTGTCATTGTGCCACCTCTTCTTTCTGGCCAAGCTGCTCAGCCGTATAATAACCGCTGCCTACCAGCACGGAGTCATAATTGGTTTGGTCCACTGAGACAGGATTTAATAAAAACGAAGGAACGATCTTTGCGCCGTTGTCATATGTTTTTGTGTCATTTACGTCCGCCTTCTCACCATTAAGCACCGCTGTCGCCATATCCACCGCTTTTTCCGCTAATTGGCGTGTGTCTTTAAAAATGGTCTGGGTCTGCTGTCCATGAATGATCGATTTTATCGAAGCAAGCTCAGCGTCCTGGCCGGTAATAACCGGCATCGGCTTTCCGGCTGAACCATACCCGATTCCTTTCAAGGAAGAAATCACACCGATGCTGATTCCGTCATACGGGGACAGCACCGCATCGAGCCGGTCTTTCGTATAGTAAGCGCTTAACAAATTATCCATCCTTGCTTGCGCCACCGCTCCGTCCCAGCGAAGAGTCGCACCTTGATTAAATTTTGTTTGTCCACTTTTCACCACCAGCTTGCCGCTGTCGATATACGGCTGAAGAATGGACATAGCGCCGTCAAAAAAGAAATACGCGTTATTGTCATCTGGCGAACCGGCAAAAATTTCAATATTAAATGGACCTTTTCCATCTTTCAGCCCCAGTTTTTGTTCAATATACTGGCCTTGCAGGACACCGACCTGAAAGTTATCAAATGTCGCATAATAATCAATGTAGTCACTGTATTGAATCAAACGGTCATAGGCAATAATTTTAATGCCTTGCTTGTGCGCCCGCTCAAGCACTGTCGTTAAGGCTGCCTGCCCATCAATGGGCGCGACCACCAGAACGTCCACACCTTTTGTGATCATATTTTCAATTTGAGCTGTTTGGTTTTCCACAACATCTTCTGCATATTGAAGATCCGTTTTATAGCCAAGCTTTTCAAATTGCTTTTTCATATTTTCTCCATCGTTCACCCAGCGCTCTGATGATTTAGTCGGCATGGAAATACCGATATAACCTTTTTCGCTTCCACTCGTATCAATGACACCGCATGCGGATAAAAACAACATCAGCAGCAGAAGGATTGGAACCGAAAGCCACTTTCTCATTTGATGCTCCCCCTTTTGTTCCTTGTTTTCTTACCTTGACTATAGCACCGCACCTGATATGCGTCTTTTCAATAAATTACCTTCTTTTATAAAAATTCAACTTTTATAAAAACGCTTTCATAAACATATAAAAAAACTGCCTTTTTCCTTAAAAGGCAGTCAGTGTGTGGACAAAGTCTTTCGCTTTTAAAAAAGAGCCGATAAGTGGTGTGGAAGATCCATAAGCAAGGACTGACTAGACATTTTCTCTTTTTAAACAGAAGGCTCTGTTAAACACTGTTATTGATTTTCTTGTTAGGCCAACGGAGCAGACTAGTTGAAGAAGAAGTACATGCTACCTTCTGTTGATGTAATAATTAATGTTAGAATTATTATGTGAAATAAAAGTAGTCTTTGGGGGAAAATGTATGAACTCTTTTTTTAAAAAAATTATGAGCTTGTTCTTTGAAAAAGCCGAACGTAGAGTTAAACCGCTTATGTATGCACAATTAGCTATATTAATTGGTGTAATATTTTTAGAGTTTTTAGTGAGTAATAGTGTTGATAATTATTGGAGCTATTCTGCAATTAGGGATCTTATGCTCGGAACAGTAATCCTGTTAATCGGCATAGAAAATTTTGTAGTTAGAGGAAAAGAGCGTAAGGACTACTTCATTTTCTTTGTTGTTGCATTACTCTTTTATGGAATAGCTATTGATAATTTTTTCTTAAACTAACGGTTACTTAGCGAAGAAGCTGCCGATAATAAGAACTCATAAATGGGTTCTTTTGCTTTTCGTGAAATATCAACAATTATATTTAACAGAGCTAAACAGAAAAATACGATCTTATTAGCTCTGTACAATCTTGTCGCAAGCCACTTGGCGGCGGGAGGGCGGCGCAGACTCCTATGGGACTAGCGGGCAGCGGAGACCGGTGGAGCCGCCAGGCGAAGTCGGGCTCAGCGCCTGCCCCATGGAAAGCGGAGCTGCCTGGACGCCGCCGATCCATCCCCTTTATGTGCACGGTCATCCATATAATTTGCCTGCAGTCTGACTGCTTTTTTCTTAAGAGGCGGCTTGTTATCCGCTATTTTTACGATACTGATTCGGTGACATGCCCACAGCTTTTTTAAAAGCGGTGCTAAAATAATGCTGGGATTCATAGCCGACAGCTTCTGCGATATGCAAAATCGGCAGATCCGTTGTTTGAAGCAGATGAACAGCTTTATTCATTCTTTTCCCTGTTACAAGCTGGACAAAAGAAATGCCAAGCTCCTGCTTTATAATCCTGCTTAAATAAACCGGTGAGACTTGCAGGGCTTCTGCAGTAGATTCAAGTGAAAGCTCCGGATTTTCAAAATGCTCATGAATATATTCTTTTGCCCGGCGGACTACAGGGGACGCCAAGGCATCCTGGTTTGCCCGCTGCAGGCATTTTTGATAAGCAAGTGCTACATGTTCCTTAATGTTCTCCCGGTAAAACTGGCTATGTATGTTCATATATTGCTTCAACGCTTCCTCTATCTCCCAAACAAGCTTTTCTGAAAGGGAAACCCATGTAATTAACACAACATGTTCTTCGTTTGAAAACAATAAATGCTCCGTTTCTTTCAGCCAGTCTTCTGCAATATTTTTTACAGCAAACAGCATCATTCGGCGGTCGTTGTCCGTTAAAATCGGCTTGCCAGAACGGTATGCCTGACTTCGAATAATGCCAATTTCCTCCGGCACTTCAGCAGGAAGCCCAAAAAACTCCAGCTGCGCCCTGACTTCTTCCTCTTTTAACGTCTGCTCAATCCATTCCCTTCCGAATGCTTCCTTTAGTGTTAGTTCATTTTTGGTAAGCTGCGCACTCATTCTTTCTACACGGGTGGATTCTCGTTCACTTTGCTGAAGCTGGTCACGCACACGTGTAACAACTTCAAGCAGCTGCTCCGGTTTTACCGGCTTTAAAATATAGTCTGTTACATTTAAACGAAGCGCTTCCTGCGCATACGTAAACTCGTCATGCCCGGTAATAATAATGACCTTGCAGTCCGGCTTTTGTTTTTTCAAGGCGCGTATCATTTCAATTCCATTCATAATAGGCATATTTAAATCGGCGAGCACGATATGAACATCGTGCTCAAGGGCGAGTTCCAGTGCTTCTTCTCCGTCTTCCGCCAATGCCGTTACTTCCATTCCGAGTTCTGTCCAGTTAATGGACTCCTGCAGCCCTTCCCGAATCATCGGTTCATCGTCTGCAATAAGCACCTTCCAATTTTTCATAGTCCTCCCCCTTATTCTCCTGTTAAACGATGATTCAGCGGCAGCACAACCACCACTTTTGTGCCAGCACCCCGCAGGCTTTTTATTTGGATGCCGTATTGGGAACCGAATACGAGCTGAATTCTTGCCTGCACGTTCATCATGCCGTAGCCAAAATCCGTTTTCTGCATCGTTTTTTCAGTCTGGACGGATGCCAGCTTAGCGCGCATTTGTTCCAGCCTTTCTTCTGTCATGCCGGCTCCGTCATCTTCTACCGTTAACAAAAGCTGTTCGTTTTCTTCATAAGCGGAAATGTGAACATGTCCCGGTCCCCGCCTTTCTTTTATTCCGTGGTAAATCGCATTTTCCACTATCGGCTGAAGAACGAGTTTAAGCACGGATGCGTTTTCTACTTCAGAGGCCATATGGATCGTGTAATGGAGCTTATCCTTATATCGGGCTTTTTGAATGCTCAAGTAGCTTTTAATGTGTGTGATTTCATCCTGCAGAGAAATAACATCGTGCCCCTTACTCAAGCCAATCCGAAACAATGTAGACAGTGATTCCACAACCTCTGCCACATCGTATGCTTTTTGCTTTCTGGCCATCCAATTAATGGTGTCAAGCGTGTTATACAAAAAATGAGGCTTAATATGTGCCTGCAGACTGCGCAGCTCCGCTTCCCTTTTTTGTTGCTCCTGCACTTTGTTCATCATCATCAGTTTTTCGATACGCATTAACATTCGGTTTAAGCTTCTGCCCAGCATGCCAATTTCATCTCTCCGACTATCCCTGTAGCGAACCGCCAGATCACCTGCATCTACCTTTTGGATAAATGAAATAATTCGCTCGATCGGCCTTGCCATTGAGTTTGACAAGAGATAAGCAGCCGTAATAGCAATGAAAAAAATAAGAAAAATAAAGCAAACAACGAAAAAGTTAATCGTCCGCACTTCTCGAACAGATTCTTGTGTTGAAAAAACGCCGACGGTGGTCCAGTTGGTAAAGGGCTGGTTCTGATAAATAAACTGTTTCTTTTCTCCATTTATGATAGACGAAAAAGATCCGGCTTTCTTCGCCTTGAACCGCTCAACAGGAACGCCTTTAAGCAGCGAGGGCTCAGGCGAATAAATCGGCCGGCCGGCTTCATCAAGCACCATTAAGTAACCCGCTTTTCCTGTATTAATATTTCGAGCCGCTTCTGCTATCACCCGGATTTTCAAATCAATTAAAATCACACCTTTTACTTTCTTTGTGTCTGGGTCTACAATAGCCCGTACAACCGATACCACTTCCTCTTCGCTGTAATGGACGTGGCTCGTAATAGAGCGGTTTTTCGGCCGGCCGATCATTTTAAAAATCCCGGCTCCTTCAACTGCCTGCTTGTACCAGTCCTCTTTCGCAAGATCCCAATCAGGCAGAGCATATAATTCATTACTGACAGCTTCTCCCTTGCTGTTTACAGCTAAAATACCGGCTACTTCAGGATAAAGCGTTGTAAGCCTTTGCATAAATTGCCGAATTGAATACTCTCCTTCTTCCGTTCGTTTCCCATCTAAAAACGCCTCTACTTCAGGATCAAATGAAAGCAGGTAACTGACATTCTGCATATTTCCTGCATAGTACTCGATTGATTTATTGACCTGCCCAATGAGCTGAAGCGTATTTTCGGTTACTTGATCCTCAATCACACGTTCAACCGTCACGGCAATAAGCAGGCTGAGGACAATGGCAGGAATGATCGTAATAAAGAGCAGCAGCGCGACCAGCTTATGCTTAATCGGAATGTTATTCAATTTCCATTTAGTTATTTTCATGTTTATCTCTTCTTTCCTTTACCATGCATAATAGGAGGCGGCATTCTCTTTTGTAACGACTGTTACCCCTGTATTGACACGGGCAGGAATGGACGAATCCGGATCTTGATGAAGCTGGACCAAAAAGTGCAGAG
This sequence comes from Domibacillus sp. 8LH, assembly GCF_038806185.1. Lineage (NCBI taxonomy): Bacteria > Bacillati > Bacillota > Bacilli > Caryophanales > Bacillaceae > Domibacillus > Domibacillus sp. 8LH. The sequence continues at coordinate 132,690 of NZ_JAVJNG010000007.1, read as the reverse complement.
ACTGGTAACCCATCTCCCATGTTCCCTGGGCAATAGCCGCATCGATTTCTCCCGACTGAATCAAATCCAGCGTCGTTTTGTATGTATCAAACCCGACGATTTTCACATCCCGGCCGGCTGCCCTGGCTGCCTGTGCAATACCTGCTCCTGCATTTGCCTCTGTTGAAAAAAAGCCGCCAATATCCGGATGCTGCTTAAATAAATTTAGAACCGCCTGTCTGGCTGTTTTTTCATCCCGTCTTCCGTTTTCAACAGCGACTACCTGCATATTTGGGTAATGCTGCTTCATGGCTTCGGTAAAACCCTTTGTGCGTTCCTGCAAATTCAACTGGCCGGGTGCGGTAATGACCGCTGTTTTTCCTTTTTCGTTCATAAGAGACGCAAGCTTATGAGCCGCTTCTGCTCCTGCTTCTTTGTTATCCGTGCCTAAAAAAGAAGCTGCACCGCTTTTCGGCGCATCTGCGTCAAACAATACAACCTGAATACCGGCTTCAACAGCCTGTTTGATTGTTGGATTTAGCTTTTCTGCGTCTACTGCTGATATGGCGATGCCGGCAGGCTTACGGGCAATGACCTGCTCAAGGACTGTAATTTGTTCATAAGCGTCAACTTGTGGCGCTCCTTTATATTCAATCGAAACACCCAATTCCTCTGCTGCGTCTTCAAATCCTTTGATTGCCGGCTTCCAATAATCAATACCGGCTTGAAACGTCACCATTACATATTTCTCATCAAGCGATTCCGGTGATGAATGCTGAAGTGCTCTTTCGCTCGTTTGATAAAAATAAAAATAAAGACCGAATGCGATGATTAATACTACATAAATAGCAAGCAGCTTTTTCATTGAGCAAGCCCCTTTCGAAGGAAGCATTAACTTGTACGTATAACGTAATTTCAAGATAGCATTTTTATGCTTTTTCTACAATGAGTGCCTGCATAAAAAAATGTGCGCCTTTAAAGGCGCACATTTTTTTATACAGTAGAAGCCGGTGCTGCGTTTGGAAGTGGCTCCCCGAACACCGGATATCCTTTTTCATCATAATGAAACGGCTGAATGCAGGCGTGCCGGCCGGCATCATTTAACGCTTCTCCGCCGCCCGTTTTATGGTCGCGGGCATGGTACACAAGCAGGTCGGTTATGCCGTCTTCGGCAACCGTAAAACTGTTATGTCCCGGGCCAAACTTTTCGTTTTGTTCACTCGTTTGAAAAACAGGCTGCTGCACTTTTTCCCATGACGCCGCATCAAGCAGGTCGGCTTCCTTGTCTGCCGCAAGCATCCCCATCGCATAGTTTTCATCGGTCGCACTCGCTGAATAGGTGATAAAGATTTTTCCGTTCCGCTTCAGCACAGCCGGCCCTTCGTTCACAGGAATTTTACGCATTTCCCATTCAAGATCGGGCTTTGTCAGCATCACTTGCTTGGCTTTCAGCGTCCACGGGTTTTCCATCTCCGCAATATACAAATTCGAGTTTCCTAGAATAGCTGGATCTTTTTGTGCCCAGACATAGAAGTATGTGCCTTTATGCTCGAATACAGTCGCATCCAGTGAAAATGACTCCCAGTTCGTTTTAATCTGCCCTTTTTCTTCCCATTCGCCTTCTAATGGATTTTCACCCTTATTTTCAATCACATACATGCGATGCTGAAATGTTTTATGCTCCGGATGTGCTTTTTCACTTGGAGCCGCTGCAAAATAAATGTACCAGCTTTCTTCTATATAATGAAGCTCCGGTGCCCAAATCAGGCAGCTTAGCGGACCTTCCTCATGCTTTGTCCAGACGGTTACAGCATTTGCTGTACGGAGACCATCAATAGTCGTTGAACGCCGCAATTCAATACGGTCAAACTGTGGACTTGATGCAATAAAATAGTAGAAACCATCTTTATGTTTATAGATAAACGGATCTGCCTGCTTTAACAGCAGCGGGTTTTCATAAACAGTCATTGGAGCACCTCTCTTTCAAATTTGATATGTTGTTCATTTAAAAATCGGAGCATCGTGTGACGGTCCCGCAGCCTGTGGGCGTGTTGAAGGCTGGAGGCTACAAGGCCTTCTTCAATATGAAGGTCAGCCGGTGAAACCGGAGCCCCTACACGTTTTAACAGCTCAGCAATAAAATTCGGATCGGGCGTTGTTACATCTGCTCCTGCTTTTTCAATTTCTGATTGGTATTTTTTATAGATAGAAGCAATGAGCACCGTCGCTGCTGCTACTTTCGCGCCGTGCAAAATTTGCGGGCGCCCTGTTCGGATAAATTCCATCTCCCAAAAGTGCGACAAATGATGCTCTGCTCCAGAAGCTGGGTGCGATTGCCCAAACAAGAGCATCGCTTTCCCGGATTCAATGAGCGCATTCATTAAAATCCGGATGCCTTCTTCTTCTTTTGCAGCAATTTGCTCCACATGATGAACGCATTGCCATAAGGCTTTTTCTGTTATGACTGCCGCTTCTTCCGAATAAGGCTCGCCTGCTGTTGAATGGCTGAACCGCCAGTCCGCAAGTGACGTGAACTTTGCCGTCATGTCGCCGAAACCGGCTGCAATCATTTCAGGCGGCGCAGCGGTTAAGACGCCAATATCCGCAAAAAGCGCCGCCGGTGACGCGGCTTTAAAGGTTGTTTTCTTTCCACGGACGATGAGCGGTGCACCAACCGATGTAAATCCATCCACAGACGGAGCAGTCGGAATCGAAATGAATGGAACTCCAGTTTTGTCGCTGCAAAACCGGGTAATATCATGAATGGTTCCTGCCCCAACAGCCAGGAGTGCATCCAGGCTTTGATCAATCGCAATAAGTGCCTGCACAAGAGAGATTTCATCTGCTTTAACATCACCATGATCATCCGGCTCAATGAGACACGTCTTTACGTTGATCCCTGCCTGGATCAGCTGTTCTGTCAGATCATGACCGGCTGCTTTTTGTGTATACTGATCGGCAATAAGCAGCACGCTGGTCCAGCTCTTCGACTTCAGGTACTCCGCACATTGTTGAAACGCATCCCGTTCCACAACAATCGGCTCGATCTTCATCCTCTTTCTCCTCTTTTTTGCAGGCGGATTACATTCCAGGAAAGCGCTGGAAGCGATGCTGTGACAGTGCCGCCGTCAATCGAAGCATCACCGTTTGAGTGGGGCTTAACCGGTGCAGAACCGGCGGAATTCGACTGTTTCACGTTGCCGCCGTTTTCAAGCACAATATGCTCTGCCACCTCATAGCCTTCAAAATTGCGAATATCACATTCAAGCTGAAGCGGCTCCCTTACCTCGCGGTTCAGCGCAAAAATAGTCAGCTGATCCTGCTCATCGTTGTATACCGCCATTGATTCAAGCACAGGTACGTCAGTAAAATCCTTACTGTCGTATTTCGGTGACGAAACAATCGGATGGAGCGCTATGCCGCGTCCGTATACAGATGCATGCATAAACGGATAATAGATCGTTTGTTTCCAGGCTGACCCGTTTTGCTCGGTCATAATTGGTGCGATGACATTCACAAGCTGTGCCAGGCAGGCGATTTTTAATCGGTCGGCGTGCTTGAGCATGGTAATGAGCATGCCGCCTACAAGCAGTGCATCTTCAAAGTTATAAATATCTTCGAGCTGAGGCGGTGCGACAGTCCATGGCTCCAGCTTCTTATCCTGCTCATTCGAGTGATACCATACATTCCACTCATCAAAAGCAAGATGAATCTGCTTTTTGCTCCGTTTTTTCGCTTTAATGTAATCGGCAATCGAAATAACCGAGCGAATAAAGTCATCCATTTCCATCGTTTGAGCCAGGTAGTTTTGAAGGTCGTTATCGCGGTTGCCGTAATACTGGTGAAGTGAAATAAACTCCACATGCTCGTACGTATGATCTAACACTGTCGCTTCCCATTCAGCAAATGTCGGCATGTTCCGGTGCGAGCTGCCGCAGGCAACAAGCTCTATCGTTGGATCTACCCACTTCATTGCTTTAGCCGTTTCTGCGGCAAGACGACCGTACTCGTGTGCGGTTTTGTGCCCGATTTGCCAGGGGCCATCCATTTCATTTCCTAAACACCACGTTTTAATGTTATAAGGGTCTTTTACGCCGTGCGAGATGCGTAGATCACTATAAAAAGAGCCGCCTGGATGATTACAGTATTCCACCAGGTTTCGGGCTGCATCAATACCGCGCGTTCCCAGATTCACCGCCATATTAACGTCTGTGCCAGCCCGCTTTGCCCATTCCATAAATTCATTTGTACCAATTTCATTTGTTTCAAGCGCGCGCCATGCAAGCTCCAATTTTTTCGGACGCTTACTTTTAGGACCAACCCCATCTTCCCAGTTGTAGCCGGATACAAAGTTGCCGCCCGGATAACGGACAAGCGGTACCTGCAATTCGTTTACGAGATCGATCACGTCGCGGCGAAACCCGTGCTCATCCGCTTCAGGGTGATCCGGTTCATAAATACCGCCGTATACAGCACGCCCCAAATGTTCAATAAATGAACCGTATACCCGTTTATCGATTTCTGCGATTTTAAAATCTTTTTCAACAATCATAGTCGCTTTCATCTTGCACGCTCCTTAAGAGTGGATTGTGAGCTGGATAATAGACATGTTCGGCAGCTGTGCCGTTAATTGGCCGTTTTCCACTGTAAAGTCAGTGTACGCTTCTGGCTTTACGCGTTCCGGATTTTCGAATGTGTTATGCGCATTCATTTCATCTGCTGTTAACATGCGTCCTTCAATAGATAAAGAGCCGCCAGCAATACCCCGGATATCAATAGAAACGGAAGCTGGGTGCTGGTGGTCAATGTTATACAAGCTGAGATGAATAACGCCATCTGCATTTTTCGATGCTGTTGCACTTACTTGTGGAAGCACATCCCCTTCCATTTCATACGTTCCGCTGTCAACACTTACATCAAGGAGCTGTGCTCCCTGGTGCTCTTTATACATATCAAATACGTGATAAGTCGGTGTAAGAAGCATTTTTTCGTTATCCGTCAGCACCATCGCCTGCAGAACATTTACGGTTTGAGCAATATTGGTCATCTGCACGCGGTCCGCATGATTGTGGAAGATATGGAAGTGCACGGCCGCCACAAGCGCATCGCGGATCGTATTCTGCTGGTATAAGAAACCTGGGTTTGTACCCGGCTCCACATCAAGCCATGTACCCCACTCATCAATAATCATGCCGATACGCTTGTCAGGATCATATTTATCCATGATCGTTGAATGGCGTGTAATGAGCTCGTTCATATGTAATGCTTTTTTCATTGTCACGAACCACTCTGATTCTTCAAAATCAAGCGCAGAGCCTTTTCCTTTCCAGAAGTCACCTGGAATCGTGTAATAGTGAAGGCTCAGCCCATCCATAAACGGCGCCGCTTCACGCATCAGCACTTCAGTCCAGTTGTAATCATCGACGTTGGCACCACCGGCAATGCGGTAAATTTTATTATCGCCGTAGTTGCGGACGAACGTTTGAAAACGGCGGTATAAATCGGCATAGTATTCCGGACGCATATTGCCGCCGCAGCCCCAGTTTTCATTTCCTACGCCGAAATACGTTAAGTCCCACGGTTCCTGACGGCCATTTTCCCTGCGCCAGTTGGCCATTGGCGACTCGCCGTCAAATGTCATATATTCAATCCACTCTGACATTTCCTGCACGCTGCCGCTGCCGACGTTGCCGCAAATGTAAGGCTCGCATTCAAGCATCTCACACAGCATCATAAACTCGTGTGTACCAAAATGGTTGTTTTCCACCACACCGCCCCAGTGTGTATTGATCATATGCTTCCGCCCTTCACGGGGTCCGACTCCATCACGCCAGTGGTATTCATCTGCAAAACAGCCGCCCGGCCAGCGAAGCAGCGGAATGCGAATGTCTTTTAATGCCTGCAGCACATCGTTGCGAATGCCGTTTGTATTTGGGATCGAAGAGTCTTCTCCTACCCAGATTCCTTCATAAATACAGCGGCCAAGGTGTTCAGCAAAATGTCCGTAAATGTTTTTATTGATTGTTCCTTTTGTTACATCGGTATTGAGTACAACGTTGGTCATCCCAATCTCTCCTTTTTCATTCAGTACGTGTTCAGTTCTTTTCTAGTAAGCCTGCCGGGACAGTTTAATCGCTTTGTTTTTGGCTGAGTAAACAATGAACGCAAGTAAAAAGAGGACAAATCCGACTACATCCATCACAAGCAGCTGCAAGATGCCCCAGCAAGCAATCCAAACGACGATTTTCGGCTGAATGGCGTTGTCTTTTATGCTTCTGGCAATCAAAAAGTTGATAATAGCCCCGACAAAAATAAACAAACCAAACGTCACAATCACTTTTGATACATTGTCCAGTAACGTTGCGCCCGCCATTGCATTTTCAACAGAAGCCCCTTGAAGCCCCTGTGCCCCTGTTGTTTTAAACCAGGTTGAATAGCCGAAAATCGTTACAATCGCTGTAAATGCATTCCACAGGGAGCCTGCTGTCAGCAGCTTTCTTTCTAATCCTCTGTTCATATGTGTTCCTCACCTTTTAAACCAAATTTTTGATCCTTATCCTTTTACGCCGGAATTCAAGTTAATAGATTGAACAAAGTATTTTTGCGCGAATATAAACAAAAGCAATGTCGGAATAATGGCCAATATCGCCGAGCTCATCAGCTGCCCGATCATCCGGTAATTTCCGTAAATGTCCTGAAGCAACAGAAGACCAGCTGTAACAGGCATTTTTTCTACATCGGTGTACACGATAACCGGCCAGAGAAAGTCATTCCACGACCCGGTAAACGAAAACAGTCCGCAAACAATTAATACTGGCTTAATCAAAGGAAGGATAATCGAGTAGTAAATTCTAAATTCACTGGCGCCGTCTACCCGGGCTGATTCATCAAGCTCCTTTGGAATCCCTTTCATAAACTGTCGGACAAGAAAGATATTTCCCATACCTGCAAGACCCGGAATGATCATGGCCCAGGCTGTATTCACCCATCCAAGTGCATCAATAATCTTATAGGAAGGAATCAGATTGACGACGCCTGGAAAAAAGGAAATACCGAGAAGAGTGAAAAATAATGTATCTCTTCCTTTAAAGTTCAAGCGGGAATAGCCATAGCCGGTAATGGAAATTACAACAATCACCAGGAGTGTATGCATTGTTGCAATAAACATTGAGTTTAAAAGCCATCGTAAGATCGGCGCCGTGGATGTGTTTTGCAAAACGACTACGTAGTTATCGACGATCCAGTTGACCGGCAGCAGGCTGAATCCGGTAGATACCACTTCTGTCTGGGAACGAAACGATGTAGTAATCCCAAATAAAACGGGAATGGCCCAAATCACACAAACGGCGATTAAAAACAAATACGCTAAATACTTGGAGACACTTATTTTTCCAGGCTTCATGCGAACGGCGCTTCTTCCCATCTCTTTAGAAATCGTTGCATGCTTTGACATCTTGCTTCCCTGCCTTTCTATTCTGTAGTTCCAGCTCATGATCAAACATTTAAGCCGCATTCCGGTTCATGATAAAATATTGCAATGCGGAAATCACCAAAATAACCAGCCCCAACAAAACAGCCATCGCTGAAGCCATCCCTGCAATCGACTCTCCATGCCCAAATGCCAGCTGGCGGATGTACATCATTAACACGGCTGTACTTTGATGCGGGCCTCCATCTGTCATCATAAGCGGCTGGCCGAAAACGTTAAAAGCACCGGCAGTCGTCATAACAAACGTGTAAATAAGCGGGAAACGAATAGATGGCAGTGTAATGCTGAAAAATTTCCGAATCGGTCCAGCGCCATCAATATCTGCTGATTCATATAAATCTTTTGATACTCCGTTAATCGAAGCACGGTAGATAATCATATTTCCACCTACACCGCCCCATACTGTCAAAACAATAATGATCAGCCAGGCATACGGCTGGTTTGCAGCCCAGACCGTTTCGGAACCGAATACATTATTGGTGATGCCCAGCTGCTTATTAAAAATCAATGACCAGATCAGAGCGGCAGCAGAAATAGAGATCAAACCCGGTATATAAATAACGGACTGGATCAGGCTTTTCATTTTTACTGCTTTATGTTCCAGCGCCACAGCAATCATTAATGGAATAACAATCAGCAGCGGTACGCTCAGAAGAACGAAAATCAAGGTATTTTTCAAGCCGTTTGTGAATTGAACATGAAAGGTCGATTCTTGATCAAAGAGAATCGTCCGGTAATTCTCCAGCCCTACCCATACGGGATCACTCATTAAATTCCACTGAGTAAATGAAGCATAAATACCGTAAATAGTCGGCAGGAAAATAAAAACAGCAAACAAAATCACATGCGGACCTACAAAGAAAAGAGGGGTTGCGTTCAGTTTTTTATTCATAGGCTTTCAGTTCTCCTTTTAGAAAAGGGATGTGCCGCAATCGGGCACATCACCTGTTACTTTCTACTTTGCTGCTCCGTTGTCGCCTTCTGAAATCTTATCCTCAACAAATTTCTGCATCGTTTTCAGGCCTTTATCGATATCCGTTTCACCGCGGACAATGTCTGGCGCATAAGTGTCTACCGCTTCAGCCACATACGGATAATATTCATATGTGTAAATATGAAGCGACTGTGTTTCTTTTTCATTTGATGTAAAGAAAGACTGCGTAAATTTCTTGTATTCTGGGCTTTGGTTTACTTCGTTACTCGCTACAATCTGGCCGGCTTCCGCCCATTTAATTGAATTTTTGCGGATAAAATCAAGGAAGTCGGCAATCCCTTTTTCTTTTTCTTCTGTTCTTTCTTCATTTTTCAGCATCGCGAACAAGTGCGAAGATGCTCTGTTTGTAAACTTCTCAGGAGTAGGGGAGTACACATTTGTGACGCCGAAGTTCAACCCTTCAACATCTGCGTGAGCAGTAGAGCTCCACGTTCCATCCGTTGAGAATAATACGTTGCCGGATTGGAACATTAGATATCCATCTTCCCCGTACGGCGTCATGATTCCCGCATCATTCAAGCTTTTTACAGATTCAAGTGCTTTTCTCATTACATCTGTGTTAACTGCCGGTTTGCCGTTTTCTTGAATGTCTCCATTGAAGTTTTGGATCTGCGCTAAGATCACCCAGCCAAGAAGTGCATCGTTGACAACATAGTCGCCTTTATCAAGTTTGCCTTGCAGAGAAAGCATTTCGTCGATCGTTACGACATTATCATCCAGAAAACTTGTCGCATTGTATTTTTCAAGCAGATCTTTGTTGTAGTACATGGCGCTGCTGTGGATATCGAGTGGTACTGTATACTGTGTTCCGTCGATGTTGCCGGATGACCAGGCCTGCAGCAGGTAGTTTTCTTCTTTTAACCCTTCTTTTGAAGAGATAATATCGGTCATCGGTTTTAATACATCTTGTTTAACAAAGCCTGGTACACGGTCTGCATGAATAATAGATAGATCCGGTACGCCTTTGCCAGAATTTAAGACAGTAGACATTTTTGTGTACATATCCGCTGTTACAACATGTTTTACTTTAATTTCTGGATCTGTTTCGTTATAGGCTTTAACAAGCTCATCCATGTACGCACCGTCTTCTCCGGTCAGCGGTGTCCAAAATGTGATGGTATTTTTATCACTGCCGCTGCACCCCGCCAAAATGGTTGTTACAAGAAAAACAATGATCAACGAAAGGCTAAAGCTTTTTTTCAAAATGTTCTCCTCCTCATTCGTCCCATTTCTGTTTAGACAATTGATTTTCGGCCTTTAATCAATTAACTTAGTCATATTATAGCCCTATACTGAAAACGCTGTCAATAACTTATTGATAAATTGTGCATTTGATTATTTTTATTTGATTAATAAATATGTTAATTATATAGCTAAAAAAATATAAATAAAAAAATAATTAACTTTTTAATTATTTTATGTTTTAATTAATCATTATAAAGTTATTGTTTATGTTAATCATAGTTCCGACAGAAAGAAGGAGTGCTTATGCAATTAGAAATCGACAGCTCTTCGCTCGTTGTTTATGAGGCGCTGGCAAGCGAAGTCCGCTTAAAGATCATTCAGCTGCTTTCACGGAATAAGATGAATATTAAAGAGCTGGCTGAGGAACTCGGCATCAGCAGCCCTATCGTCACCAAACATATTAAAAAGCTCGAAGAAGCAGGAATCATTAAAACGGAAAAGGTGCCCGGAAAATCCGGTCAGCAAAAAATCTCCATCTTAAAAGTTGATCATATTGAGATTAACTTTCCGAAAAAGATCTTTCACTCGTTTGCTTCGTATGAGTCTTCCATTCCGATCGGCCACTACACTGATTTCAATGTAAAGCCGACGTGCGGGCTTGCAACGGAAAAAGAATTTATCGGCCGGGTGGATGAACCGCAGTATTTTATGGATCCGCAGCGGGTGGATGCAGAAATTCTCTGGTTTACCCAAGGGTTTGTTCAATATAATACAGCCAACTTTTTAAAACCGGGTGAAACATTGCAGCAGTTGGAGATTGCGTTGGAACTATCTTCGGAATTTCCTTTTTCTAACGATGTCTGGCCTTCAGACATTACATTTACTTTGAATGGAATCGAGCTGGGCACGTGGGTAAGTCCTGGCGATTTTGCGGATACACGAGGAAAATACACGCCCGACTGGTGGCCGCATAACATTAATCAATATGGACTGTTGAAGACAATCCGGATTACCAAACACGGCACATATATTGATGGCGACCCGTTATCCGATCTTTCTGTGGAAGACTTGGATACGACCTGTGACAGATGGACGTTTCGAATCGAAGTGAAGGAAGATGCCGAACATGTTGGAGGCGCTACCCTTTTTGGAAAAAAATTCGGAAATCATGCCCAGGATATTGTATTTAAACTTTACTATTTATAAGCACTTGAGAAAAAGCGGACATTTCACATGAAACGTCCGCTTTTTAACATTATTGGATGCTAAATTGATAAATCGTGTGGGCTGTATACGTTTCTCCTGCACGGATAATGCTTTGCGGAAAGTGCGGCTGGTGAACAGAATCTGGCAGCCCCTGTGTTTCAAGACAAAGACCTGCATACTTTCGGGAAATTCCGCCATCCAGTTTTTCTCCGTCTGTTATTTGCGTGCCAGAATATAAAACAACACAGTTCTGGTCCGTTTTCATGCGCAGCACACGGCCGCTTCCCTCATCTGATAAGACGATATCCTCCTGCCCGTTTAACAAGAATGGATGATCATACCCTTCACCCGCCAGCTTGTTCTGCGGATCCTCTGACTCTACACCGGCTCGAATCGGCTGGCCGCGGCGGAAGTCAAAAGCCGTGCCTTCAACCGGCCGCAGCATGCCGGTCGGCAGAAGTTCCTCATTCAGCTCCCCATACCGGTCGCTGTCGAGCTGGAGCACGTGGTCGGTAATATCTCGCTTTAAATCGCCGCTTAAATTAAAATACGTATGGTTGGTCATATTGAGAAGAGTCGGCTGGTCCGAGACCGCTTCGTAATGAATCGCAAATTCGTTCTCATCATTCAGCGTGTACGTAACCACTGCTTTCACATTCCCCGGATATCCGCCTTCCCCATCAGGACTTTCATGGGTAAACCGGACACCGCCTGCTATACATTCCGATTTCCAAACTACTTTGTCAAAACCGGATTTGCCGCCATGCAGATGATTATTTCCATCGTTTTGTTCAAGTGTATACGTTTTTCCGTCCAGCTTGAACGATCCGCTGCCGATCCGTCCGGCAAACCGGCCAATTACCGCTCCCAAATACCATGGATTTTGAACATAACGATCTGCATTCTCATAGCCGATTACAACGTTTTCCAGCTTTCCTTCCCGGTCCGGCACAACGATTTTCGTAATGATACAGCCATAATCCAAAAACGACACAGTCATGCCATTTTTATTTGAAAGCGTAAATTCTTTTATATTGATGCCATTAATGGTGCCTGTCATAATGTCCATTCCTTTCCTTATGAGAAAAAAGGCCGGCCCACGAATGAGACAGCCTCTCCCTTTTGTTTACTTCCAGATTGCTTCTCCCCACTTCAGCTCGTTGCGAAGCTGGGAAGTTTTTGTGTCCTTATCAATGATAATGCATTCAATGCCGGCCATTTCTGAAAAATCATACAGCTGCTCAGCGCTGACAGCGAATGAAAGAACAGTGTGATGGGCTCCGCCTGCGTAAATCCAGGATTCAGTGGCTGTTTTCAAAGACGGCTGCGGCTTCCACAGGACTTTAGCAACCGGCAGATTCGGCGTTTGCTGCGGTGACTCAACCGCATCTACCACATTGACGATCAGCCGGTAACGCCCGCCCATCTCAACAAGTGATGCGTTAACTGCCTGGCCGCTCATCCCATCAAACACAAGGCGGGCCGGGTCTGCTTTGCCTCCAATGGACAATGGATTCACAACAATACGCGGTTTCGAGGCGGCAACAGTCGGGCATACTTCAAGCATGTGCGAGCCAAGAATCATTTCATTGCCGGCTTCTAAATGATACGTATAATCTTCCATAAACGATGTCTGTTTGTTGCCTGCCGCGATTTTCATCATGCGGAGCAGAGCGGCTGTACGCCAGTCGCCTTCACCGGCAAATCCGTAGCCATCTGCCATCAGCCGCTGTGCAGCAAGGCCTGGCAGCTGCTCCATGCCGTGCAAATCTTCAAAGTTTGTTGTGAACGCGTTATAATTTCCCCGTTCCAAGAACGAACGCAGCCCGATCTCGATTCGTGCCTGTTCTTTGATCGCCGCGCAAATATCGTCACTTTCTTCAAATATATATTGCTGCTTGTATTCTTCATAAAGAGAATCGATTTGGTCCTGTGTGACGTTATTCACTTCTTCTACAAGATCACCAATGCCATAATAGTCTACGACCCAGCCGAATTTAATTTGCGCTTCTACTTTGTCACCATCCGTAACGGCTACGTTCCGCATATTGTCACCAAAGCGGGCAACCCGGATATTCGGCCCCTCTGTTACCGCGGCGGCGATATTCATCCAGTCGCTTACGCTTTTCTTAACTGACTCATCCTGCCAGTGGCCGACAATGACTTTGCGGCCAATTTGCATACGTGTACCGATAAATCCATACTCACGATCTCCATGTGCCGCCTGGTTTAGATTCATAAAGTCCATATCAATGCTGCTCCACGGGATCTCACGGTTAAACTGTGTATGCAGATGAAGAAGCGGCTTTTGCAGCGCTTTCAAACCAGCAATCCACATTTTCGCCGGAGAAAAAGTATGCATCCAGGTAATGATGCCGGCACAGTTTTCATCGCTGTTCGCCTGCTGCATCAACTGGTGAATATCTCCGGATGTTGTCAGTACTTCCTTAAAAACAATCGGGTAAGACAGCTCAGCCTCTCCATTTAGTCCATTTACGACTTCCTCTGAATTTTTCTGAACTTCTTGCAGCGCTTCTTCTCCGTACAAGTGCTGGCTTCCTGTAACAAACCAAAATTCTTTCTTATCTATTGCTAACATACTTCTCGCTCCCTTGAGTTATTTTCGCCCCTAACAGGTGCATTCAATATATTTGATTCATTCAAGACCGGCCTAAGAAACTTTTTCTTTAAACCAGCTGCTCTACTACCTTCTTCTGAATGAGTAAATGATCAATAGCGGCTTGCTCAATGCTAAGTCCTTGTTTATAACGATCCATAAAGGCTTCAAAACCTTCCACATCTTCTTCGTCTGCCTCTACTTCCACGCCGACATTGTCGCCAAATACCTTTTTATCCAGATACTCTTCTAATGATTCATTTTCTTCTTTATTAGCTGTAAAAGATGCAAGCAGCGCAATTCCCCAAGCACCGCCTTCACCAGCAGTTTCCATAACAGATACAGGCGCATTCATGGCTGCGGCCATAATCTTCTGTCCAACACCTTTGGTCTTAAACAGACCTCCATGTCCCAAAATCTTGTCGATCCCAATATTTTCTTCATGTAAAAGAATGTCCATTCCGATTTTCAAAGTGCCAAGTGCCGAAAATAAATGTACACGCATAAAGTTTGCAAGGTTAAAATTGCTTTCTGGCGAACGGACGAATAACGGCCGGCCTTCTCTCATTCCTGTAATATTCTCACCAGAATAATAACCGTAAGACAGTAGTCCTCCGCAATCCTTATCCCCTTCAAGAGCCTTATTGAACAAGACTTCAAACAGTTTATCCTTATTTACTTGATAACCCAGGGCTTCTGAAAACTCTTCGAACAGCTTTATCCAGGCATTGATGTCAGAGGAACAGTTATTCGCGTGAACCATACCAACTAAGCTTCCAGAAGGCGTGGTCACGAGGTCGATTTCTGGATAAACCTTTTTCAATTCTTTTTCCAGCACGATCATCGCAAACACTGACGTTCCTGCTGAAACATTTCCTGTACGCTGGGCAACACTGTTGGTTGCGACCATGCCCGTTCCTGCGTCGCCTTCTGGAGGACAAAGCGGAATGCCAGCTTGAAGGCTGCCACTCACGTCTAATAGCTTGGCGCCATCTTCTGATAATTGCCCGGCTTCATCACCCGCTTGCATCGCCTGCGGTAAAATCTCTTCTAATTTCCACGGATAATTCTTTTCAATGATCAAATCATCAAAAGCTTGAATCATCCTTGTATCGTAATCCTTTGTTTCCATATCAATTGGAAACATACCAGAAGCATCTCCAACCCCTAAAACTTTTTTGCCGGTCAGTTTCCAATGGATATAGCCAGCTAATGTTGTGAAGAAATCAATATTTTCTACATGTTCTTCTCCATTTATAATCGCTTGATATAAATGAGCGATACTCCATCTTTGCGGGATATTATAATTAAAAAGGGCTGTTAATTCTTTTTCTGCCTGTTCAGTGATCGAGTTCCTCCATGTACGGAATGGAACCAGCAGCTCTCCGTCTTTATTAAACGCCATATAGCCGTGCATCATCGCACTAAAGCCAATGGCACCAACCTTTTGAAGGGTTACTCCATACTTTTCTTTCACTTCATTTGCCATCTCTTGATAACTTGTTTGAAGACCTTTCCAGATGTCATTAAGAGAATATGTCCATATTCCCTCTTCCAAACGATTCTCCCATTCATAGCTTCCAGAAGCTATGGGTGAGTGATTAGAATCAATCAAAACGGCCTTGATACGAGTAGAACCAAACTCAATACCTAAAGCTGTTCGACTGCTAGCGATATCAGCTTTTATTAGATCCAGCTTATTCATCATTCAGCCACTTCCTTTTAATCGATAATGTACGATTCCTCATTAGACTTTGCCGGGTGCTGAAGGGTTCATTTATAGTCAGGTCCCGAAGCCCTTATCAACGACGCTATAACGGTTTATCCTTTTTGCCCGTAATAGGCGTTAACTCCGTGTTTCCGCAAATAGTGCTTATCCAGCAAAAATTGGTCAATCGGCTCAGTGTCCGGATTCAACTGAAACGTATTCAAGCCCATCTTAGCCACTTCTTCCAGTACAACTGCATTATGAACCGCTTCGCTCGGCGTTTTTCCCCAGTTAAACGGCGCATGTCCGTACACGAGAACACCAGGCATCGCTTTTGGATCAAGGTGTGTAAAGGTTTCAATAATGACATTACCGGTCTCCACTTCATATGCCTGTTCAATTTCCTCCCTTGTCAGCGGGCGGGTACAGGGAACTTCTCCATAGTAATAATCAGCATGTGTGGTTCCAAGCGCCGGAATGGCTCTGCCCGCCTGCGCCCAGCTTGTAGCACAAGGAGAGTGAGTATGAACCACGCCGCCAATTCCCGAAAAATGCTTGTATAGAATCAAGTGCGTGGCTGTATCTGATGAAGGCTTTAACGTCCCTTCCACTACATTTCCGTCCAAATCTACGACAACCATGTCTTCTACAGTCAGCTGGTCATACGCAATGCCGCTCGGTTTAATGACAACGAGCTGCTCTCTTTCGTCGAAACCGCTTACATTACCCCAAGTAAAAGTAACGAGTCCATGCTTCGGAAGAGATAAATTCGCTTCCAGCACTTCCTGTTTTAATTGATCCAGCATAATAAGCCTCCTCATTTCAACTTGTACGTATATATTTACTTCTTAAGATTCATAATAGTACAATATGTACGCATAATCAATATCTATTATGATAATTTTTCAATAACTTGTAGAAAAAACAAAAAGCACATAAACAAGTTACTGTTTATGTGCTTCTTCTGCTATTTTAACCGATGACCGAATGTGAAGCTCCGGTTCAAATAAAATGGATTCCTGCTTTGGTTCCCTTTGTGCTGCTGACCCTTTCCTCTCTTGAACAAGTTCTAAAACGAGCCGAGCCGCTTCCCTGCCAAGATCACTTTTCGGATGTGTAACTGTGGTAAGCTTGACTTCAGATACATCCGCTAAAAAGGAGTCATCGTATCCAACCATGGCGATATCGTCCGGGACACGGAGTTTTTTCTCACGCAGAAGGTTCAGCAGGCTGAGCGCCAGCTGGTCATTGTAGCATACAAGAGAATCCGGTGCCCCGTCTCCCTGCTGTTTGAGCAGTTGATCCAGTTCCCGAGCCGGCTTACTTTCCTTTTCTTCGGTGTAATACGTAATAATATTTTGCGGTTCAATGGGAATCCGGTGCTTTCGATGTGCTTTCAGGAAGCCTTTCATCCGTTTGACCCCCTGGATATCGTCGGTTTTAAAAAACCCGGCAATATTCCGGTACCCCTGCTTAATTAAAAACTCTGTCTGCAGAAAACCTCCTCGTTCGTCATCCACTGCGACATAAAGAGGCTCAAGCTCATCATAGTAGGCATTCATCATCACATAAGGAATGTTCTGCCGTTCTAAATTTAAATAATAGTTGATATTCGGATTGCTGAATGCACTTTTGGTTGGCTCAACAATCACTCCATCAAATGAACCGGACAGTATTTTCTCTAAAATCTCCCGTTCTGTTTGATGATTGTTGTTTGTGCTGAAAAGTGTAACATGATAGCCCTGCTCGCTTAATACAGATTCCGCACCTCGAATAATGGACGGAAAAATATAATCTGAAATATACGTTGTAATAAGGGCAATGTTTTTCTGTCCAGCCGGGTCTAAAACCGCACCGTTTGCCTGACGGTCAGCGCAGAATGTGCCTGCTCCCTGCTCCCGATAAAGCCAGCCTTTGTTGACAAGATCGCCTATTGCAAGCCTGACCGTGTGGCGGCTGACTCCAAACTCCTTCATCAGCTCACTTTCCGAACTGATTTTTTGGTGAGGCAAAAATGTACCATCCAAAATGCGCGATTGAATCGCCTGTTTCACGATGCTGTGTTTGGTTGCCAAGCGATCACCTCCCCGTTTTGTTTCTTTTCCCTATAACTTATACGTATATATTATCACAAGAAAAATAAGATGTATGTAGTTTTATTCAGTCAACGAAGAGCCTGCTTCCCGCTGATTCGTCCAAAAAAAGAACGGCCTTCTCATAAGAAGGCCGTTTTTATTATCCTTTTACACTGCCTGCTGCAAGTCCTTCAATAAAGAAACGCTGCAGGAACAAGAACACAATCACCATTGGCAGCGAAGCCATAAGGGCGGCGGCTGCTACTAAATTCAACTGGCTTGAATTTTGTCCGAAGAAGCCAGCCAGGGCTACCGTTAAGGTCTGCACGCTCGAATCCTGCAGGAAGAAAATCGCAAATTGATAGTCGTTCCAAATATAAACGGAGGAAATGATTAACACCGTCGCCGTAATTGGCTTTAAAAGCGGGAATACAACCCTGAAAAAAACACCAAGTGTACTCGCTCCGTCGATTCGCGCTGCTTCTTCCAATTCTTTCGGAATCGTCGAACGGATAAAGCCGGCATAAAGGAAAATCGTCAGCGGCATAAAAGCTGCCACGTTATTTAAGATCGCAACAAGGTGGGTGTTCATCAAGCCGACATCGACAACAAGCCGGTACAGGGGTACAAGTGCTGTTAGCGGTGGAATTACCATCACTCCAACAAACAGCATGTACACATATTTATTCAGCTTTGTTGTCCGGCGTGCCAATGCATACGCCGCCATTGAGCCAAAAAAGATCAATAAAACGGCTGAGCAAATAGTAATAATCGCCGTGTTGATAAACGCGTTGCCGAGATTTGCCTGCTCCCAGGCAAGCACAAAATTTTCAGTATCAAAGGAAGTGGGAAACGCCCATTTTGACGTAAAATCCCCCACTTTTTTCAGCGATGTGGTGATCAGTATATAAAACGGGACGAGGTGAAAAAGCGTAATGACAAGAGCGAGCCCGGTCAGCAGCCATTTTGTTCTTGAAGATATGTGTTCCATTATGCTTCAACCTCTTTTCGTTTAAAGTAGATGAGCGCCGCCATGCTGATGACTAAAATAATAACCGCCATTAAAACCCCCTGGGTCGCCGCATAGCCTGCATCCTGGCGTGAAAAATAAAGATTGTACATAAAAGTAGACATCGACTGGGAAGCATTCCCCGGTCCGCCATTTGTCAAAGCGACGATTACATCAAACAGCTTTAATCCGCCAATAATATTCAGTACCATATTAATAGTAATAGATGGCATAAGAAGCGGAATCGTAATGTTTTTAAACTTTTGCCAGCCGGTTGCTCCGTCGATGTTCGCTGCTTCGTAATAATCTTTTGAAATGCTTTGCAGTCCTGCCAAATAGATAATCATGGCAATACCGACGAATTGGAAAGTGTTCACAAAAACAATAATATACGGGTTTACAGCGGGGTTGCCGAGCGCGTTAATCGGCTCTTTTCCAAATAGAAGGAAAATATCATTTAATGCTCCTCCTTGAAACGCAAAGAAGAAATACCAGATGTAGCCCATAATAAGCGGGCTGATAATAACAGGCAGATAAATAACCGTTCGTGTGAAAGAGCGTACTTTTAAATTGTGATTGAGCAATAAAGCGTAACCCAGCCCGACAATGTTTTGTAAAATCGTACTGCCTATGCCGTACAGCAATGTATTTTTTACAACAAGCCATGTGTCAGGATCAGCGAACATACGCTTATATTGATCAAGCCCAATGTAATCGTACGTTTGTGAAAACCCGTTCCAGTTGGTAAAGGAAATACGAATTCCATCTATAAACGGATATACAATAAACAAAACAACAATCAGGACACTGGGCAGATACATCCACCAAAGAGACGATTCCCGGCGGCTTCTTTTCAACTTGGCGCTTTTTGTTTTCATGCTTGTTTTTTCGGGTACTTTCGTCAGCTCGGCCATTTTTTATCCATCTCCTTTACGAGCCGGTCGGCCAGGGAAGCAGCTGCCCGCCTCCCTGTTCCGGCCCTTATTCCGCTCTTAAACGCTTGTATTCCTCTTCCATTTTCTCGGATACCTGTTTCGGCTTCATCGTTCCAGCGACCAGCTCCTGGCCGGTTGCTCCCATTGGATCCCACATGCCGCTTGGCAGGTAGACACGGTCGAAGTACGGCTGAATTTGCGTGCCTTCATACTCTTTGTAAAATTCGGCGAAATAGTTGTCTGCATCTACATTTGTCAGTGCGTCTGGAAGAGATGTGCCTTCTGCCAGCTTTTTAGCCACTTCCGGCTGAGTCAGGTATTCAATAAACTGCTTTGCTTCTTCCTTATGCTCAGAATTTTTCGAGATGGCAAATGTATGGCGCTCACCGCCAATCCAGCTTGGTGAGTCTCCTTCATGAATAGCCGGTACCGGAATCGTGCCGACTTGGACCTCTGGATTTAATTCGGATACTTCACGCCCGACTGATCCATTCAGCATCGTGAAGGCAATTTTGTTTTGTGCCATCAATTCAGCACCCTGTGTTACCTGAGCCGTCAGCACGTCTTTGTTTAACAGCCCTTTATCATTCATTTCTTTCAGCTTTTCAGGCAGGTACGTGTAGTTGGACCAGTCAAATGAGCCGTCGAGCAGCGCTTCACCATGACTGTTTTCTTTATCTGTAATAAGAAGAGGTGTAGCGAATTCATCAAAGTACTGGCCGAATTGGCTTTTGTCAGAGCCACCGAGCCAGAATGGCACCACTTCTCCTTTGCTTTTCTTTTTTACTTCTTCAAGCGCCGCCATCAATTCATCAAATGTCTTTGGCGGTTTGATTCCATACTTGTCTAACAGCGTTTTGTTGTAGGTCATTCCATCCAGTGCCTGATTGACCGGGTACGCATGTACCTTTCCTGCGTCATCGGTTACGATTGGCTTCATCGCTTCATCCAGGTTTTTCACCCAATCCATCCCGCTTAAATCCTCTGTGTACTCTCCGTACCGGCTTTTCGCCCAGCCATGCGTATCAAACAGGTCCGGCATGTCGTCCGCTGCCATTTTAACGCGAGCCAAGTCTTCATAGCCGTCGCCTGGATACGTATCTTCAATATCAATTTCCGGATGCGCTTTTTCAAAATCTGCTACGATTTCCTTGAAAATCTGCTGGTCTGCTTTTGTTGTGGCCGTCGACATCATCGTCAGTTTCACTTGTTCTCCGCTGCCGCCGCCCTCTGCGCTGTCCTTGCCGCAAGCCGACAAAGCCATCATGGCAGATAAAGAAAGAACAGATAAGGTGACTCGTTTTTTCATGGAATTCCCTCCGATTTTCATTGAATATTATTGTCGTTCCTGCTGGCGCAGTGCTCCGCAGCTTTCACGGACAACCAGCGTTGTTGGCACCATAATTTTAATGGGCATGTCCCGGCCATCCAGCCGGTCAAGCATAATTCGGACACCGAGCCTTCCCATTTCTTCAGTCGGTATTTTAACGGTGGTCAGCGGTGGAGATGTAAATTGAGCCATTTCAATATCGTTGAAGCTGACAATCGCAACGTCATCCGGCACCTGAACACCGGCTTCGTGAAGCGCTCTCATCGCGCCAATGGCCATCGAATCGCTGGCAATGAAAAAAGCGTCCGGCACGTTTCCCTGCTTAATGGCTTCTTTCATCAAATCGTAGCCGGACTGAATAGAATACTCTTTAACAAACAGCAGGCTTGGGTCATACAAGCCGCGTTCCTTCATTTTGCTTTCGTAAATCGTTTTCCTTGCATCGGGCGTATAAATTTTTTTTAATGACTGCTCCTGTTCGACGGAAATTCGCTCTGTGCCGCCAATATAGCCGATCCGTTCATATCCCTGTGCCGCCAGGTGATCCATTGCCTGGCTGGCGGCTTTTTGGTAATCAAAAATGATTGAATCGTATTGATCTTCATAAGCATCCTGGTTAATTAGCACAATATTGCGGTTGTACTCGCGAATGGTTTGCAAAATCAGATAGTCGATCCGGCCAACGACAAGAAGCCCATCAAGCTCAGCCAGTTTCTCTCTTGCTTTTACCATATGCTGAAGGCGGATCAGCTTTAATGAGCTGATCCCCCGAACTGCACATTCTTTTTCGATTCCTTCCCGGATAGACAGCCAGTAGGGATCACTTGCTTCTTCTTCTTTTGTTTGCAAAAGCACCATACCAATATTAACCGTTTCATGCTTCAAACTTTCCTGTTTCTTTGGCTGGCTTTGCAGCCGTCTGCTTTTAACCGTCCGGTAATTTAACTCTTTTGCTGTGTCAAAAATCTTTTGTTTTGTTTCCGGAGAAGCGGAAAGTGTTTCGTCGTGATTCAACACTCTCGATACGGTTGAAGGAGATACATTTATTCGTTTAGCAATATCTTTGATTGTTACCATGTGGCATCCCTCACTGATCGTTTAGTAAATTTTACTCTTCAAAACGATCATACCATGGATGATAAGCGCTTACAAAATATTTTTTTGAAAAATCAGACAGTTTCACTGTCTGATCGGCTGTTTAGAGGATTGGTATTCCGGCAGCATGTCACCATGTGCTTCAATCAAGTCATCACACAAGCTGATAATGTCGTCCATCGACAGCTCTGCTGCTGTGTGCGGGTCAAGCATGGCTGCCTGATAAATCTTTTCTGTCGATTTTGTAATCGCTGCTTCAATCGTTAACAGCTGCGTATTAATGTTAGAGCGGTTCAGCGCCGCCAGCTGTTCAGGCAGTTCACCCATATAAGCCGGAGTAATACCGTTTCGATTGGCGATACACGGCACTTCTACTACCGCTTTTTCCGGAAGGTTTGAAATAAGTCCGCCCGTATTTAACACATTTCCGCCAAATACAAACGGCTCGTTCGTTTCCATCGCTTCAATAATACGCGAGCCATATTCGTGAGAGCGTTCGTGTGTTAAGTTTTGGTCATTCATCAGCTCTTCTTTTGTTTTCAGCCAGTTGTCGATCTGTTCTTCACAGCGGCGTGGATACTCATCAAGCGGGATGTTGAAGCGGTCAATCAACTCTGGATACTTTTCTTTAATAAAGAACGGATGATATTCAGCATTATGTTCAGAAGATTCCGTCACATAAAAGCCGAATTTATCCATCAGCTCGTACCGCACCATGTCATGATGCTTCGTTTGCTGCTTTTCTTTTGCTCTTCTTTTAATTTCCGGGTATAAATCTCTGCCATTGGATTTAATTTCAAGAAGCCATGCCATATGGTTAATGCCGGCGATGCGCTCTTCAACATTTTCATGCGGGATGCCGAGATCTTTCAGCAGATCTTTTGTGCATACCTGCACGCTGTGGCAAAGCCCAACCATTTTTACATTTGTGTAGCGGGAAACAGCACCTGTTAATGTAGCCATCGGATTGGTGTAGTTTAGAAGCCATGCATCCGGGCACACCTCTTCCATATCTTTTGCAATATCAAGCATCACCGGGATGGTGCGCAGCGCCCGGAACAAGCCGCCAATACCGATGGTGTCCGCGATCGTCTGGCGCAAGCCGTATTTTTTCGGGATTTCAAAATCGATGACCGTACTTGGCTTATAGCCTCCAACTTGAATAGCGTTGATTACATATTTGGCATCTTTCAGTGCTTCCTTCCGGTCTGTGTACGTGTTGATCGTAACACCCGACTTCAGCGTATTCTTCAGTGCCTTAAGCAATACTTCCGACTCTGACAGGCGATTTTCATCAATATCGAATAGTGCAAATTCAAAGTCCTGAAGTGCCGGGGACATCATGCAGTCACCTAACACATTTTTCGTGAAAATTGTGCTTCCTGCGCCAATAAACGTAATTTTTTTCATTTGCCCGCCTCCATTAAAAGTTCATGTTGAAATTTTAGTAAATTTTAATTAATGTATTTCTTATACCAAATAATATAACGCTTTCATTTTTCGAACAATGGTAAATAAAATCGGAAACGGGGTAATATATTGTTCTCACTCCCAGATGATCCTCATCATAGTTTTGTTTATCATCATTCAAAGGAACCTTTAACAGATTCAGCCCGCATTGCTTCGATCGGCTTTGAAAAACGCACCTCCACCGATTACTATTGGGACGGGCGCATGCGGCCGAACGACCATAATACGTTTATTTTTCAATATACCGTTAAGGGCTGGGGAGAAATCCAGGTCGGAGACCGGACGATGGCGGTCCGGCCGGGGCAGGCCTTTATCGTAGAGGTTCCAAGTGACCATTGCTACTACCTGCCGGCGGAAAGTCCAGAATGGGAGTTTCTCTTTATTACACTGGAAGGAACGAAAGCAAAAGAATGCTGGACTCAGTTAAGAAACGAGCTCGGCCCGATTGTTCAGCTCGAAGACGCCTCTCCACTTGTTTTTTTGCTGCAGAAAATCTATCAATTTGCCCTGAAAGAAGGTATTGAAGACACGTTTACGTCTTCTGCCCGTGCTTACGAATTTATTATGGGACTATACCGGTTTGC
Organism: Domibacillus sp. 8LH; assembly: GCF_038806185.1. Classification (NCBI taxonomy): domain Bacteria; kingdom Bacillati; phylum Bacillota; class Bacilli; order Caryophanales; family Bacillaceae; genus Domibacillus; species Domibacillus sp. 8LH. The sequence continues at coordinate 109,014 of NZ_JAVJNG010000007.1, read as the reverse complement.
CAAAGGACTGGACCAGCCAAAAGCAAGCATTCCGGATGACATTCGGACGGCCCTGCAATTTATGGCCTCCCATTACGACCAGCCGCTGTCTCTTGATGAGATTGCCCATCATGCGGGGCTTTCCAAGTATTACTTTACAAACAAGTTTCATAAATATATGAACACAACACCCATTCAGCACTTGGCTAAAGTCCGCATGCAAAAAGCGATGGAGCTATTAACGACCACAAACAAAACCATTCATGAAATCGCTCTTCAAACCGGCTATGACAATGCGAACTATTTCAGCAAGGTATTTAAGAAAATGATCGGCATGTCTGCTGACAGTTTCCGCCGTGACAAAAAAATGACAGACTTTCAGCACGTTATTATTGATTAAGCAAAAAAGCTGCTCCGCCATAGCGGAGCAGCTTTTTTATCTTCGCTTGAATGGCCACCAGACTCCCTGGTTAAAGGAGACGGTCACCGCCGGAATGAGCAGCGGCAGAACAATGAGTCCATACAGGAGAAGTCCTGTAATCACGATTGTCGCGATTTGAACTAGGCTGAGCACACCAGACGGCATCATCGCGCCAAAGGTGCCGGCCAAAATAATCGCTGCCGTAATAATCACAGTGCCCATTTTAGCCATGGACACAGACATCGCCTGCTGAACGCTGACACCATCCCGCGCTTCTTCCCTGAAACGGTCAAGGAGGAAAATCGAATAGTCAATACCGAGCGCCACCAGCATCACAAATCCGAAAAACGGAACGGCCCAGCTGACGCCGTCATAGCCAAGCCCATTTACAAAAATTAATTCTGCTGCAGCAACGGATGTATAATATGTTAAAAGCAGCGAACCGATCATGTAAAGCGGCATAATAACCGAACGGAACAGCAGCGTCAGTACAATAAACAAACTGGCAAGCATAATGATTGCTGTACGACTGAAATCGTTCGATGAAATATCTTTTAAATCACTGTTTACACTGGAAATGCCGCTGTAAGCAAATGTTGCTCCCTCAAACGGGGTGTCAATGGATGCCCGTTTCACAGCCCGCTTCACTTCCTCTATGCTGTCAATCGCTTGAGAAGAATACGGGTCTTCAGACAGCACTACTTCCAGTTTAATCGTTTTTTCGTCATTTACTGTATAGCGGTCGAGCACATCTTTAAATTCTTTTCTTTCCAATGTACCGTCAGGAATATAGATACCGGTATCATGGACACTTTTCGATTGGCTCATAGACCGGGTCGTCTGAGCGGCTTTTGTAAGACCTTGTGCAATCTCTGTCAGCCCATCGTTTGCATCCCCTACTCCAGAGGCAAGCTGGGATAGTCCTCCGCCAAGCTGGCCGACCTGACCGGCAGTTCCTTCAAGTTCTCCTGCCGCTGCATTGATTCCCTGGCCGATTTTGCCAAGCTGCTGCTGCACAGCTCCAAGCCGGGCAGCTGCCTGCTCTGCATTGCCCGACTGCTCAATGCCGGCAGAAATACGGCCGATCTGTTCGTTGACCTGCCCGATGCCCGATGCTGCCTGCTGCAGCCCTTCTGCACCAGAAGCAGCTTCACTTCCAGATGGAATCTGTCCCTCTGCCTGTGTTAATCCGTTTTGAATATCCGCAAGGCCATCCTGCACTTGCAGCAGGCCGTCTCTCGCATCCACAAGACCATCTGTCAGTGTGCCTAGCTGGTTATCTACATATAGCTCATCAAGTGCTTCACCCGTTGGCCGGGTAAGGGTCCGCACCGACTTTACACCATCGACTTTTAAAATATCTTTACTGATGGATTCAAGATACGGAACCGTTTCTTCAGTTGCCATATCTTCTTTCCCACTTATGAGCACGGTAACTGGAAGTGAATCGCCGCTGCCAAACCCTTCCGCAATCGCATCTAGTCCTTTCACAGATTCATAGTTACTGCCAATCTCATCTACCGTGTTAAATGAAAGCTTGCCGTCATAGGTAAACAGAAGCGGTACGGTAATAACGGCAACAATAAGCATAGAAAGAAGCGGACGGTGAACAGATAATTTGCTGAACCAGGCCCACAGCTTGCTGTCGTCATGGGAAGCAGGCTTCTTCGACGGCCAAAATAGCTTTTCTCTTAAAACAGCCATAAAAAACGGCACAAGGGTAAACAGCACAACAATAAGCACGGCAATCCCCACGGCAACGCCGACTGCTGACTTGAAAATTGGGAAATCCGCAAAGCCGATCGCCGAAAAGCCGATAAAAACAGCAATGCCGCTGACCAAAAGCGTACGTCCGGCTGTTTTGTACGTATTCACGATTGAGTCTTCAACCGAATGACCTGCCTGCAGCTCTTCTTTGTACCGGCTGAGCAGCAAAATGCAGTAATCTGTTCCAATTCCGAACAGCACCGCGACAAGAAAAATCTGAGTATAGTTTGAAACAGGAAATCCAAACCAGTCGATGAAAAATGCCACAAGTGACTGGCTGAGCAGGTACGTAAAGCCGACAGCCGCAAGCGGAATAAGCGGTGTGACAATCGACCGGAAAACAGCTAAAAGCAGAACGAAAATCAACCCAACTGTAATGAGCTCAGTCCGCTTAAGCCCTTCCTGCGAGCTTTTATTGACATCATTATTGATGATGGCTTCGCCCGTTACGTATGCAGTCAAATCATCCGGCAGTACTTCCGCGCGGATTTCATCGGCCAGACGATTAATCTGATCCTGCGTTCCATCCACTGTAACCGGCACAAGAACAGTTTTTTGATCCTTTGATACAAGCTGCTTTTTTATTTCTTCACTTTCAAACGGATCCATTACATCTGTAATCGGACCGTCCATTTTCTTAAGGGATGCTACACTTTCGGCAATGGACTGCTGCGCCTGTTCCGTAAGCGGCTGATCCAGCTGGAAAACAAGCGAAATGGTTTCTTCTCCAGCTCCAGCCTGCTCAAGCAGGTCGGCTGCCCGCTGTGAATCTGCGTCACCTGGCAGCTGGAATGACCCCGCCTGTTCAGCCTGCTTGGATAAATTAGGCGCCAGTAAAAACAGGGCGGCTGTTAAAACGAGCAGGCTGACAAAAATCGGCCAGCGCCATTGAATGATCCTTCTCATCTATGATCCTCACCTATCTTTATAATTTCTTTTAGCTTGCGGAACATATTCACAAACTGCTCCACTTCCTGTTCATCAATATGACTGGATAGGAGCGAAGAAATAAAGTCTGAAACACATTCTCTCGTTTTTTGAATAAATTCCCGGCCTTCCTCCGTCAGCTCTACCCATTTTGTCCGCTGATCGCTTTCTGATCTCACCATTTGGATCAGTCCTTTTTCCTCCAGCTTTTTCATGCGATTGGAAATAGCACTTTTATGCACCCCCTGCATCACCGCCAGTCTGCCTGATGTAATGGGCCCATGCTTTTCGATAATTTTCATCATTTGAATTTGTTCCGGTGAAAATTCATGCACAATCGGATCGTCAATCGACTTAAGGATTCGCTCGGTTCCGTAAACGATCACTTCCTCAAACAATTCCACCGCTTCACGCAGCTGTTTCTCCATATTGTTTACCCCCTAAACTTCTTACATTTAGTTTAGGGGGTAAACGGTTTTCCGTCAAGAGATAAGGTATAATTCCTAGGGGGAGGGGGTTTTTTATGGATATCAATGGATTAACCGCTTTATTTAGCAAGAAAGAACAGCACACCTATCTGGTTGCGATTGATGGCGGAGGCGGTGCTGGAAAAAGTACGCTCGCCCGCGCCTTGCAGCAATCACTTGGCAGCGGAGCCGTAATTGTTCATGCGGATGATTTTTATGCGCTGTCGAGCAGGCGAAGCAGCGAAATTGGAGGCGGCTGGGATTTAAAGCGTCTCGAAGAACAGGTGTTAAAACCGCTCAGTCAAAACAAGCCGGCCCGGTATGAACGATATGACTGGGAAACGGACCAGCTTGCAGAAGCACACGATGTGCCGGCAGGCGGATTTGTGATTGTAGAAGGCTGCTATACAATGGTTCGGCCTCTTCTGCCTTACTATCACTTTAAAATATGGGTGGAAAGCCCGGAAGAACTCCGGCTCGAGCGTGGGATTGAGCGGGACGGCGAGGAAAAACGGCATCTTTGGGAGGAGTTGTGGATGCCGGCAGAGAAAGTGTATATGCGTGAACAAAACCCCGCTGGCTCCGCAGACGTTGTGGTCAGTGGAACAGGCGGAGACGATCTTACAATTCTTTCTGCCCGGAACTGAATCTTCAAAAGAAATGTTTTGACTGAACTGAAACTTTTTACACGAACAAATCGTACATTTAGCTGATCATAAGGAGGATAAATCATGAACAATCACGAAATTGACTTTCAATTATTTGGCGATGATATGCAGTTTGTACAAGTGGAGCTTGATCCGCAGGAAACGGTTATCGCTGAAGCCGGCAGTTTGATGATGATGGATGATGGTATTCGAATGGAGACCATTTTTGGCGATGGCTCCTCAAACCGCGGCAGCGGCTTGATGGGCAAGCTGCTCGGCGCAGGGAAACGTATGCTGACAGGCGAAAGCTTGTTTATGACGACCTTTACCAATGAAGGCAGCGGCAAAAAACATGTTTCATTCGCTTCACCGTATCCCGGGAAAATCGTTCCCATGGATTTAAGTGAACATCAAGGCAAGATTATCTGCCAAAAAGATGCGTTTCTGGCAGCAGCAAAAGGCGTATCAGTCGGCATTGAATTGCAGCGCAAGCTCGGCACCGGTTTTTTCGGTGGTGAAGGCTTTATTATGCAGAAGCTCGAAGGCGACGGAATGGCGTTTGTTCATGCCGGTGGAACGATTTATGAAAAAACCCTTGCTCCGGGCGAATTGATTCGTTTGGATACAGGCTGCCTGGTCGCTATGACTGGTGATGTTGATTACAACATCGAAGCAGTTAGCGGCGTAAAAACAGCCCTGTTTGGCGGTGAAGGCTTGTTCCTTGCGACGCTTCGGGGACCTGGGACGGTATGGGTACAGTCTCTCCCATTCAGCCGCTTGGCCAGCCGTGTTTTTGCGGCAATGCCGCAAAACGGCGGATCAAAGGGTGAGGGTGGACTGTCCGGACTGTTTGATTTTATCGGCGGCGACGGCGACTGATTCTATACTAAAAACCGGTGTTCCGAATCGGGAACACCGGCTTTTTTGCTTTACGTCTTACTGAATGTCTTCGTTATAGTATAAATGAGGAACTTTTACTTTGCTCGCTTTCTTCACTTTGATCCCCTGATTATCAAAACGGGCTTTTTCATAAATGGCCGTTCCAACAATTTCACCCACGTCCTGAAGCTTTTCTTTACTAATTTTATCAATTGTATCATCCGGTGTATGGTACCAAGGCTCCGCTGGATCGTGAATAAACAGGGCAGCAGGAACCCCCGCTTCCGCGAATGGAACATGATCGCTGCGGCCGCCTTTAAGATAAGGGATTACTTCTCCATTCAAGCGCGTGCTCGATGCCTGTGCCAGCTCAGTTACCAGATTGGGTTCCCCATCTGCTGTCATCATCACCAAATCACCGGCATCTCTGCTTCCGACCATGTCTAAATTAAAATTCGCAATTATGCGCGAAACTTCTTCTTCCGGCAGCCCTTCTACATAGTACTCAGAACCAACCAGTCCAACTTCTTCTGCTCCGAATGTAATAAAGCGAAGCTCCGTATCGGTTGGAATATCTTTAAACAACCGAGCGAGCTCCAGCGTCATGGCCGACCCGGACGCATCATCGTTTGCACCGGGAGCGCCCGGTACAGAATCATGGTGAGCACCAACGACGATAATGTCATTCGTTGCTTTGGTTTGATTTGCTGGCTTTTTCACCGCGATCACATTATGCGAGGTTTTTTCGTCAACGCTTGCTCCTTCAACGGTCAGGGAAGCCGTCAGTGTTTCCGCTGCTGCTTTCGCAGCAAGCGCTTCTCCTTCGGCTTTTGTTAAAGAAACAGCCGGAACGTATGCGTCATTCGCTTCTCCTAATGTTCCATTTAGGGCACCATCCGTGTTGTTATAGATAATCACGCCGGCAGCGCCTTTTTCAGCTGCATTAAGCACTTTTTCGGCAAAACTAATTTCTCCGCGCTGAATAAGAGCGATTTTCCCCGTCAAACTCAAGTCCGCAAGCTCTTCTTTTTTACCAAGACCGGCCACCGCCAGCTCTCCTGTGATGCTGCCGCTCACTGTGTATGTAAAAGCAGATGGTGTAAATGTTTCATCAGAGCCTTCGATGGAGAGAAAAATAGATTCTGGCTCCGTGTAACTTAAAAACGTAAAAGGCTGAATCTCTGTTTCATAACCGTAGGATTGAAATTGGGATTGAATGTATTGAACTGCTTTTTCTTCTGATTCTGTTCCAGCAATACGAGGTTCTTTCGATAAATAATCAATGTTTTGATACACATTTTCCACGTTAAAATGTTGAACAATCTTATGATCCAAAACATTTACCGGCTGCTGCGCATAAACAGGTTCCACCTGGACTGCTGCAGCTTGAAAACTAAATGTACCGGCTGTGATAGCAGCGGCTATTGTCAGCTTTAAAACAAGTTTCTTCATCTTGCGAACCTCCTTCTGAAAATTACTATTATTTTAAAATAGTCTTGGTTTTTCTGAAAAGAGGCATTATTCTCATTATTTATATGGAATTCCATAGATTACAAGTTCTCATTAAAAGAGAAAGAGGATTTCGAACGGAAATCGTTTCTTTTTATTTAACTTGCTTGTATCTATTCCCCCATGTCTTTTTCATTGTTTTATTTACCCTTAACTGGGGGAATGATGTAAAAAGTGTGTCTAAATGTAAATGCGTACTGTTACAATCTTTAAAAAATGGGATTGAAATTTGAATTTCGGCGTTTTATAATAAGTTTGTGAATAAATTCACATTAACAGCTCAAATCCCTTACTTATCAAATAGAGGAGTGTTTTAGGATGATCGAAATCAGAGGCAACAAAGTCGTTCTTATTGGTACAGGTGCAGTGGGATCAAGCTATGCGTTTTCCATGTTAAACCAGGGTGTATGCGATGAGCTTGTCTTAATTGATTTAAATGAACAAAAATCAATGGGCGATGTAATGGATTTAAATCACGGCGTCCTTTATGCTCCTACTTCTACAAAAGTAAGCTTTGGTAAATATACAGACTGCGTGGACGCAGCTCTCGTCGTGATCTGCGCAGGCGCTAACCAGAAGCCCGGTGAAACACGCCTTGAACTGGTTGAAAAAAACATGGCGATTTTTAAAAATATTGTTGGTGAAGTAATGGCTTCCGGCTTTGATGGCATTTTTCTGATTGCTACAAATCCAGTGGATATTTTAACGTATGCGACGTGGAAATTTTCCGGCCTGCCAAAAGAGCGTGTCATCGGCTCTGGCACAATCTTAGATACGGCCCGCTTCCGTTACCTGCTTGGCGAAAACTTTGGTGTTGCACCGCACAGCGTCCATGCATCTATTATTGGCGAGCATGGTGATACCGAAGTAGCAGTTTGGAGCAGCGCCAACATTGCCGGGATTCCACTGAAGGATTACCTTGCGCGGGATGAGCATGAAAACCCGGAAGAAAAAATGAAGGAAATTGCCGTACAGGTTCGGGATGCGGCGTATGAAATTATTGAAGCAAAAGGCTCTACTTACTACGGAATTGCAATGGGGCTTACTCGTATTTCCCGGGCAATCCTGCAAAATCAGGACGTCGTGCTGACTGTCTCTGCTCTTCTCGAAGGAGAGTTTGGCCATCATGATGTTTATATCGGCGTACCGGCTGTCATTAACCGCTATGGTGTCCGGGATGTAGTGGAGATTCCACTTAGTGAACGTGAAAAAGAGTTATTTGATCATAGCGTGCAAACCTTGAAAAAAGTTCAGGAGCCATTTTGGAAAGAATAATGCACGAAAAAAGCGAAAGCCTTATTTCTCCGACAGGCTTTCGCTTTCTATTTCAATGGAGCTGGCATAAACAAGACCGCTGTGCCGATGGTTTTTTAAAAACGGCGCGTGGACAGGTTTCACCCCTACAATTCGAATGTTCGCATCAAGTAAGAGCAGAATGTCAACGAGCTGGTTAAACTGCTCAATACCGGACAGTGTAATCAAATCCACTGCTGTAAAATCGATGTACAGGTATTCATAATTCCCGTCGTAAAAGCGTTGTGATAATACATCTTTTGTGTGCTCCATCAGGGCGGAGTCCAGATCGCCAAACATTGGAATGAGTGCCGTCGTGCTGCTCAGCGCAATGAGCGGAGCAGAGCGCTCCTTCATTTTAATGAGCGCGGCTTCGGCTTCTTCTTTTTTTTCAAGAAGCTGAAAATCGGCTTCGGCAAGCCTCATCTGCTGCTGGTGTACCATTTTCTCCAAACGGGCGAGCCGGCGGTCAAGCCCGACACACTGCAGATACCCTTCATGCTCGTCCCATTGAACGGACACTGAAAAAGCTTCGGGCTTTAACCCAACAGTTAACAGAGCCAGTTCAATGGTTGTTGATTGTTCTTGCAGTTTTGCTAATTTCCGCTGGCTTCCTTCATCTACGATCGATTCCAAATTCCGCTGGTTTCCGAATCGGCGTTGTGCCGAGTCGGAACATTCAAGAACATTCAGCTTTCGATCTACTCGAAAAGTCGGCAGCGGCATAGACTTAAGATGCCCCACTTGCTTTCCCCTCGCTTTGATCATTCATCCAGTCAGTTAACTTTTTATAATCCGTTATAAAAAGCGTGTTCGGCGTGCAATAAGGTGATAAATCATACATGGATAAAAGACGGCTTCCCACAATGATTTTCGGGCGGAACGGCAAGGACTCCAATGCTTCTGCATACGATTTCAAGACCGGTACATGATACAGAATCGTGACGGATAAACAAATCACGTCCGGCTTCCACTTTTCTGCAGCAGAAACGGCGTGTTCAAGTGGTAAATTCGCCCCCATCATCCGCGTTCTCCAGCCGTTTTCTTCAAACAGCAGCGATGCCATCCGCATGCCGAGCGTGTGCTGCTCTTCTTCTACACATAAAAACATCACTTTACGGCTGGACGTTTTTCGTTTCGCTTGTGCATGAAAACGGGAAATCATAAAATCACACGTAGCCGTTGCTAAATGTTCATCTGCCACGGAGATATCATCCTGTTCCCACAGAAACCCGATATGCTGCATCGCCCCACCGACGATAGACTGGTAAATATCGACCGACGTCCACCCTTTTTCGCGAAGATCACATAAAAAAGCAAAGCTTGCATCCACATCGCCATCAAGCAGCAGATGGGCTAGTTTCGCTGCTTCTGTGTTCATTTCGCTTCCCTTCTTTCAATATCGGCTATCGCCTCTGTCAACACCGTGCGGTAAAATACCGCCTCGTCTGAACGCTCCTCTTCCAAAACATGATAGATTCGTTCAAAATTATCGATCACATGCGCCGCTTTCATTCCACGTGAAACGAGCAGATTCGTCAGCCAATAGGCATAGTCAATGAAAAACTGTCCATTTTGAAGCGTAAAAGCCGTTTTTAAATGGTGAAAATGGTGATGATTGTCTTCGCGGCATTTCACTTTCCCATACTCACCAAATCGTTCCTCAAGCTCCGGATAATCACGGTACATTCCATTCATAATTACATCAATACACTGGTCAATCCGGCTTTGATTCATGTAGCCACCACACGATACTTTTGCACTTTTGGGACGATCGAGGCAAGCTCCTGATCCGGGTAATTCTTTTCTAGATCGTGCACTTTTTGAAAAGCTTCGCTTGTTACCCATTTCATATAAGCCTCTTTTGATTCCCAGACGAGCTGAACGGTTAATTCAGATGGGCGCTTTTCATTTTGAAGCAGCCCGAAAGATACGAAGCCTTCATACTCGTCCACAAGCTTGGACCGGTTTTGATAAATAGAAATGGTTTCCTCAATCTTATCCGGCGGCACATTGACAATGGAATGAACAATATAGCTCATAAAATATCACACACTCGTCCAACTTGCCCATCTTCAAGACGGACTTTAATGCCGTGCGGATGAAAACTGGATTTTGTTAAAATGTCTTTGACCGTACCGCTTGTTTTAGTGCCCGTCCGCTGGTCCTTCTTTAAAATGACGTTGACCTTCAAGCCGGGTTTAATCTCACTCCTGTTTTGTCCGTTCATCACTCATACCCCTCTTTGTTCCAGTTATTAGTACTAGTATAAAGGTTTTTGTTTCAATAATCGAAGAAAAACGGTTCAAACCTCCAGAAACAAAGAAAAGAGACAGGTTATACCTGTCTCGAAGTGTAGACAAAGTTAGAAAGCGGGCAAGCGGCTTTTCAGGAAGCATCACTTTTTAAAAAGGGCCTATAGGGAAGCCCCCTGCCGCCTTATCATCTTCTATCCAACCAGCCGCACTCCTTGCGTGCAAAAGAAATAAAGGGATATGCTGACAAACGGTTTTACTTGCTTGCTGTCTCGCGGTTTGTTTACCTGTTTGCCCAAAGCGGCTATTATAATAATCGCCAAAGTAACAGAACATCATTGTTTTTGAATAGGGTTTTTATTGGATAAATGAACGTGCAAAAAGGAGGATTTATATGAAGCAAGCTCGTCATTTAACGGTTTCTGGAAAAGTACAGGGAGTTGGTTTTCGCTATTTTGCCCAAATGACTGCTGCCGATCATGGTGTTTCCGGCTGGGTGAAAAACCTTGATAATGGCACAGTCGCTGTTCATGCAGAGGGTTCCCCGGCAGAGCTGGACGCCTTTATGGCAGATTTAAAAAAAGGAAACCACTTTGCAAAAGTTCATCATATTGAAGAGGAACGTGTGCCGCCAGAGTCTCTTACTTCCTTTCGAATCAAGTATTGACACTCTTTTTTTCCGTTGCTATGATTAAACAAGTATTTTTGGTACTTGTTTCCCTAAAAACCTAGTAAACAGATCGAAAAAGGAAAAAAGGAGACTGTTGTTATGTATCGGTTGTTCTTTGGACTGCTTTTATTTTTGCTTCTTTTAATTATTAAATCTCCCTTGTTTCGGGGAACTCGTATAGATGCGTCCTATGGTGCGATGATTATGGCCATTGGCATTTTCTCAATCGGGGTTTTCCCCCAGCTTCATATTCCGCTCGTACTGCCTTCCTATTTGATTGATGCAGTGCTTTTTTTTATTTGGCTGTTTTTAATTTTTTCCTTTATGAAAGCAGCACTGAGAGGCGTTTTTCGAAAGCGGTATTTAACCCATCCTGTCCAGAGCTTTGCCGTTGGCACATGGGTAGCCGCTACATCGATTTTATGCCTTGTTTTATTTCATCAATTCCCTTTTTTACAGCCGGTTATTTTCACTGTTGCCCTTTTGAATACAGGACTTTGGACGTTTTATATGGTGCTCTGTCTGAAAAGTTACAAGGTGATCCTTTCCGCTAAGTATTATACACGGATTCACGGCATCGTTTTTTTATCGACAGTGAGTACACAATCACTTGTGATACTATTTAATACTCTGTTTCAAACACCGGTTTTGCAGTTACTCAGCCGATTTGTGATTGCCGGCGGATTGTTCCTTTATTTTTTAAATCTCGTTCTTGTTATAATCCGCTTTCAGCGTTTTCGACGGGGGGATATTCTCGATGGCTGGAAAAATACGAATTGTATCATACACGGGGCCATGTCTATTTCAGGTATAGCAGCGATTGTTTCAGGAGCTTTTACACGTGAAGTTATACTTGTGATGTGGATATGGGCGGCTTTATTATTTTTCATTATTGAAAGCATTGAGTTATGGCGTATGGCTGCCCGTCTTCAAGCTTATTCTCTTCATGAAGCGATTGGCCGCTACCATGTTTCCCAATGGGCACGTAATTTTACATTCGGCACATTTTACATGTTTACTATACATATCGATTTTACCCATGCACCTGCCCCGTTTGTGATGGTACAGCAGATGATCGCCCAATCCGGCATTCCCGTTCTTATCCTGCTTCTTCTGGCGGAATGCATGCTGTTTTTCAAAGATTCACTTCCGTGGTCAGAAAGCCGGGATCATGTAAAACAGCGCGCCTAGTTGGACGCGCTGCTTTACACGACAATTTTGATCCAATCCTGATCGACGCTTTCTGCGCCTTGATCAAATGTCAGCTTCGTTTTAAATCGATAGGATTCATCACGGCCTGGAACCGGCAGGACTTCTGGCAGCCGGAATGTAAATGGCACTTTGTTTAATTCTTCCGCAGCAATGGTGCGGCTGGATAGAATCGTGCGGCTTTCAATCGTTTTGCTTGTTTCATCCGCATGGTTTTCCAGCATCAAATCACAATCGATCCGGTTGATCCGCTGTTCAATTGTTCCTCCTTGAATTAAAAAGTAGGCTTCAATTTGTTCTCCAGGTCTGTACGTCTGCTTCGGCAGAACGAGGTCAATTTGAGCTGAGCCAATCCCCAGCAGTGACATATATTTTCGCAGCATCATAATCATGTTCCTCCACCCTTTTGTTTGGAATTAGTATAGACAAATAAAATAGAAAAAAACCCTTACCGATGCCAGTAAAGGTTTTTTTTCATAAAAAGAGACCTTTACCGGCTGGGTAAAGGTCTCGCTAACAGCTTATGCTGCCGGAAAAGCCGAGAGTCAAGACTCTGAAATGACGACCAATCCGCTAAAGCTACTCCCCTTTAGGAGTTTTCGTTCGATTGTATAGTCATATCATACTTGATTTCGTTTACCTTGTCCATTACTGGTTATTTCACCGCAATTTTCTCCGCAGCTGCTGCTTGTTCCACCACTGCTGCTACGCGTTCATGAACAGTCCGATCTAGTGGATGCGGAACAAGATCGCCTGGTTTTGTGCAGGATGCGATGGCTTCCGCCGCTGCTACGAGCATCGGGTGCGTGACATCATTTGCTCTTGCATTCAATACGCCTCTGAAAATACCCGGGAACCCTAGTACGTTGTTGACAGAGCGTCCGTCTGCCGCGTAAGCCGCTCCAGCTTCAAGCGCTTCTGTCGGCGCAATTTCCGGATTCGGGTTTGAAAGTGCCAGAATAATCTGCCCCTGCTGCACCCATTCTTTTTTAATCAGCCCCTGCACACCTGTTGTCGCAATGACAATGTCGCACTGGCCCATGAGTTCGCCAAGGTCGTTAACCGGTGTGCCGCCATACTGCTCGAGCCGCTGCTTCGCTTCTTCTGACAGGTCTGCACCGTACACCGATTTTACGCCGTACGCCATCAGCATGCGGCAGATCGCAAGACCGGCTGCACCGAGCCCGATCTGGCCGACTGTGGCTTCTTTCAAGTCTACGCCGGCACTTTTGCAGGCAGAGATGACAGCTGCCAGTGTCACAACCGCTGTGCCGTGCTGGTCATCATGCATAACCGGAATATCGAGTTCTGCTTTCAGCCGCTCTTCTACTTCAAAGCAGTGCGGTGAGCCGATATCTTCCAGCAGGATGCCGCTGAAGCCGGGTGCGATATGCTTAACCGTCTCCACAATTTCATCTGGGTTTTTCGTATCGAGCAGAATCGGAATCGCGTTAATATCCACTAATTGATCAAACAGCGCCGCTTTCCCCTCCATCACCGGCATGCCGGCAACCGGGCCGATATCACCCAATCCTAAAATAGCCGTTCCGTCTGTGACAACAGCTACACTGTTGCCGATGTTTGTATAGATTTTTGCTTTTTCCGGCTCTGCCTGAATCACTTTGCACACATCCGCAACCCCTGGTGTGTACACGCGGCTCAAGTCTGCGAGTGTCTGGATTGGCACCCGGCTTTTCATCTGTACTTTGCCGCCTTCGTGGGCACGAAGCACCTCGTCCGATACCGCCTGCACGCGAAATCCTTCCAGTTCGTTGATGCTTTCAATAATGCCTGCAAGCTGATCTTCCTGTTCAATCTGCACGGTGATGTTCCGCTGCGTGTAAGCCGGGCCTACTTTAATCGTTTCTACTTCCCCGATATCACCGCCACGCAGCCCGATAGCCGTTGCTACTTTTCCAAGACTGCCCGGAACGGATGGAATTTCGATCATTAACGTACGAATTAACTTATTGTATGCCATGCTTGTTGTACCTCCATTAAAATAAAAAACTTCCTTTCTCTATCATAGCGCTTTCAATCTGATTTTTCTGCATAAAAAACTTAAAAAATTATGTGAATTTATTCACATGTAAATCTATATCTCTTTCTTCTGATGATTTTTGCCCGTTATGTATAATGATTCTTCCAGTGGAAAAACTATATCAATAAAAATTAATTTATTTTCTGTCTTATGGTTTTTTTTGAATGTATCTTGTCGGTATCAAAGGTGCGAATCCATCTATTAAACTGCTTAAAAGAAGCCGGGTTCGTTTTAGGCCACACGCTCTTCCTGCTCAGCTGCTGCCGCTTTGCGTGAAAAATAAGCATATTTCCGTTAAAATAAAGAAAGAACGGAGTGTGAATGATTGAAAAAATTATTATCTGTTGTGTTGCTGCTTGTTGTGGCTTTTAATACACGGCCGCTGTGGGAAGAATATGCTGAGCCGTATATGAATTTGGCTTTTATGGACGTGATCAGCGACGAGCTGGAAGACGTAAGAGAAAGTTCTGCTGTAACTGGTACTGTAGATAGAGTGACAAGTGAAGTAAAAAGCCTCGTGGGCATAGCGCCAGAAACTGTAGAGAAGGCTGAACAACCGGCGCTGGCTGCTCCAGAATCCCAGACGTTTTCCGTTTACAATATTCAAATTGGGAACAGCCGTTCAAAGGTGGAGCAGGAAGTCGGGGCACCGAAACGCCATTCTCAAAATGAGTATGGAACCGAATGGTATGCTTATCACGAAAATTATCAAAACTTTTTGATGGTGTCCTATGACGAAGAAAACCGCGTGAACGGGCTTTATACGAACCACAACTTGATTTCCTCGAAAAACGGTATTGCCTTGAATACACCTCAGAAAAACGTCCGTGAAAAGCTTGGCGAACCAATGGATAAAATGCGTAAAGGGCTGACGTATTATATTTTAAATGAAACAAACGAACATGATTACTACCATATGGATGACAGCTACGTAACCATTTTTTATGATGTACACGAACAGGATACCGTTACAGCCATTCTTATTTTAGCTGAAGATCTAGAAGCAGAAAAAAAGGGCATGTATGGTGAAAACAGTGCGGCACTGCGCAAAGGGTTTGAATACCAGCTGTTTGATGTGACGAACGCCGCCCGGGTTGTGCACGGATTGCCGGTACTCACATGGGATGATCCGGTCAGTGGCACCGCACGGGAGCACAGCCGGGATATGGCCCAGCACGTGTATTTTGATCATACAAACCTTGAAGGCCAGTCACCATTTGACCGGATGGAAGAAGACCGCATTCACTTTACAACTGCCGGTGAAAACCTTGCTTATGGGCAATTCAACAGTATTTTTGCTCACGAGGGCTTAATGAACTCCTCCGGCCATCGAAAAAATATTTTAAATGGTGATTTCTACTACTTAGGAGTAGGAGTTGCGCTAAACGGCGAAAACCAGCCTTACTTCACGGAAAACTTTTTTAATAACTAAGCCTGATCCGTTTATTCGGCAGGCTTTTTTTATGGAACGCTTCTTTTGCTCGTCATGGAACAAAAACTTTCGCTCAAGCGAGCAAACAAAAAAGGCAGCCTCAAAGAGACCGCCTTTTTACGATGTTATATAAAATTATGCTTTTTGTACGTTAGTTGCTTGAGGACCACGTTGTCCTTGTTCAACTTCGAATGTTACTTCTTGACCTTCGTCAAGAGTTTTGTAGCCTTCGCCTTGAATTGCTGAGAAATGAACGAATACGTCGTCTCCAGCTTCGCGCTCGATGAAGCCGAAACCTTTTTCTGCGTTAAACCATTTTACTTTACCTTGTTCCATGTTATGTTGCCTCCCGTTGTGCATCTGCACAAAATAATACTATTCCTGCTCAAAGCAATATCAAGACAATAAGCTTTTACAGCACTTGTACCTCTCGAACAAAAATAATTCTTATTTATCATAACAGCTTTTCAAAAAATAAGCAAGCGATTCAAAAAAAGAAAATGTTTTCATTTCCTTTTTACGGAAAATCATTTTACCCATAGGCTTGTGCACCGAGCAGGCTCCCGCAATGCCCTAAGGTACGCTCAGCCCGGCCGTCTTCCCCTATCGGCTCTTTTTAAGAAGCGATGTTTCCCGAAAAGTCTTCTGCTCGTTTCGGCTTTGAAAACTTTCATAAAAAAAGACTGACGACTTTGTCGTCAGTCTTAGCTGTTCCTTTGGCAGGAACAGCTTCATGAATTAAAATGTCCGCGCCGCTTCTGCTGCGAGCTTAATACCGTCTGCAATGATTTCTGCTGAACGGTCCGGGAATTGATTATGCCCTTCAATGACAATGGTCTTTACATCTTCTACGCCCCAGAAAGCCATAATGGTTTGTACATATTTTGCCGACATTTCAAGGTCTGCCATTGGTCCTTCTGAATAAACACCGCCGCGCGCATTCAAAAGCATCGCCTTTTTATCCTGTAAAAGACCGACTGGGCCTTCTGCCGTATATTTAAACGTCTGCCCCGCCTGGCCAAGGTAATCAAGGTATGTGTGAAGAACAGCTGGAATCGTGAAGTTCCAAAGAGGGAAAGCGAAAACTACTTTGTCTGCTTCCAAAAATTGATTCAAGTATTTTGTAACAAGATCTGCTGCCGCTTTTTCGCCTTCCGTTAATTCCATTCCACGGGCTAATTTGAACATGCCGTTAATTTTATCGTTATCGTAGTACGGAAGGTTTTCTGCAAAAAGATCTAATTCTGTGATCGTATCCGCCGGGTGCTCAGCGCGGTACGCCTCTAGAAATGCATTATATAGCTGCACGCTGACCGCTTGGTCCGCTGGGCGTGAATTGGCTTTTACAAATAAAACGTTTGTCATTTTTGTTTCCTCCAGTTATTTTGTTACTTTTCATCACTAAAAGGATTGTACCACACATTTAGTTGCTATAGCAACTATTTGGTGCGGACTTTTTATTCCATATTGGTCCGCATTTTTGTTAAAATTCTGCGTACTTCCTCCAGCTCTTTTGCTGTAATGCCTTCTGTAACAGCACGATGAAAGGATTCAACAACCGGTATCACGTCATCTTGAAGAGCTGTGCCGGTTTCAGTAAGAAAAATCCGTACGGAACGCCGGTCGCCGGCTTCGGTAACCCGTTTAATAAACCCTTTTTGCTCAAGGCTTGATACCATGCGGGTAATATTTGTTTTGTCCTTTTCAAGCTGCTCGGACAACTCCTGCTGAGTCCGTCCGTCCCGCTCCCAAAGCAGCATCATAATTAAATTTTGCTCCGGGGCGAGCTGAAATGGGGCGAGGCGTTCTTTTACACAGTTTGTGATTTTTAAATCTGTTTGGTGAATAAAAATGCTGATGTAATCTTTTAATTTGATATCCATAATCAGCCCTCCATCATCCGGCTTTGAAAAACCGCACTTGTACCAGCCCCTGGTATAGGCGTGAGCTGCACAATTTGCACTTTGTCTTGAATGCCAGATCATTTCTTAAGCGTGCTTTTCGCACTGAATGAAAATTCCTTCGCGATCCCGGCAAACGATTCCCGTTCCCATTCCTGGGCACTGACTATAATATCGCCGCCTTCGCTTTGCTGCTGAATACGTGCAGCCATATTTACAGTATGGCCAAAATAATCAAGTAAGCCGTTCGCATTAACCGCGATCGTCGGCCCTATAAACAATCCGCCTTTAATGACGACGCCCATTTCAGCCATTAAAACAAGCAGCGTGTCCAAATCATTTTCTCCAGAAATTTTTGCGGCATAGTCAAAAATAATCTCAAGCATCGCTTCAGCTGAAAGCTCCTGCTGAACCGTTCCACCCTTTTTTAAAAAAATCACTTTACAAAAGGTTCTTATTACCTAAATCTATAGTATCACTTTTTTAAATATATCATATTTTCTACCAGAGTATAGAAATCTATTTTGTTGGGTGAGGTAAAGGAATGGAGCCGTTTAATCTGCTTTTACTGGCACATTTAATAGGTGATTATTTGTTTCAAACGAGCTGGATGGCCCAGTACAAAGCATCCCGATGGGCACCACTGCTTGCTCATTGCTTCTTATACACATTCATTGTTTCCCTGTTTTCCTGGCTGACGTTTGGCGGCCTCTCTCGGCTGGCTATCGCTTTTATTTTCTTCACTCATGTAATCATTGACCGCCGGACCCTCGTTGCCTGGTGGCTGCGGACGATTATGAAAGTCCGGGGACCGGAATCGGGCTGGCTTGGGATTATTGTAGACCAAATCTTTCATCTGCTTGTTCTGGCAGCGGCATTGTACCTATAAGCAAGAAAGGTTTGATGTCATCAGCCGGTTTTCGGCTCTTTCCATATGATGAATCCGCTCATAACGTACATAAGAGATGCCAGATAGAAAATGGTTGCAATCGTTAAAAAATCAACGAGGTAACCGGTAAAGATGACCGCCGCGGCTGCGGCAATGGAAGTCCAGAAGTGATAGCGGCCTATATCGGCGCCGGCCTGACCTTGGTCTGCATGCCGGGCCAAGGCCGCTTTTTCAGTGTTTTTTTGCACAGCACCCAGCACCCCCATGCACACTTGAAGCCCATATACCTGCCATACGCTTGTGGCAAGCGGGAAAAACAGCAGCAGCACAGCCATGGCCATTGAATAAAAAATGAGCAGGACCCGGTCTCCTAATCGGTCTGCCGCTTTTCCAATCACCGGATAAGCGAGGGCAGACGTTAACGCAAAAAGGCCGTACGCCCAGCCAAACTGTGAGTAGCTGTCCCCCACATTCCTCAGCAGCAGAACATAAAATGGAAAAATCATGCTCCCTGCCATTAAAACGAGACTTTGAGACGTGACAAACCGACGATAATTCATTGTTGGTACTCCTCATAAAAATAGTTTGTAAACCGCTTCTTTGGGTCCATCTCCTGCTTTTTCTTAAAAAAAGCAGGAGCAAGCGGATACGCTTTCCTCAGCTGTTCCTTCGTTGGAAAGGAGTAATAGGGCAGATAATAGCTGCCTCGGTGGTTCAAGGTGATATCAATCATTGCCTGTATTACCGCTTTTGATTGCTCCACTTCCTGTTTTGACTTTCCTTGATTGATTAAAAGTACAAGTGCGAACATGTCCTCCTTTGCATAAGACAGAACAGCCTGATCATTTTTTTCCACGTAGCGAATGGTAATGTTCAAAAGGTTAAACTCGTCTTTTTTTTCAAGAAGGTTCCGCATATCATCGATATAAGAAGCAAATTCATCTATTGGAATAAAGTACTCCTGCAGCACTTCGGTTCTCTCGCCACTTTCATAGTCCATAAAATCCGTTTCCGAACGCATAACGTTATTTCTCGATTCAAGTGAGCCATCTTCTTGAAGCATATACTGCTTTTGAGTATCCCAAAACGTTTCTTTTCCCCATTCACTGTAACGGGACAAGCCGAGGAAAAGCTTTGGCAGCGCCACAATCCGCTCTTCCTTCAACTCGTTATAGCCTGTCAGCATGTCCTGATTTTGGGCTTTTATGTAATCTGTTACATACATGCTGCGCAGAAAAGAAGAAGGGGCGACCGAAATACGTGCCAAATGCATTTTTACCGCTTCATTTCCTTTCACCTGCTGCCCAAAATAGCGGGTGTAGTCTCGATAATCAAGTTCTCTCGTTCTTTTTTGATACAGTTCATCTTCCGTCAAAGAAAGCGTAACATCTAAAATAATGCCAAATAAGCCGTAGCCGCCAATCACGTAAGGAAACCATTCAGCGTTTTCCTCTCTGCTGACGCGGATAATGGTGCCGTCCGGCTTTAACAGCCGAAATGATTTTACTGTCGTGATAAGGGCCTCGTTCCGAATATCCCGCCCATGTACATTCACGCTTAATGAGCCGCCAACTGTAAAAATGTTTTGGGACTGCATCACTTTTACGGAAAGGCCGTAAGGATTGATGTACCGCTGGATATCATCCCATGTCGCTCCGCTTTGAACAGTAATCCATTTTTCCTCCGGATCAAAGTCAATAACGTTATTAAAAGGCTTCATATCAATCATAACAGCTCCCGGATAGTAGGTCTGTCCGCCCTGGCTGTGCTGCATTCCTGCAATCGTCAGCTGAGTCCCTGTACGGTTTGCTTCCTGTACAATTTTCTTCAACGTTTGTTCACCATCCGCCCGTTCAATTGTTTTCACCTGCGCAGGCAGGAGACGCCCTGCATCTTCAACGGCTGGCCGGGAATAAACGTGGCTGTAAAGATAAACAGAAGCGGTAAATAAAACACCGTACAAGCAAACGAATAACCCTTTTTTCATGTTTTTGCGCCCCTTTTGCCAAACTTCAACTTCCATATTTTTTCACTTCCACTATACCAAAAAAAGGGTGGAGCTGCCGGGCAGGCTTGTAAACAGCCCAAAAAGCGGATCAGCCCTTTTTTGGCTGATCCGCTTTTTCAGTTATTTTATTCCAATCGACGCGCCCATCTTCTGTAAAAGAAATGCCTTCTTCCCTTAAGCGGCGGCGCTGTTCGGTTTTTGCTTCTTCACCCGGCACGTTTATTTCACCCCGGGCATTTACAACCCGGTGCCAGGGCAGATTATGTTTCTCACCCATCGAATGCAAAATGCGGACTACCTGGCGGGCAGCACGGGGACTTCCCGCCAGACGTGCTACCTGTCCATATGTGACAACAACACCTTCTGGAATACTTTTAAGTACACGAACGACATCTTCTGTAAATGACGTCACTCCGGAATTCCTACTTCAATATGGCGGAAAGCATCTACATCAAACAATCCTTTGTCTGTCAGCTTTAAGCTTGGAATAACGGGCAGGCACAGGAAAGATAAAATCATAAAAATATTTTGTGACTCCTCCGCTACAAGAGACAGCTGTTCATGCAGGTGATGCAGCTCCCCGATCACTTCTTCATACGGCTTTTCTGACATAATGCCGCCGACACGAAGAGGAACTGATGCCAGAACCTTTCCGTTTTCTACAATGACAAGGCCGCCCTGCATGCGCTCTGACGCTTCAATGGCTGCCAAAATGTCTTCATCATTTGTTCCGGCTACGACAAGGTTATGTGAATCATGTGCGACGGTTGACGCAATCGCACCCCGCTTCAGTCCGAGCCCGCTGACGATACCTGCGCCGATGCTGCCGGTTGCATGGTGGCGCTCACACACCACAATTTTCAGCTGATCGCGCGCTGCATCCGGCACGAAAAAGCCATTTTCTACTTTTACATCGGCTTCTATTTTATTTGTAATAATCCGTCCCGGTACAACGCCGATGATCATGGCTTTTTGTCCGTCCTTCAGCGGAATCTGCAAGGATTCTTTCGTAACCTTCTTTATATTAAGCGATGATTGAACCGATTCTGGCACGGCGGCACGGCGGCTTTTAGAAGCAGCTAGATCCAGCACCCGGCCGTCCTTTATAATCGTTTCCGGCTCAAGTTTCTTCAAGCTGCCCGTGATCAAAATATCTGCTGTGTATCCAGGAGCAATGGCTCCTTTGTTTTTCAAGCCGTGGCATACCGCATTATTGATCGTCGCCATTTGAATGGCAATCAGTGGATCGAGCCCATGCTCGATTGCCAGGCGTGCCGCAAAATTAACGGTTCCTTCTTCGGCCAGCTCATCCAAATGTTTATCATCTGTACAAAAAGAAAACCGGCTGCTGTTCCGCTCATGAATAGCCGGCAGGAGGGCAAGCAGGTCTTTAGCAGCTGAACCTTCCCGTACAAGAACATGCATCCCCCGGCGTACACGCGCAACCGCCTCCTCTGCTGTTACGGCTTCGTGGTCGTTGCGGATGCCGGCTGTGCTGTAAACGTTCAACGCTGCATCCGGCAGTCCCGCCGCATGACCGTCTACAGTTAAATTTGCTTCTGTTGTCATCTCAATTTTGGCAAGCATGCCTGTGTCTCCATTTAAAACAGAAGGATAATCCATAACTTCTGCCAGGCCGATCACATTTTTGTGAGGCAGGTATGGGCGCAGGTCATCCGCCGTTAACGTGGCACCGTTCTGCTCAAACGGGGTTGCCGGTACACAGGAAGGCAGCTTCATTAAAATATCAACATCCGTCCCGGCTGCATCCTCCAGCATAAAGTCGATGCCAACTCGTCCCGCCACATTGGCAATTTCATGTGGGTCTGTTACAACGGTCGTCACGCCGTGTTTAATAAGAGCCCGCGAAAACTCCGACGGTGTCACCATCGTTGATTCAATATGGATATGGCCATCGATAAAGCCCGGCATCACATACTTGCCCGACGCATCTACGATCTTTTTTCCTGTTGGATACGTGCCGATGCCGACAATGCAGCCATCTTTGATCGCAACATCCGCTTGAAACGTTTCAAGTGAAAAAACGTCTACCACTGTCCCGTTTTGAATAATAATATCCGCTTCCTCCGGGCGCTGTGCTGTTTCGATCAATCTTTTCAGTGCATTTGTCATGCCGCTTCCCCCTTTATTTTTTTCTGCTCTGTCGGCATTTGTGAATTCTCTCACTAGTTTTTCATATTTTACTCGGAAAAAAATGTGGTTGCAAATGATTTTTTATTAAAAAAAAACAGGCTCTATTTTGTCAGCGCTGACAAAATAGAGCCTGTTTGTACTTCTTCTTATAATAAATGATTTTGTTTATTTATATACGGATCGGTCATTCCCGCCACTTCCGGCTCGATCCTCCAAAAAGGGCAAGACCCGCTTTTAAAAAGCACTTAAAAAATCCATTTCAGAAAGCATCTGAAATGGATGGTAGGTTAAAGATCACCTGTTAAAAACTGCGCTTTACCAAATCCGAAGCTCCAATCGGCATCTCCATTGATGGAAAGAGAAATCATGACATCTTTTGGATCGATTCCGCAGCTTTCCTGCAATTCTTCCACAATATACTGATACAGCTTCTGTTTTTGTTCTTCTGTTCTTTGCTTGCTTACAATACTGATTACCACGACATCTTTTGAGCGTTCAAACCCAAGTCCGGTGTCTTCAATAATCATTTCATGAGCCGGATGCTGGTGAACAATTTGATAGCGGTCACGTTCCGGTACTTGAAATGCTTTGAGCATCCCCCGGTGAGCCGCATCAAGCAGCCCTTTCAGCTCTTCTTCAGTTCTTCCTTCGATGACATCAAAACGAAGCAATGGCATAGCAGAGTCCCTCCAATTCTTATGTACACTTTCACTCTATCATGGTTACCCTTCTTTCACAATGTTCATGCAATTACAACTAATTTATTACTTGTTTACGCAAGTGATTTTTTTCCTATTTTTTCGACTTAAGGATTTTGGAGCAGGAAAGGGGGGTACGACAAATAAAGACACAACATTCTATGATGCTGAAGGAGGATTTTTTTATGTTCCGTCACCAGAAAGAATTACAGTTTGAAGTAAAAGTAGAACGTCCAGACCCGCTGCTTGCCCGCCAGATTCAAGAAGTGCTCGGCGGCCAGTTTGGTGAAATGACCGTCATGATGCAATATTTGTTCCAGGGCTTTAACTGCCGGGGAGAAGAAAAGTATAAGGATATGCTGATGGATATCGGTACGGAGGAAATTGGGCACGTGGAAATGCTTTGCGCCCTGATCAGCCAGCTTCTAGATGGGGCATCGCCAGAGGCACAGGCCGAAGCAGCGGAAGACCCCGCCATCGCTGCCATTATGGGCGGTATGAATCCGCAGCACTTGCTTGTGAGCGGACTTGGCGGCCTGCCAACCAATTCAAACGGTGTGCCGTGGAACGGAAACTATATTGTAGCGAGCGGCAACCTGCTTGCTGATATGCGCTCCAATCTGCACGCTGAATCTCAAGGACGCCTGCAGGTTGCACGCCTTTACCATATGACAAAAGACGAAGGCGTCCGGGCTGTATTCCGTAAAATGCTCGCCCGTGACCGCTATCACCAATATCAATGGATGGAAGCCATTGCGGAGCTGGAAGAGAAAAACGGCGTAGCCGTGCCGGCCTCCTTTCCTCCAGAAGCAGAGCAGGAAGCACAGCCGCACGCGTTTGAGTTCTGGGATCTTTCAGAAGGATCGGAATCTGCTGAAGGACGCTGGGCAAAAGGCAGTGCACCAGATGGAACCGGTGACTATGTCTATTTAAAAGATCCAGCGCCGCAAGGTCAAAAACCGATGCCGGCTGTTCCTCCGACTGCGATTCACCATGATTTAGACGGAAAAGCAACCGATAAATAAAAAGGAGTGATGAGCATGGCCAAATCGTTAGCAATGCATGAGAAGCTGGAAGTTCATGAAGTTCTTTTATTTAAAACAGCCTGCTTGACAAAAAGCACCGCCATGCTTGACCTTGTCAAGGATTCAAATCTAAAAAAATTGCTGAAGGAAGATATTAAGCTTTCTAAAAAAGCGATTAAAGATTTACAATCTGTGCTCGAAGACGACCAAAAACAAACAGCGAAAGGCAGGTAAGCATGGATGGCAAAAAAAAGTGAAAAAGATGTGGTACTCGACGACCTGGCCATCGCGACTGATTTTCTTATTACGGCTAAAGCCGGTGTACGAAATTTAGCCGTAGCCATTACAGAAACAGCTACGCCAGAAGTGAAGCAGCTGCTGCGTCGAGAACTTGATAACGCAATTGACCTGCATGATAAAATGGCCCAGTATATGATTGATAATGAAATGTATCACGCGTATGACATAGAAGAGCAGGTCACACACGATCTTGAGAAAGCAGACAAAGCACTGTCTATTGCTCCTTCCGCTACATCATCCAGCGGAGGCAAAAACAGTTCTGCTAAAAAGTCAAAAAGCAAATAAAAAAGCATCCGGTGAAAGCCGGATGCTTTTTTTTTATAAAATAAGCGCGATCGCTTTTTGAAGCAATTCAATGTCTTTGGCAATTTGTTTTTTGATAGCGCCGTTGTGGCAGCGTGCATAGTCCATGTACAACAACGTGAGCTCCTGCTTAAAAATACACCGATCTGCTGCTATTCCCATGGCTGTCACTTCCTTTGCATGACTTTTCTTTTTAGCCTTTTAGTAATAATTACCCAATCGAAAGGAAAATATTCACCGTCATGTAAAGTTTTTAAACTCTGTATTTTCAAAACACTTCAGCAACAATCGTTGAATAAAGGGCTTTTTCTCTTTTATGCAAAGCCATCTTTAATTCCACCAGCGCACGAGAGCCCGGATCCCGTATATAACGAGTTCCCCGCCAGAAGTAATGAGTTCAAGCAAAACATGGGCCGTATCCCACTTATCTTTGCGCTTTTTTTCTGCTTTTTTATTCATTGCCTCCCGCCTTCGTTTATTTTTTTATACGTTCCATTGGCGGAGTCTGTTTCATTTTCTTTTTGTTCCCGGCCCATGCTATAGTAAAATGAGCGATTGATCGAACGGAGGCGGCCGATGATGCGGGCGTTTGTGTATCTTATTGTCTTCTTTTCTTTTTTTGACCTTTTTGCCCAGCTGCCTATTATGAGCCCGCTTGCCGAATCACTCGGTGCGGCGCCCTTCTTAATAGGACTGGCTGTTGGCATGTATTCTTTTTCTAATACAATCGGCAATATACTGTCCGGCTTTTGGACGGACAAGCTCGGGCCTTTTACCGTTTTGGTTATCGGCCTGCTGTCGACCGGTGCAGCCTTGCTTTTTTATGGGGCAGCTGTAAACGCATGGACACTGCTTTTCATTCGTTTTGTTCATGGCCTGGCTGCCGGGTTCATTACGCCAGCCGCTTTTACTTATTTGGCCAATCATACGGCAAATGAAAAAAAAGGCCAGGGCGCTGCTGTTTCCGGTGCTTTTATCGGCATAGCGGCCATTGCCGGTCCAGCTTTCAGCGGCATTTTAGCCAGCCGCACAAGTGAAATATATGTGTTGGCCGTCATAGGGGTGGTAATGACGGTACTTGGGAGCGCGGCCATGGTGATGCTGAAGAAAAAGCGGCCCGCTGTTCCTCTTTCATCCCAAACAGCGAGCGTTCCGCTTCTTGTCCTTTTCAGAAGCCCCCTCGTACGCAAAGCATTTATCGGCGCTTTTCTGCTTATGTTTTCCCAGGGGGTGCTTGCTTATATGCTGCCGCTTAAAGTAGAACGGCTTGGCTATGGAGCGCAGACAAGCGGCCTGCTCCTCAGCACGTTTGGATTAACAGCCATTGTCGTTTTTCTTTCTCCGGTTAATCGGCTGTTTGACCGGCTAAGGCCGGAAAAAACGTTTCCGTTCGGAGCGGCCATGATGGGCGTGAGCCTTCTGCTTATCAGCCAGGCGGAAGTGCCTGTCCTTCTTCATAGCATAATGGCTATATATGGAGTCGGCTTCGCTTTTTTATTTCCTTCGATTAATTCCCTGCTTGTGGACGCTGTCACAGTGGAAAGCAGGGGCAGGGCGTATGGCTGCTTTTATGCTTTTTTCTCACTTGGCGTGGTGGCAGGTTCTTCCGTAACCGGTGCTCTTGCTCTTTCCCCGCTGCAAGGCTTCATAGGGACCGGCTTTCTTCTTGTAGCAGCAGGCGTGTTCGTGTTTAGTCAATCACTCAAAAAACCGTCCAGCAGCTCTTAAGCCGGACGGTTTTTCTTTTAACCCGCTGTAGGTTCTGCAGAGGGCTTTCCAAAGTAATATCCTTGCACAAGCGGGATGCCTGCCGCAAGACAATACTCATATTCTTCTTTGCGCTCAATGCCTTCTGCGAGTGTTTTAATTCCCAGATTTGACGCCGTTTTCAGCGCTCTTTCAATAAATAATTGTTTATCCCCGTCCTGATCACAAAACGAGACGTACGAACGGTCAATTTTAATGTAGTCCGGCCTTAGCTTCTCAAGCATTTCAATCGTAGAAAAACCGGCCCCGACGTCGTCAAGCGCTACTTTAATGCCTTCTTGCTTATAAACATTCAGCACTTTTCTTAGGTGCTCAATATCTTCTATCTTCTCCGTTTCAACCACTTCAAACACAAGATCGCCAGGATTTACATTGTATTTTTCGATAATCCGAAACGTATGCTGCAGGCAGAATTCCGGATTGTAAATGGTGGAAGGCAAAAAGTTAATAAAGCTTTTCTGTCCATTTCGGATGTATTTTTTACGGGCAATGATGGCACTTTCTCTTGCCTGCTTATCCAAGTAGGAGTGCATGCCCAGCTTTTGAGCGGCAGCAAACAGACGGCCCGGCGGGATTGCCGCTTCTTTGTTTGTCCGCAGAAGCGATTCATATCCGTATATGCTGCCGGTGCCTGCGTCAACAATCGGCTGGAGAAAGCTGACAAATTGGCTCTTTTCAATGACACGGATCACTTCCTGGTGAGAAAACCATTCTGCCACTTCTCCAATGGGTGCGGTGCGAAGCGGCGCCTCGTCATCCGGACGCCCGATCCCGCCTATTAACGTCCCTTCCTGCTTCTCCTGAACAGTTTGAAGCTTTTTCTCCGCTTCTTTCATCGTTTGAAAATCGATAAATGACCAATCTTTCTCATTTGAAATAAACAGGCGGCCCGGTTCATAAAATCGAATGGGAACCCGGCATTCAATACAGCTTTCCGGCATGCGTATATACTCCTTTTCATCAAAAATAAACACTAAAAATAGCGAATATTACTTAAGTCTCCTTTTTGGATACCTTGTAAACTTTATCGGAAAAATAATGAGTATTTTTTAATTAAACTTTTGTCCTGAATCACCTTCATTTTGGTCTATAGTTTGAAGAGGGGAAAAATCGGTTAGACTAATAAGAGCAGACTGCTTAAATGAGGAGGAATTTAATCATGACAGCAATCGTTTTATTCGACGGGGATTGTAATTTTTGCGATGCCAGCGTTCAATTTATTATACAGCGTGATTCGAAAGGCTATTTTAATTACGCATCGCTTCAAAGTGATGTCGGCCAAAAGCTGCTAAAAGAGCACAACATACCAGAAGACCTTGATAGTTTTGTGCTTGTAGAAGATGGACAGGCTTATATTAAATCAACTGCTGCTTTAAGGGTAGCACGCCGCCTGGATGGAGCATGGAAATTGCTTTATGCCCTGGCAGCCGTTCCAGCACCGCTTCGCAATCTCGTATATGATTATGTGGCGGCAAACCGGTACAAATGGTTTGGCAAAAAAAGCGACCACTGTATGCTTCCATCACCGGAAATACGCCAGCGCTTTTTATAAAAAAGAAGAACCTGACTGAGCATGTACAGCGTGCAGCCAAAGTTAGAAAGCAGGCTGGTTGAAAACGTTTGGCTTTCAAGGAACGCTGCCAGTTGGGAAGCGGAATGACCTTTTGGGGTCATGAGCATTCCCAACTGGCAAGTGACGCCGAAAGCGAGCGTTTGTCAGCAGCCTGGAACCTGCCTGAGCAGGTTCTTTTTTTATGGACAGAAAACCTGCCAAATGGGTGTATTCTTTTTTCTCGTTCCACTATGATAGAAGCTGGCGGTCGGTCTTTTTCTGCTTAAAAGTTTATACACATAAACAGATCGTGATACACTAAACGCGCACTACTTTTATAATGGAGCTGACAGAGTATGTTATCAAAATACAGCATTCCCGACTTGAATATTGACGAAATAGACAAACATATTTTGTCTATTCTGCATGAAAACAGCCGCATTTCCTACACGGACATCGCAAAGCAAGTGGACCTCTCTCGTGTTGCTGTTCAAGCCAGAATTAATAACTTAATGGAGCAGGGTGTCATTGAAAAATTCACAACCGTCATTAATCCGGCAAAGATCGGTATGCACGTATCTGCTTTTTTCAATGTAGAAGTAGAGCCTCAATTTTTAGAAAAAGTGGCTGACCACCTTCAAAATGAACCGGCTGTGACAAGCTTGTATCATATGACCGGTCCCAGCAAGCTTCATATGCATGGGATTTTTACAGACAATCAGGAGATGGAGCGCTTTTTAGCAGAAAAGCTGTATCCGCTTCAGGGCGTCGTAAGTGTTGACTGCCAGATTTTAATTAAACGGTACAAAAGCCGAATGGGCATGAAACTGTAATCACATAGCAAACGATTTTCACATATAAAAAAGAGGCTGCTGGGCAGCCTCTTTTTTTGTTGTCTCCCTTCTTTACACCACTTTCTCACTTTCTGTAAATTCTTGGCCTTC
Organism: Domibacillus sp. 8LH; assembly: GCF_038806185.1. Lineage (NCBI taxonomy): Bacteria > Bacillati > Bacillota > Bacilli > Caryophanales > Bacillaceae > Domibacillus > Domibacillus sp. 8LH. The sequence continues at coordinate 79,977 of NZ_JAVJNG010000007.1, read as the reverse complement.
TTGTTCCTGGCTGCCTTTATGATCGGTAAACAGGAACATAATCGCTCCGAAAATAAGCAGTGCCCCTGATAAATAAAAACCAAACTCCAATTTCCCGGTCACATCTGCAAAAAAGCCGGTAATGTAGGGAGCAAAAATTGAAGACAGCATGCCGCTGAAGTTAAAAAAGCCGTACACTCTTGAATACATAGAAGGCGGTGTAATATCAGCCATATACGAGATCAGCACCGGATCTAGTGCCAGTTTTCCAAGCAGTCCGTACAGGGCAAGACCTACAAGCAAAAGCGAGTAGTTTTCCGTATATGGAATGGCGAATTGACAGATAGCCCCGGCCAGCGCCAGTGAAATAATCAACGGCTTTCTGTTTTTAATTTTATCGGACAAAAAGCCAAATAAGATAGCGCCTGGAATGGAAGCCCATGGCACCAATGAAGCAATGATGCCTGTCTGGGAAGCTTCTACGCCTCTGACCGTCTGCAAATAGTAAGGCAGCCATGTGAGCATGCCGAAAAATCCATAAAGCGAGCAGAAAATAAGCACATAGACAAGAATATGATTTTTCGTAAACAGTTTTTTCATATCCAGCTTTTCTGCTTTTTCCGCTGATGCTTCTTTTTTCTTATGTGTGTCATCCCGTACAAAAACCGCAATTAAGATGGCAACGATAATAGTCGGTACCGCAAACACGTAAAACGGATACTGCCATCCTTTATTTAAAGTGTACGTAAAATAACTGGACGCCATAAAACCAAGTGAAATACCGAAGGCCATCCCGCTGTTGATCAGGGCTGATACAAGGCCCCGGTATTTTTTAGGTGTAATCGTAGAAGAAATGCCGTACTGGGAGCCGTAATACGTTCCTTCTCCAAGCCCCGTCAGCGCGCGCATCATTAAAAATACAAGAAAGGTTGCCGCCATCCCGCTTAAATAGGTTGCCACGCCGAATATTAAATAGCCAATGACGAGCACTTTTACACGGCCAAACCTGTCTGCCAAAAAGCCGGTTGGAATCTGCATCGCAGCATAAGCAGCGAAAAACACCGTTGACATTAAGCCAAGCTGCGATTTATCAAGGCTCCACTCTTCACCGATACTTCCCATAACAGGTGAAAGAATATTCCGATCTGCATACATAAAGACCCAGCCAAGGAAAAAAAGAAAAATAACAACTGCAGGATGTGTTTTTTTCATGTACGGTACCCCTTTTCATAAATTGATAGGAACAGCATAAAGAAAAAAAACAGCCTCTTGTTCATTTTCGGCAGAAAATCTCCCATAGATTTTATTCGAAACGTAATCATTTTATCTTTTTTTATTACAATCCGAATGTTAAGATGTACTAAACAATACAATTGGTTTGGCAATACAAAATCTCTTCTGAACGTGTTTCACTTTCACCACGATGATAGAAAGGATGTTTTTATGAAGCAGCTCGATATTTTTATCGCTTTTTTCCGCAGCAGCATGCTCGGCTACGGCGGCGGTCCGACGACTATCCCACTTGTTCAAAAAGAAGTGGTCGAGCGGTTTAAATGGATGGATAATGAAGAATTTGGAGACATTTTAGCGATTGGAAACACGCTTCCAGGCCCCATTAATACAAAGATGGCCGGCTATATTGGATACCGGGTCGGCGGGGTACTCGGCACGATCAATGCGATTTTAGCGACCATTCTGCCGACCATTTTATTAATGATTTTTCTGCTGACGACCTTAGCGGCTTTTAAAGACCTGGCCTGGGTGCAGGGAATGACGCGGGGCGTTTTGCCCGTCGTCGGCATCATGCTGGCCGTGTTGACAAAAGATTTTCTTCAAAGCTCGATGAAAGGCTTGAAGTGGGGAACGGTCGCTGTTCATGTTGTAATTGGACTTTTATTGATTGAGTTTCTTCATATTCATCCTGCTATTTTAATTGCCACTTTGCTGCTGTTTGCTTTCTTTAAGCCGGTTAAAGATAAAACAGCTGACAAAAAGAAAGGACGGCCCGCATGATTTATTTGCATATTTTCTGGGTATTTTTCATGACGAATCTGCTTGGCTACGGCGGCGGCCCAGCTACAATCCCGCTTATTCAAAAAGAAGTCGTGGACCGCTATGGGTGGATGACCGTACAGGAATTTAACGAAGCTTTCGCAATGGGCAATGCATTGCCCGGCCCCATCGCCACGAAGATGGGCGGTTATATCGGATTCCAGGAAGGAGGCTGGCTGGGTGCCGTGCTGGCGGTGCTGGCCACTGTACTGCCTTCTCTTCTATTAATGATCTCTTTGATGGGCATTTTGTACAAAAACCGGACCTCCCCGCGTGTAAAACGAATGACCGCTTATGTAAAGCCGACTATTGCTGTTTTACTTGGTGTGATGGCGTTTCAAGCTTTTTTCGACTCATACGTTCAAATCAGCCCTTTGCATATTTTCATTCTGGCGGCAGGCAGCTACTGGCTGATGGAAAAAAGAAAAATCCATCCCGGCCTGGTCGTCCTGTCTTCACTTATTTACGGAGCTGTTTTTCTTTCTTAACCGAAAAGCGTGAATGAAGGCCCGCTGTCTGGCAGCCATCATTCACGCTTTTTTTTGAACCTCTGCTTGAATATACATCATTTTTTCCCGGCACAGTTTCACAAAATAAATAGATTGCTTTTTTTCGTTTGCTAGATCATCCGGGTTTCTTCTTATTTCTTGAAAAACAAGTCTAACGACCCACTCCGATAAATATGTATCTCCCAAAGCTGCATAAGCAACATTCCATATTAACAATGAATATCTTCCATACAATTGTTCTATGTGATCACGGCTTAATTCAGACAATAGGCCCACCCCCTCCCCCACCATACCCGCTTGTGTTCTTACGGAAACAGCAAAATGTGCTCCCTATAAAAAAATATTTTCTTACTGCACGCTGCTTTTTTCTTTTTTTCTTTTTAAAAAATTTTATAAAAAAGTGATCCAATCCAAATCTTCTTCCGCTAGCTATTACAAGAACAACAAATCCTATGTTAAAAAAGGAGAGGTTTAATTTGAACAAAAGAAAAATGAACAAAAAATTCCTTATCGCCCCGCTTGCATTTTCACTCGTTGTCCCAACTGCCGCATTTGCAGACAGCGGTGAACAGCACCATGAAATGAGTCATCAAAACAAAGCAGCAGCCGCTTCACAAAGTACAGCAACACCAGCAGCAGAGCTTCGCATCACGTTGGATACCGCTTTAACAGAGCACGCTTTTCTAGCGGTTGAAGCGATGCGTAAAGGCGCAGATGGTGCAAAAGATTTTGACCAAACGGCCGCGGCGCTTATGGCCAACTCCGATGATATTGCTGCCGCCGTTTCATCCGTTTATGGAGACGAAGCCGGAAAACAGTTTTTAGACATCTGGAATTCTCACATCAACTATCTTGTTGACTATGTAAAAGCGACAGGCGCTGGGGAGGAAGCAGCGAAACAGGCAGCACTTGATAAATTGGAAGAGTACAAAAAAGAACAAGCTGCTTTTTTCGCAACAGCCACAGAAGACCGCCTTCCTGAATCAGCGCTTGTGGAAGGGCTGTCCATGCACCTTGACCAGCTCGTCGGCGCATTTGATGCATATACAGCAGGCGATTTTGAAACGGCATACACACATGAGCGCGAAGCCACCCATCATATGAGCATGTTTGCTGAAACATTATCAGTTGCCATTGCCGATCAATTCCCGGACAAGTTTAAAAACTCGAATCCTAACACACCAGCCATTGACCTTCGCTCGCAATTAAACTCTGTATTTACCGAGCATGCCGGCCTGGCTGCTATGGCGATGCAGGACGGAGCCGATGGAGCGAAAAGCTTTGAGCAGGCTGCTGCAGCCCTGACCGCTAATGCAGATGACTTGTCTGCCTCTGTAGCATCTGTTTACGGTGAAGAAGCAGGAGCTCAGTTTGCAAAAATTTGGAATTCTCATATCGGCTACTTTGTGGATTACGTGAAAGCGACAGGCGCAAAAGATATTAAAGCCCAGGAAGCAGCAAAAGCAGACCTTGATGAGTACATTAAAGAGCAGGCCGCTTTCCTTGATACAGCCACACAAGGACGCGTACCGGCAGCAGACCTTGAAGAAGGCTTGACAATGTACGTGGATCAGCTGCTCCAGGCTTTTGACTCCTACGTTGCGGGTGACTATGAAACAGCATACAGCTCCATCCGTGAAGCATACGCCCACATGAGCATGCCGGCGGCAGGATTATCCGCGGCTATTGTGGATCAGTTCCCGGATAAGTTCTCCGGCGAAGCAATGCCGAAAGAAATGCCGCAAACCGGTCTTGGCGGCTCTCAGCCTAATATGCCATATATGTGGCTGAGAGCCGGCTTGTCGCTTGCATCTATTACTACTGTGGCAGCACTTCGCTTCCGCAAACAGTCTTAACCAACACGAAAAGCCTAAAGGATGAACTCCTTTAGGCTCAGGCTGTTGACAAACGCCCGCTTTCGGCGTCACTTGCCAGCTGTGAATGCTCATGACCCCGAAAAGGTCACTCCGCTTCCCAGCCGGCGGCGTTCCTGGAGAGACAGACGTTTTCAATCAGCCTGCTTTCTTATTTTGTCTACACTCTCAAGCCTAAAGGATAAACTCCTTTAGGCTTTTCTCTTTATTTTTTTAGACGAGCTTTTTCTTTAAAAAGCGGTACAATCCATCTTCTTTATAGGAAAACTCCGTTACTTCATCTGCCTGCTGCTTCACAAAATCCGTGGCGTTTTTCATGGCCACACAATAACCGGCCAGCTCGAAAAGCGGCAGATCATTTTCTCCGTCGCCTACTGCCAATATCTCTTCTCTCTTCAAATGAAAGCGATCAAGCAGATTTTTCACACCCGTTGCTTTTGAAACTCCTTCTACTGTTACCTCCACATTATGGTGTGTAGACGAAGCAGTCGTAAAAGCGATATCTGTTTTTACCTGTTCCAACTCTGCCTTCCATCCATCCATTACCGCTTTGTCCCGGCTGAAAAAGTAAATCTTCGCTGCATTCTCGGCATGCAGCTCACTCGTCCACTGGATCTTAGACTGAACCGCTTCCTGGCGGGACAGCCATTCATTCTCGTGAACGGCCTCAGGCTTCGGCTCTGTTGCAATCTCTGTCATAAACGCCTGGTCTTTCTCAAGTGCCGTCCGCGGTCCCTCGTTCGGATGAATTTCATAATAAATGCCCCATTCTCCTGCCTTCAAGGCCAGTTTCTGCACCAGTTCCGGCGGCAGTGTGTGCTGTGAAATTTGTTTCTCGCCTAAAAAAGCGGACATGCCGTTGGCTGTCACGATGCCGTCTACTTTAAAAAGCGGCGGCAGCACATCCCTCGCTTCTTTTAATGTCCTGCCCGTAGCAATAAACACGAGCATGCCGCTTTGCCGAAGTTCTGCCACATAATCGGTCAGTGTATCGTTCACCGTGTTAAATTCCGTTAATGTTGTTCCATCCAAATCTAAAACAATTGCTTTATACATGGTTGAATCACCTCGTTGAAAAAGGGTATGTAAATAAAAAGACCAGCAGCTTACTTGTTTATAACATCATAAGCTGCTGGCAAATACAAATCATTTTCACTTTTAAGTTTCGTTAAGCTAGTCCAAATAATTTCATGATACTTAAAATTAAAATACCCACTATACCAAAATCAGAGTCTCCAAAAGTAGTGCCTTCGAATCCGATGTCTCCAAGCAAAACAAGCAAAACAGCCGGAAGGAAACTGATAATAATTCCATTTGCAAAAGCACCAGCCATTGCGCCACGGCGCCCTCCTGTAATGTTTCCGAAAACACCTGCAGCTGCTCCGGTAAAAAAGTGAGGGACCAGTCCCGGAACAATAACTTTTAATCCAATAACCGGGAGAATAAACATGGATAAGAGTCCAGCTAAAAAACTAAATAAAAATCCAATAATGACGGCATTCGGCGCAAAAGGGAAAACAGTCGGACAATCAAGTGCCGGTTTTGTATTTGGAGCCAGCTTATCGGCAATTCCTTTAAAAGCCGGTACTATTTCTGCGATCAGCATACGCACGCCAGCAAGAATGATATAAACACCTGCAGCGAATGTTATTGCTTGAATAAAAGAGAAGACAATAAAATTCGAGCCGCCTGAAAGCTCTGTTTCGATATAACTTTGACCAGCAAATAAAGCGACTGCAATAAAAAATATTGTCATCGTCAAGGAAACCGCAACAGAAGTGTCGCGCAGAAAGCCTAGCGATTGCGGAACTTTGATTTGTTCAGTCGTTTTTTCTTTGTTGCCCACCCATTTTCCAATCGTTGCAGACACAAAATACCCGATTGTACCAAAGTGACCGATCGCAAAATCGTCACTCCCTGTTATTTGACGAACGTACGGCTGAAGCATAGCAGGAAAGATGACCATACATAATCCAAGCAAAACAGAGCCAATTATGATTTGAGCAGGTCCATCAAGACCGCCCACCGACAAGGCGACCGCAATTAAACAAGCCATGAAAAGTGTATGATGCCCAGTTAAGAAAATATATTTGAGAGGTGTAAACCTTGCTAATAGAATGTTCACGATCATTCCAAAAACCATAATAAGTGCTGTAGCTGTACCAAATTCACTTTGCGCAGCAGCTACGATCGCCTCGTTATTAGGAATGACTCCCTGCACATTAAATGCATGATCGAACATTTTGCTAAATATATTTAAAGATCCTGTTAAAACGGATGCTCCAGCCCCAATAATAACAAACCCCATTACCGTTTTCAGCGTTCCTGAGACAATATCCGCACTTGATTTTTTCTGAAGTAACAACCCAATAAGCGCAAATAGGCCAACTAAAATGGAAGGCGTGCCTAAAATGTCATTCATAATTACGTCTAACATGCTTTTCAACCCCCTTTATATACGACTTCCTCATTACTTATCCTAAAAGTGGCTCCAATTTCGATTTGATTTCAGGTATGCTCATCATGTTTTCTAGCGTAACAATTTTTCGGCTTCCGTCATTAAGCTGACCGACAATATCAGCTGCTCCAATAAAGATATCCGCTTGTTCTGTTTTAGCTGAAGCTAAATCAGTATGATCAACGTCTGCTGTTTTCCCCATCTCTGTTAACGCTTTTTTCACGTTCATCTCCATAATAAAGCTGCTTCCTAATCCATTTCCGCATACGACCATGATTTTCATTTTGTTTCCTCCTTAGAATATTTATGAATGTATTCCATCAATTGAGCTGGTTTCGAGCTTTTAATCATTTTTTCAATATTGGCCGGTTCACCCAGCAACTGAGTTAATTGGACAAGTGCTTTTAAATGTGAGTCATTGTCTACCGCAGCTAACACGATGATCAGATGAACCGGTTTATCTGGTGCAAAGTAAACTGGCTCATCAAGCTTTAAAAGACTCATGGATAAAGAACGGACTCCTTGTTCAGGACGAGCATGTGGAATCGCCACATTTGGTGTGATCACAACGTAAGGGCCGTTTGCTTCAATCGTTTGAATCATTGCATCAACGTATCGCTCTTCAATTGTTCCAATATCGACTAACGGTTGAGACGCAGTACGGATGCCTTCTTTCCAGTCCGCCACATTTCGTTTAATTTGAACCGTCTGCATTGTCAGCAATTCTTCAAGCACGGGTTTCTCTACCTCCTTTAAGGAATGTTTATTCACTTGATGCGTGTACATGTTTGCCTGCAGCGCTTTTTCCAGCTGCTCCGGCTCATGGACAGTCGCGTACTTCGAGATAATGGACAGCAATGATGAAAGGTCGATTTCCCGCAAAGCATATCCATATAATTCCTGCATGACCTGCTGTCTGAGTTTATGTTTGTCATCTGCTGATAGAATAGGCGGAACCACAAACAATGTGGATGATGTCCGTAAATGAACCGTCGAAAAAACTAGGTCAACAGCAAGAGGATATTCCGCTGCTTTACGAACGGACAGTACGTCCAAAAACAAAATGTCGGGAAATAACTCTCTTAAAGTATAAATAAGAATATTACTAATCCCTATGCCGTTTGGACATACAACAATTGCTTTTTTCCGTTCATCCAACGTGGTTCCCTGTTTGCGGAGCCAGCCGCCAAAATGAATGGTAAAGTAGGCAATTTCGTCTTCAGGTATTGATCGTCTTATTTCTCTTTCCAGCACCTGCATTGATTTTTTGGTTAGATGGTGAAGTTCTGGATATATATCCTGCACCCGTTTAGTTAATGGATTAGTTTGAGAAAACCCATATTTCATCCGATAATATGCCGGACGAAAGTGCACATACAATTGTTTATACAGTTGCTGTTTATCGTGCAAATGGACGCACGCGAGCCGTTCGAACTCCTCTACAATACCGGTCAACAGAGGCCGAATTTGTTCATCCTCATGAAGAAGCGAAAAATCTCTTATACGGTTCATGCCAAGCAAATGAAGTGTTGCATATAAAATCTCCGTTTGATTCCAATCACCATAAAAAGCAGGGGATTCGATCAGCTGGCTGACTATTTCGTATTCCCGAGAAGATAAAAGAGGATTCCAGCTGTCTTCCAGGTCTAATATTTCTCCTTTTTCAATAAACTGATCTGTACATAAAAACCAGTACGTAAATTCATGAAGCTGTTCATCAGTAAATGTGATCCCCATTTTTTTCTCAATTTGTTCAAGCTCACTTCGAATGGTACTTATCTGTTTTTTCTTATCCGCCCACATACAATCAATAACCATTTCACCGTTTATATGGTGCAGCACTTCATGGACAAGATGTTCAATTACATAACGTTTTTGACGAACGGTTCCTTTTGAGATATAACCATCCTGCTTGGAATACAAAATTTCAAGACCACGAGCTTTGGCATTTTCTTTCAGACGCTGAATATCTGACAAAACGGTATTTCTTGAAACACCCATCAGCGATTGAAAGTGGTAAACCGATAAAGGATCCTTGCTCAGTAAAATCATAAAATAATACATTTTTTCTCGATCGTCTTCTGAGAATGTATATACTTTTTTAGAAAATCGAATCTCCTGCTCTTTTAATTGAAGATCCGCCGGCAAAGAATAACCGACCCTGCGGCTATATTGAATCTCCTTATATCCATTGAAACAAAGCCAATCATTAATTTTTCCAAACCCGTATTGGATCTGCCGGCGTGTTAATCCCGTCTTTTCTTCTAAGTCATTCATTTTCCAAATAGGAGAATGTTGTAGCAGTTTTAGCAAAGAAGCGCTTCTTTCATCTAAATACATGTTGTGATCCTCTCCCTGCTTTCACGATATCTTATTTTCTAGTGAAAATATATTTCTTCAAAGACTGATTTTTGTTCTTTCTTCTGCACACTACTATACACTTCGCACAAAAAACTAACTCTGGATACCAATAAGCAAAAAATTATCTTCTAATGGAATTTTAAAAATGAATATCCAGCTCTACAGTATGTATTTTTAAAGCCCAACAAGTCAAAACCCGCATTATGCTTCAATAATTAATTTTACTACACGTTAAATCGCGTGTGGTATCGTTCCCGGAGGCGGTTTTTCGGCTCTTTTACTCCCTTTTTCAATAAATTGGAATAAACTATTTTTAAAAATATAACCCCTATAAAATCAGCGTTGGTATCGTTACCATACTGTTTTTTAAAAAATTGCGGGGAAAAATCCCGCAATTAAGTAGATTTTCGAACAATAATGTCACTCGGCAGCTCGTATGGCTCCATCTCTGCCTGGTTATTGTGAAGAAGCTCTAATATGACATGGGTCGCTTTTTGACCCATACCATCAGCAGGTTGTTGGATTGTTGTTAATGTCGGAGTGATCCACTGAGCTATCGGCTGGTTGCCAAAACCCATAATCGCCAGATCTTCTGGAACGCGGACCCCCTGCTCGTTTGCTTGTGTGATCATGCCGGCGGCAATGTCATCGCTTCCCGTAAAAACAGCAGTAGGCCGATCTTCCATATTCATAACATGAGTAAGCAGCTGCTTTCCATCTTCGGTTGTATGCCGATCGACGAAGATCCATGCAGGATTAATAGAGAGTCCTGCTTCTGCCATTGCTTTTTGGTAGCCCTGGTTGCGGTCCTTGTCTCTTCCTTTTTCAGCAAAAAGAGCGCCGGTGCAATAACCAATCTTTTGATGCCCTTGTTGAATCAAATGTTTAATGCCTGCATACGTTCCACTTAATTGATCAAACTTAATAACCGGAACAGACGGTTCGGGAATATCTTCATTGCACAGTACAATCGGGCCGTGCTTCGTAAACGGCTGAACGTCCTTCCAATCGTTTTCTAAAGCGGCTATGATGATACCGTCTGCCTGCTTTGTTTTCAGCAGATTAAAAAAAAGCCGTTCTTTTTCTTTGTCTCCGCTGCTCTGGCATATCATCGTTTTATAGCCCTTTTCATACGCCGTTTGCTCAACAGCTGCGGTTAAAGAAGCGAAAAAGGGGTCGGTAACAGCTGGAACCACAACCCCAATCGTCATCGTCAGCTGTCCTCTTAATCTTCTGGCAGCCGGGTTTGGATGATAATCGAGTTCTTTCATCGCCTGCAGCACAAGGGCACGGTTTTCTTCGGATACATAATCTTGATTGTTGATTACACGGGATACGGTTGTTTTCGATAAACCGGCTCTCTTCGCTACATCTAAAATGGTTGCCATCCTGCTTCCTTCTTTCTTTGATTCTAATTTCGTACATTGTAGCGCTTATTTAAATCTCCATGCAAGGACACAAAAAAAACAGCTGGGCTTTACCCAGCTGCTTTTTTAGGATTCCGGCTCTGCTTCTGTCCGGAGCGCGTTGAAAAATTCAAGAATGTACCGATAGCTGTTTCCAAAGTCGCCAAGCATTCCTTCTTTTGAGCAGTAGACATCAATGGCAGATTGCATCGGTGTAATGTTGTAAATGGTGATAACCATGCCATATGCCCCTTTTTCAAGCATGATTTCTCCTCTCGCTACGTCTTCATTCAACAGCGCCCATCCGGCAAACTTACCGTTTTGAACAACCTTCTTTATGTCGTTAATAAGCGACTCGCGGCTTTTCCGGTAATAGCGGGTTTTAAGCGAGGATTCTTTCGGATTTTCTTTTGTTTCTTCATGCTTTCTCCAAATTCCCGTTATAACGCGTGCTGTTGACATAGCTTTCCCCCCATGCAGTTAGTTTTTCAGTGGCAGCCATTGGAGCACATCTTGAATTTTCCGGTCCCAATAGCCCCACTCATGCGATCCCGAATCAAATTGTACCGTTACATCAAAAGATGTTTTGTCACATGCTTCTTTAAAACGGAGGTTGTCTTCATACAAGAAGTCTTCTGTGCCGCAGCATTGATACAGGGCCGGCTTTTCGAGGGCGTGCTGCGCTGTTTCCAGCAGTGTGAACAAATCATGCTTCGTGCCGGTTACCTGCCCGTCTCCAAAAACAAGCTCAAACAAACGGTCACGGCTTCCCTCTTCCACCCGGCTTACAATATCGACTGCCCCGGACAAACTGGCTGCTGCGCTAAACCGCCCCGGCTGTGACAGCGCCCACTTCAATGCCCCGTAGCCTCCCATTGAAAGCCCCGCGACAAAATTATCCTCCCGGGCATCGGATAACGGAAAAAAAGATTGTGCTATGGCCGGCAGTTCCTCTGTTAAAAACGTCCAGTACCGGCTTCCGTACGCCATGTCAGTATAAAAGCTATGGTGTACCTGCGGCATCACCACAGCAAGTCCGAGCGGTGCTACATACCGTTCGATAGAGGTCCGGCGTGTCCAGATCGTATCATCATCACTCAGTCCATGAAGCAAATAAAGTGTCTGATGTTTACTGCTGTTTTTTTGGCTTTGCATACCGGTCTGTGAGTGGGTTTGCTGGGGAAGAATAACCGTCATGGATGTACTTAATTGTAAAACGTCAGAGTAGAATTGACAGTGAAGAAGCGCCATTTTTTCACCCTTTTTAATTTCAGAATATTTTTATTATATCATTCTCTTTTATTCTTCTGATAGACATATGGTTCATTTTAGGAGAAATAATTTCCCGTATAAAAGAATGAACCTTCCAGTGTATGGGTACAACAAAAACAGATAGACTGATTATACGAACGGCAGAAAGGAGTTTTCTATGGCTGTCCAATCCAAGGAAGTCCGCAGCTCTTCCCATCTTTCCAGGCGTAATCTCTGGTCCGGCTTTTTATTTGGCATTGGCTTTGTTGCTTTTTTTGATGAAGCTGTTTTTCACCAGCTGCTTCACTGGCATCACTTTTATGACAAATCCACCACAAGCGCCGGGCTCGTTTCTGACGGTTTTTTTCATGCGTTCAGCTGGTTCGCTACTGTAGGCGGGCTGTTTCTATTTGCGGATCTGCGCCGTCGTAATAGGCTTCTCTTAAAAAAGTGGATCGGTGGAGTGCTGCTGGGTGCCGGTATATTCCAGCTTTACGACGGTACTGTTCAGCACAAGCTTATGCGCCTTCACCAAATCCGTTACGTAGAAAATGTATGGATGTATGACCTTGTTTGGAACACGACCGCCGTTTTGATAATGGTGATTGGAGCGGCTCTTGCTGTCCGCACGAAAAAAGGTGAACGGAATGCACAATGAGCATCATATGCAGGCGGCCTCCCTTTGGCTCGCTTTACCTTTTGCGGCCGCACTCCTGTTATACGTCTGGGCCGCTTTTCATTCGAGCCGCCGCTATTCGTCCTGGCCGCTTTTCCGCACTGTTTTATGGACAGGCGGCATACTTTGTTCCCTGGCAGCGGTTATTGGTCCTTTGGCGGAAAAAGCCCATATGAATTTTATCGCTCATATGGCCGGCCATCTGCTTCTTGGCATGCTGGCTCCTCTTTTTATGGTGCTGGCCGCGCCCATCACGCTGATTTTGCGGACACTGCCTGTAGAGCAGGCGCGGCGCGTGTCCCGGCTGCTTCAAAGCCGGCTGCTTCGTTTTGCCATAGATCCTATAACGGCGTTTGTGTTAAACATCGGCGGACTTTGGCTGCTTTATACAACCAGCTTGTATGCACACATGCAGGAAAATGTGCCGATTCATATATTTGTTCATTTCCATGTGTTTTTGGCTGGTTACGTATTTACTGCTTCTATTCTTTGCATTGACCCGGCGCCCCATCGCAGGTCTTTTCACTTCCGAGCTGCTGTTCTTATGCTCGCACTGGCCGGGCACAGCATTTTATCCAAATTTCTTTATGCGCATCCTCCAGCCGGTGTTTCTTCCGCTCAAGGAGAAACGGGCAGCATGCTCATGTATTACGGCGGAGATGCGGTTGACCTTATCCTGGTCATTCTGTTTTGTGCGCAATGGTTTCACGCTGCCCGGCCAAGAAAAGCCGCCAGCTCGAAAACCGTTCAGCTTTAACGATAAAAAAGCCGCCTCTTTTTACAGAGGCAGCTTTCTAACTTGATTTACACTTTTAAGGTTCTTTTTTAGCCGGAAAATAAAAATCAGGGCCGAAAAGTCTTACAGCACGGCCGGATTTTCTTTTTTCCGGCCATAGACTCATCATTGAATTTTCTTTTTTTACAATTTTACTTTTTGCAGACGCAAGGCATTTACTACAACTGAAACCGAGCTAAAAGCCATTGCTGCGCCGGCAAGCCATGGAGCCAGAAAGCCAAGTGCGGCGACCGGAATCCCAAGCGTATTATAGCCGAATGCCCAAAACAGGTTTTGTTTCACATTCCGAATCGTTTTTTTGCTCATCAGGATTGCATCCGCAATACTGTTCAAGTCGCCGCGGATCAAAGTAATATCGGCCGCTTCCATGGCTACATCGGTTCCAGTGCCGATCGCCATGCCGATATCGGCTGTGGCAAGCGCCGGTGCGTCATTAATGCCGTCGCCAACCATGGCAACATGCCGTCCTTCCTGCTGCAGCTTCTTCACTTCGTTCGCTTTGCCTTCTGGCAGAACTTCTGCAATCACGTGGTCAATACCGACCTGACGGGCAATCGCCTGCGCGGTCTGCTCGTTGTCTCCTGTCATCATCACAACATGAAGACCCATGTCTTTTAAGCGGCGTACCGCTTCTTTTGACGTTTCTTTTACGGTGTCTGCCACCGCAATAATACCCGCGTATTGTCCATCCACGGCCACAAGCATCGCGGTTTTCCCTTCCCGCTCAAGAGCTGCCATGCTTTCTCCCGCGTCCTGTATGTTGATGTTTTTCTCACTCATCAGCTTACGCGTTCCGACCAGCACGTCTCTTCCTTCCACTATAGCTCGAATGCCATAGCCCGGAATCGCTTCAAACTGCTCACCCGGTTTCAATTCAATGCCTTTGTCTGTAATACCCTTTACAATTGCCTGGGCAAGCGGGTGTTCTGACTGTTTCTCAGCCGCACCTGTCAGCGCAAGAAGAACGGCTTCTTCTATTTCATATGGGATCACATCCGTTAAAACAGGCGTCCCGTTTGTAACAGTTCCCGTTTTATCGAGCACGATCGTATCGATTTTGTGTGCCGTTTCTAAATGCTCGCCTCCTTTAAAGAGAATGCCGTATTCTGCTGCCCGTCCTGAACCCGCCATGATGGATGTTGGAGTAGCCAGACCAAGGGCGCACGGGCACGCGATCACAAGCACGGCAATCAGCTTCTCAAGTGCCCCAGCAAAATTGCCTGGTTCAACAAGGAGGAACCAAATAAGAAACGTTAAAAGAGCCAGGCCGACAACAATGGGAACGAAGATACCGGAAATTTGATCCGCAAGCCGTTGAATCGGCGCTTTCGACCCCTGCGCCTGCTCGACCGTGCGGATAATTTGCGCAAGCGCGGTGTCCCGTCCGACTTTCGTGGCTTTTATTTTTAAAAAGCCATTTTTGTTGACCGTAGCGCCAATCACTTCATCACCTTTACGTTTATCGACCGGCAGGCTCTCACCCGTCAGCATCGATTCATCGACAGCAGACTGTCCCTCTGTAACGATACCATCAACCGGCACTTTTTCACCAGGCCGGACATGAATCAAGTCGCCTGTCACCACTTGTTCAAGCGGTATTTCTATTTCATTTCCGCCGCGTTCGACAATCGCTGTTTTTGCCTGCAGACTCATCAATTTTTTGATCGCCTCGGATGAACGCCCTTTCGCTTTTGCTTCAAATAATTTCCCAAGCAGAATCAGCGTAATTAAAATCGCACTTGTTTCATAATAAAGTTCTGGTGCGTGGCCGTTGTGGCCCAGTGACTCAAACGACAAATATAAGCTATAAAAGTACGCCGCCGAGGTGCCAAGCGCTACAAGGACATCCATATTGGCACTTTTGTTTTTCAATGCTTTGTATGCACCAATATAAAACTGGCTGCCAATGATAAATTGTACCGGCGTGGCGAGAACGAGCTGAAACCATGGATTCATGAAAAGTGCTGGAACGTAAAGATTCGATGTGAAACCAAAGTGCCCGGCCATCGCCCATAAAAGCGGAAGAGATAAAAGAGCGGAAACAACAAACTTTGTTGTCTGCTTTTGGATTTCTCTTTGCCGGTAATCAACGGATTCTTTGTCGCTTTCTTCTTTTAATACGGCACCATAACCGAGTGAATCCACTTTTTTGATAATGTCTGCCGGTGATAAAACGGACGGGTTATATTGAACAGTTGCACGCTCAAGAGCGAGGTTGACGGTCGCATTTTGAATGCCGTCCAGCTTGTTTAATCCTTTTTCAATTCGGGTGGCGCAGGCGGCACAGGTCATGCCGGTAATCGAAAATTCATCCCTTTCCGAGACAACCTCATAACCGAGATCATGAACTTTCTTCTGCAGATCAGCTTCGGTTATTTTGGACGGATCATATCGAACGGTTGACTTTTCCAGCGCCAGATTCACTGTTGCCTGGTCAACACCGTCCAGTTTATTGAGCCCTTTTTCAATCCGGGTGGCACAGGCGGCACAGGTCATCCCTGTAATCTGCATGTTTGTTTCTTTTTGCGAGGCACTCATTTTATTCCCTCCCAATACCCACACGGGGTATATTTTTTTCCGAAGAGAACGTGCTGATGGAAGTCAGCACGCACTTTTTTAAACGACGTCATATCCTTGGTCATCGATCGCTTCTTTAATTTGGTCAAGTGTCACTTTTGACTCGTCGTACTTTACTTCTACTTGGTTGTTTTCTAAAGAAACGGCAACAGACTCGACCCCTTCTAGTTTACCAACACTTCCTTCTACCGCTTTTACACAATGTCCGCATGACATGCCCTGTACATTTAATGTTGTTTGTTCCATGTTAATCGCTCCGTTCCGTTATTTTTTCATTAACCGCCCAATCGTCACAAGAAGCTCCTCTACAATTTCTTCATCGCCTTCTTGAATTCGCTCGACTACACAGCTTTTCAAATGGCCTTCAAGCAAAACTTTTGCTGCGCTGTTCAGTGCTGATTGCGTAGCGGAAATTTGGGTAATAATATCATCACAATACACATCTTTTTCAATAAGTCCTTTAATACCGCGGATTTGGCCTTCGACCCGGTTCAGCCTTGTAATTAAATTTTTCTTTACTGCTTCAGAATGATGGCTTTTTCGTTCAGATAATTCGCCACAGGCACGAGTTTCCATTTCTTCCATATCCCTCGCCTCCTTGTTTTTAATTTACCATACCCCCCTACTGTATGTAAACTGTTTTGCTCGATTTATTTTTTTATTATTTTGCCTAACAGCCATATGCCCAGCAAAGGGATAAGCCATTTTTTATTTTTGTTCACCTGCATGCTGTATCAACTGTACCGGGCAAATGTGCAGAATGAATGCAGTTTGTTTTTTAACGTTTAAAGGAAAAAAGGACGGTTAAAGTAATATTGTACCCATTCAAAAGAAGGAGGAAAAATGATGAATCAAAACGTACATGACTGTATTCAAGCCTGCCTGGAGTGTTTAGAAGCCTGTAATCACTGCTTTAACCAGTGCCTGCAGGAAGACGACGTGAAAATGATGGCAGGCTGCATTCGACTGGACCGCGAATGTGCAGATCTTTGTGCATTAGCCGTGCAGTCGATGCAGCGCAACAGCCCGTTTATGGCTCAAATTTGTGCGCTTTGCGCAGATGTTTGTGAAGCGTGCGGTAATGAATGCCAAAAGCACGACCACGACCATTGCCAGGCATGTGCACAGGCGTGCTTTAAATGTGCAGAAGCATGCCGGAAGATGGCAGCCTGATGATTATCTGTACAAAAGCCGGAGAAGATATACCTCTCCGGCTTTTGTTTCCTTATGCTACGAACGCGGTGCCCACAGCATAATGGCAACACCCGCAAGGCAGATAGCAGCACCGATCCAGTCATATACATCCGGCGTTTTTTTATCGACACCCCATCCCCACAAAACGGATAACACGATAAATACGCCGCCATATGCCGCATACACGCGTCCGAATGATGGAAAAGTTTGAAAGGTGGCGATAATGCCGTACAGCACAAGGGCCACACCGCCAATGATTCCCCATGTGAACGGTTTTCCTTCTCTCAGCCAGAGCCAAATTAAGTAACCCCCGCCAATTTCAGCTGCTCCAGCTAATAAAAACATCATCCATGTATACAGCAGTTTTCTCACACTTTCTTTTGATTGGTTCCGGCTTTCGCTTCACATTCAAACATTTATTTGAATGTGAAATTGACTTTTTTTCACCTCCAGCATACACTAAAAATATACAATCAAACAACTATTTGAATGAGGTGCTGAAATGACCCAGAAAACAACCGTAAAGTCCCTAAATGATGCCTGTGAAACAAGTTGTTTCAATGGAGAAGTCGTCAGCCGGGTCCAGCCGAAAATAGATGAAGTAACCGGTGTAGAGCTGCTGTTTAAAGCCCTGTCTGATGCCACCCGCTTAAAAATCGTATACGCGCTGACGCTCGAAGAAGAGCTGTGTGTCTGCGATGTGGCGCAAATTATTGGTTCTACTACCGCTACCGCCTCCCACCACTTACGCCTGCTTCGCAACATGGGACTCGCCAAGTATCGGAAAGAAGGAAAAATGGTGTATTACTCTGTTAAAGACGACCACGTCCATCAGCTTGTCAGCATTGCCCTTGAGCATTCCAGAGAGGACTGAGGAAAATGAGTGAGGAAAGGAAACATGTTTACCGGCTTCAGGGATTGTCCTGCACCAACTGCGCGGCCAAGTTTGAAAAAAATATCCGTGATATTAAAACGGTAGAAGATGTCCAGCTGAATTTCGGCGCATCGAAAGTAGCGATTATCGGCGATGCGTCCGTTGAACAGCTTGAAGCCGCCGGTGCGTTTGACGGAATCAAAGTATACCCCGAGCGCGAAAAGGTCAAGGAAGAAAAAGTTCCATTCTGGCAAAAGCGTGAAAATAAAAACACGATCGTTTCGCTGTTCTTTTTGCTCTTCGGTTATATTTCCACTTTTTCCGCCGGCGAAAGTAGTATCGTAACCATTACTCTTTTTGCGCTTTCCATTTTAATCGGCGGCTTCGATTTATTCAAAGTCGGCTTAAACAATTTAATCCGCTTTGAATTCGATATGAAAACATTAATGACCGTTGCCATTATTGGGGCAGCAATTATTGGCGAGTGGGGAGAAGGCGCTGTTGTTGTATTTCTCTTTGCCCTAAGTGAAGCGCTGGAAGGATACTCAATGGACAAAGCCCGCCAGTCTATCCGCTCTCTTATGGATATTGCACCGGATACTGCGCTGATTAAACGGGGCGGCAGTGAGTTTGAAGTGGCTGTTGAAGATATTCAAATCGGAGATATTATGATCGTGAAGCCTGGACAAAAGGTTGCCATGGATGGCGAGGTTATTCGCGGCCGTTCATCCATTAACCAGGCGGCGATTACCGGTGAATCCATTCCGGTGTCCAAGGAAGAAGGCGATGAAGTGTTTGCCGGCTCCCTCAATGAAGAAGGATTTCTAGAAGTACGCGTCACAAAGCTTGCCGAAGATACAACAATCGCTAAAATTATCCACTTAGTTGAAGAAGCCCAGGCTGAACGCGCTCCTTCTCAGGCGTTCGTCGACCGTTTTGCCAAGTATTACACGCCGGCCATTATGGCCATTGCTTTCCTGGTCGCTGTCCTGCCTCCTTTGTTTACGGGGGGCGACTGGCAGGAATGGATTTACCGCGGCCTTGCGGTTCTTGTCGTGGGATGTCCGTGTGCACTGGTGATTTCCACACCGGTTGCCATTGTCACAGCGATTGGGAATGCAGCGAAAAACGGTGTTTTAATTAAAGGCGGCATTCACCTGGAAGAAACAGGACGTTTAAAAGTAGTCGCCTTTGATAAAACCGGCACGTTAACTGAAGGAAAGCCCGAGGTAACCGACATTGCTTCCGTTTCCGACATGAGCGTGCAGGAGCTTTTATCCGTCGCCGCTTCTCTTGAGACGTTTTCCCAGCACCCCCTTGCTTCCGCTGTTTTACGCAAAGCGGCTGCTGAAAAAGTATCGCTGCTTGAAGCCCATGATTTTCAGTCTCTTACCGGTAAAGGTGCGAAAGCTTCTTTAAACGGAACCGTTTATTACATTGGCAGCCCGGCTCTTTTTGAGGATGGTCCTGCTGTAACGGAAAAAGTCCGGGAAGCGATCTCGGCACTGCAGGCGGAAGGAAAGACGGTGATGCTGGTTGGAACGGATGAAGAAGTAAAAGGCTATATTGCCGCAGCTGATCAGGTTCGGAAAAGCAGCCTGGCGGTTTTAGAAAAACTCGCTAAGCTGGGTATTCAAAAAACAGTGATG
Organism: Domibacillus sp. 8LH; assembly: GCF_038806185.1. Lineage (NCBI taxonomy): Bacteria > Bacillati > Bacillota > Bacilli > Caryophanales > Bacillaceae > Domibacillus > Domibacillus sp. 8LH. The sequence goes on along the minus strand of NZ_JAVJNG010000007.1, from coordinate 60,321 downwards.
CTGACAGGTGATAACGATGCAGCGGCGGCTTCCATCGGCAGAAAGCTTGGCTTAACCGATGTGCAGGCAGAATTAATGCCGGAGAACAAGCTGGATGCCATTAAGTCTCTTCGTGCCCAGTACGGCCATGTGGCGATGGTTGGCGATGGCATTAACGATGCTCCTGCTCTTGCCAGTGCCTCAGTTGGCATTGCGATGGGCGGCGCTGGAACAGACACAGCACTTGAAACAGCGGATGTGGCTTTAATGGCGGATGATTTAGAGAAGCTCCCTTATACGGTTGCGCTCAGCCGTAAAACGCTCCAGATTATTAAGCAAAACATCGCTTTTGCATTCGGCTTGAAACTGCTGGCTCTGCTGCTGATCGTCCCAGGCTGGCTTACACTTTGGATGGCTGTATTTGCGGATGTCGGCTCCACTTTAATCGTAGTGTTAAATTCTATGCGTCTTATGAAGACCAGATACAAGTAAAGAACGGCTGTTACGTGAACACTGCCCTCCTCCTATTCATACCCTGTTAACAGGCAAATGAAGGAGGTAAGGCAGTGTTTTTACATGAAAAAGCGTATCGGGCAACTCTGCTAAATTGGTGCAAGCATGTAGAGCAGCAATGGAAATCTATTCGAGAAAAAGCGGTGGCGGCTGATAAAAAAGCACTAGATCAGTGGGAAGCAGCTTTTCTTTCCTTAAAAAAGAATGCAGAAGAAGAACATCCGGTTGACCCACTCTCTCTAAGCAGCCAGGCTGCTGCTTTATACAATCAGCTTCCCCACTTACTACAGCCGTCGTCCCCTGCCAAACAGGAAAAAGATGAATCGAAGCCGAAGCAGCCTGTGCCGATCGGAGGGCACCGCCTGCCTCCACTTCCGTATGCTTACAATGCCCTGGAGCCGGTGATTTCTGAGGAAATTATGAGGCTGCACCACGATAAGCATCACCAAAGCTACGTGGACGGGCTGAACAAAGCCGAAAAAGAAATGCAAAAAGCACGCCGGAGCGGCGATTTCAGCTTGATTAAACATTGGGAGCGGGAAGCCGCCTTTCACGGTGCCGGCCACTATTTGCACACGATTTTTTGGGCAGTCATGACCCCGGGTGGCGGCGGCCTCCCGGCAGGAGAGCTGAATCAAGCTATAACAAACTCTTTTGGGAGTTTTGATGGATTTAAGAAGCACTTCTCAGAAGCGGCGAAAAACGTGGAAGGTGTCGGCTGGGCCATTCTCGTCTGGTCCCCGCGCTCCCGCCGCCTCGAGATTTTAACAGCTGAAAAGCACCAAAACCTGAGCCAGTGGGATGTAGTGCCGCTGCTTCCGCTCGATGTATGGGAGCATGCTTATTACCTGCAATACAAAAATGAACGCGCGAAATACGTAGATGCCTGGTGGAAAGTGGTCAATTGGAAAGAAGTTGAGCACCGGTTCGCCGAAGCGAAAAATCTAACGTGGGAGCCTTTTTAAGAGAAAAATAAAAAACCAGCTAAAAAAAAGCTGGTTTTTTATTTATTGAATCATTGCCTGCACGATTTGTTTATTTCTTTCTTTAAATACATCATTATGGGACGAAACCATAGCACTGCTTCTTGAAGCTGGATCAATAAATTGCTTGGCTCTGTTTACCGCGTTGGCGGCATCCTGAAAAGCGCCGGCAATTAAATGCAGCTTGCCTTCATGCTTGAGCACATCACCTGCTGCGAAAAAGCCCGGTACGGACGATTCGCCTGATGGCTGGCTCGCTACATAAAAATCATCTTTAAGCTCGACATTTAAGGTGCTGTTTTGCAAAAGAGAAGCATCCCGGTCAAAGCCATGATTAATAACCACTTCATCTGCCGCTAAAATGGTTTTCGCCATCGTGACACTGTTGGTCAGCTCCACTTCTCCAATTCGGCTTCCATCAGGTGCAGCTATTAACTTCGTAATCGATTCATTCATCAAGCAGATGGCCGAACTGTCAAGCAGCTGTTGAACTTGTGCTTCGTGGCCTTTTAAGGAACTGCCCCGATATACGACATAGACTTTTTCTGCAACAGCAGCCAGCTCGTTCGCCCAGTCGACAGCTGAATTGCCCCCTCCTGATACCACTACTGTTTTTCCTTTAAACTTTTTCAATGACTGCACCACATAATGCAAATTGGTGACTTCAAACCGCTCTGCTCCTTCAATCGGCAGCTTTTGTGGATTTAATATACCGCTTCCAACAGCGGCAATCACCGTTTTGGAAAAGTGAATGGTTCCCGATGCAGCAGCAAGCTCAAAGAAGCCGTCATCCGTTTTGTGTATGCTCTCCACTTTTTCATTTAAGATCACTTTCGGATCAAATGTCATCGCCTGCTCTGTTAACTGCCCAATCAACTGTTCACCGGTAGTAGGGGTTAAGCCGCCAATGTCCCAAATCAGTTTTTCAGGATATACATGAATTTTTCCGCCCAGCTTCGGCTGATATTCAATAATTTTCGTTTTCATTCCTCTTAAACCGCTATAAAAAGCCGCGTATAACCCAGCCGGACCTCCACCAATAATTGTTACGTCATACAGATCATGTTGAGGCATGATGACCCTCCTTTTAATTAATAATGATTATCATTATTAATTAAAAGAATACACTATTTTTTCTTTTTCAACAATCCCTGTCTTTTCCACTTCTATTTTATACATTAGTGAAAAGACGACAATCTAATGAACATCTATAAAAAGGGATGAAATTTAAGGATGTATCCGTTATCTTTAAAGAAACGATCTTCTTCATATTTAGGAGGCTTTTATGTTAAAAACATCCGTTGGCAAACTGCGGCTCGCAGGCTATTTTGAAGGCATTTCGCTGCTCGTTCTCCTGTTTATTGCCATGCCGATGAAATATTGGCTTGGTATTCCAGAAGCTGTCCGTATCGTCGGCTCTATCCATGGCGCCCTGTTTATTACATACTGCGTCATTATTGCTTATGTGACACTGAAAACACGCTGGAAGCTGATCTGGCCTATTCTGTCAGTCATTGTCGCGTTTATTCCATTTGGCAATTTTATATTAGACAGAAAGCTTCATGATTTAGAGAAAGTATACAGATAAAAAAGAACCAGCCTGAGCACATTTCAGGCTGGTTCTTTTAAATATAATGTTCATTTAAAAATCGAAGTTATCAGGATCCGGCCCTACTCGGCGATGCTGGTCCATTTCGTTAATCGTCTTCACTTGCTCCTCATTCAGTTCAAAGCCATACAAGTCCGCATTTTCATAAATACGATGCTTTTTAACAGACTTTGGAATCACGGCCCATCCCGTTTGCAAATGCCATTTAAGGACAACTTGCGCCACCGTTTTCCCCAGGCTTTCGGCCATTCCGACTAAAACGGGCTCATTGAAAATGCCTCCCTGTGCCAGCGGTGCCCATGCTACAGGATGAATGTTTTTCTCTGTCAGATACTTGAATAACTCCGTTTGCACCAGCCGGGGATGGCGTTCCACCTGATTGATGGCCGGAACAATCTCCGCTGTTTGAAGCAATGTTTCTAAATGATGAATCTGGAAATTGCTGACCCCAATGGCGCCGACTTTTTCTTCTTTATATAAGTCTTCAAGCGCCCGCCAGCTCTCTGTAAATTTATTTTCAACCGGCCAATGAATCAAGTACAAATCAAGCTGATCAAGCCCTAAGCGTGCTGTACTTTCCCGGTAAGCCTCCAGCGCACGTTCATATCCCTGGTCAGCATTCCACAGCTTGGAGGTAATAAACAGCTCATCGCGGGTAATGCCGGCACGTTTCATACCGCGGCGGATTCCCTCTCCAACCCCCTCTTCATTTTCATAAACAGCCGCCGTGTCAATGTGGCGGTATCCTTGTACAATGGCTTCCTCTACAGAAGCTGCAACGGTTTCTCCATCTTCTACTTGAAAAACCCCCAGGCCCAGCCAGGGCATCTGTTTTTCTCCATGGTTTAATTGAAAGGTACTTTGTTTATTCACTTATTTTCTCCTCCATCTTTTTTCTTTTCTACGTTTCTCTTCATCATTTTCATTCACGTTATGATTTCTCAAGTTTCAATGAAACCGCGGTTAACAAAACGGCAAGCATTACCATTACGCCGCCTATCCACGGGGTATGGACCAATCCGATCGAATCCACGACAAAGCCGCCTATTGTCGCGCCGGCCGCAATACCAATATTAAAAGCGGCTATATTCAGAGCAGAAGCCACATCCACTGCGGATGGAACATATTTTTCCGCAAGCTGGACGACAAACAGCTGCAGGCCTGGTACATTCATAAACGCAAGCAGTCCCATCAGAACAACTCCGATCAGGCCAGCCGCTTTAAACGGAATCATAAAGGACAGGGCCACAAGAATGGCGGCCTGCGCAAGGAACATCCAAAACAACGCTTTAATAGGATGATGATTGGCCAAACGCCCGCCGGCCGCATTTCCAACCGCCACAGCTGCTCCATATACGAGAAGAACAATGCTGACCAGACCTGGCTTCAAACCTGTCACATCTTGTAAAATCGGTGTTAAATACGTAAAAGCTACAAATGTGCCTCCGTATCCAAGAGCCGTAATCGCCAGGCCAAGCAGAATTCGCTTGTTGGTGACAAGCTGCAGCATATCCCCAAATTTTGCCGGCTGTGACTGCTTTAAGTTTTTCGGAATCAACAGTGCACTTGCAACAACAGCAACTACACCAAGCAAGGCCACTCCCCAAAACGTAGCGCGCCAGCCGAACGACTGCCCAATAAATGTGCCAAGCGGAACACCTGTTACAGTTGCAACGGTTAAACCGGTAAACATGAGGGCAATCGCACTCGCTTTTTTATGCGGCGGTACGAGCTGAACCGCAATCGTTGATCCAATCGAGAAAAAAACACCGTGTGAAAAAGCCGTAATAAACCGTGCTGCAAGCAGCAATTCAAATGACTGGGACAAAGCAGCCACTACATTGCCTGTAATAAATAGCACCATTAAAGACATAAGCAGTGTTTTTCGGTTTAATCGATTTGTTAAAGCGGTCAGCACCGGGGCGCCAATTGCTACGCCGGCCGCATAACCAGAAACAAGTAACCCTGCCAGCGTAATCCCGATGTTTAAATCTTCTGCAATAGAGGCCAGCAATCCAACCGGTACAAACTCAGTGGTTCCAATTCCAAAGGCACTGACGGCTAATGCCCATAAAGCAAATCGACTGTTTGTTGAAGCGGCTTCCTGTTTAACAGCCGCTTGAACAGTGTGACTCATCTTTTTTCCTCCTTTTATTAAAAACGGCGGGCCCAGCCGTTTTCCTGTACGTCCATTTTGCATAGCAGCTATCCAAATAAAAGGTACGCACCTTTTTATCCTGTAGGAACGTTTAAGCATCTACCAGCTTTTAAGATCTTTTGTTTCGTTCCTGTGTATGTTATTATGGGTGCACTCAATCCAAAAGAAAAGTACGCACTTTAAAGTAATGTAGGTACTTAAAAGTGCCTGTATAAAGGAGGAAAGCATATGGCTTACAATATTCCGGTAGAAGCAACCCTTGATGTAATCGGCGGAAAGTGGAAAGTAGTCATTATGTGCCATTTGATCAAGGGGGAAAAACGGACAAGCGAACTTAAAAAGTTAATGCCGAATATCACGCAAAAAATGCTCACGCAGCAGCTGCGTGAGCTTGAATCAGACGGGGTTGTGAACCGGACTGTTTTTGATCAGGTGCCGCCAAAGGTCGTTTATTCCTTAACAGACTATGGCTGGTCGCTCCGTCCTATTTTAGATGCAATGTGTGCCTGGGGTGAAGGTCATATTGAATTAACCGAAAATGAAGTTATCCAATAAAAAAAACAGCCAATGTTATTTGGCTGTTTTTTTTTTTGGAAAAAGAACCGGTTTTAAACACACCCCGCTCTCAAACTATAATAAAAGCTGCCCGCTATTTTTTCTGCCACCATTGGACTTTCTGATTTTTTAATTCCCATGCACAAAGATAGATGGATGCTTTCATTTTTACCCACGCCATTCCTCTGTTACACTAAAGAAAAAAGGAGGCGTTTTGATGCGGCTGGAAAACAAAAAAGTCATCGCGCTTGTAGAAGAAGAATTCGAAGATTTAGAGCTTTGGTATCCGATTCTGCGGCTTCGGGAAGAAGGAGCGACTGTACACCTCGTCGGCAAGGAAGCCGGAAAAATATACACTGGAAAATACGGCGTGCCAGCGGAAGCCGATTATACTTTTGGAGATATTCGTGCAGATGAGTATGACGCCATTTTAGTGCCGGGCGGCTGGGCACCGGATAAGCTGCGCCGGTATCCAGAAGTACTTGAATTTGTCCGTTCGATGGATGCAGCCCAAAAGCCGATCGGGCAAATCTGCCATGCTGGCTGGGTATTGATTTCAGCTAACATCCTGCAGGGGAAACATGTGACAAGTACACCTGGCATTAAAGATGACATGACCAATGCGGGTGCCGTGTGGCACGACGAGCCGGTTACAGTTGACGGCCATATTGTGTCAAGCCGCCGTCCGCCGGATCTTCCGCCTTACGTAAAAGCTTTTGCGGACAAGCTTGCCGAATGAAAAAACTCCACCATCATAAGATGGTGGAGTTTTTTACTTTGTCGTGCCCCGCACAATCAATTCCGACGGCAGCACGACTTTTTTAGAAATACGCTTTGTGTTCAACTGTTCAAGCAAAAGCTCTACAGCGATTTTTCCCATCCATTCTGTATGCACCTTCACAGTCGTAAGCGGCGGATACATATATTTCGATACGCTGATATCATTCACGCCGATTAAGCCGACGCGCTCCGGAACTTGAATGTGTGCTTCATGCAGCGCCCGCAGTGCCCCGATCGCGAGCGTATCACTTGCCGCAAAAAAGGCTTCCGGCAGGTTTTCGCCGCGCTGTTCAATACAGTTTTTCATCAGCCGGTACCCGTCATCCGCGCTGTATGTTCCAACCAGCATATCTTCTTCAGCAAAAGCTCCTTTTTCCTGCAGGAAGGCACGGTAAGTCTGCTCACGCATGTCCGTGATCATACCAGATTTGTCTTCAAACTGCTCCCGGCCGCCAAGATAGCCGATACGGCCGATGCCCTCCTCCCAAAGATGGGTGAGCGCTTTTTCTGTTACACGCGAGAAATCCGTAATGACGCTGTCGAACGCTTCGTCTTCGGGTGAAAAATCAACAAAGACGATTCGGCTTGACCACTCGCTCAGCCGCTCAACCTGGGCACTGCTGTATTTACCGACTGCGATAATGCCTTCGATTTCCTCTCTGTCCAGCTGCTCCAGCTCATTGTACAACATTTTTTTCAATTGAAGACCGGATTCAAGGCAGCTGTTCTCAATACCGAGACGAATCGACCTGTAGTACAAGTCATTCAGCTCTTCTTCCTCGGTATACCAGTGAACGAGCGCTGCCGTCGTTTGAGGGGTTTTTTTTGAAACACGCCGCTTTTTGTAATCAAGCTGTTCGGCGGCTTCAAAAATTTTTTGTTTTGTTTCTGCGCTGACAGACAGGTGCGGATCATAGTTAAGCACACGCGAAACTGTCGCAATCGACACACCTGCCCGTGCAGCAATATCTTTAATGGTAGCCATTTTTCTCATTCCAATCGGTTAAAGTCGGTTCAAGAAACGGCTAAACCCGTCCTTCCCTTCTTTTGTCTGCTTAAATACCCCGCAGTCTTCCAGGCCTCGTAAAAATTTAGCCGCAACAGCCTGATGAACAAATTCTTCAGCGTCGACCCGGCTGTCATACGTTGACCGGAGCTCTTCCGCCCAGTCACGGTGTTCACTTTTAACCTGTTCTAACCCGCCGGCCACGAACGCGGCGACTTCAGCTAAATCCTCTTTTAAGCGTGCCGGCAACACAGCAAGCCCCATCACTTCAATGAGTCCGATGTTTTCACGCTTAATATGGTGAATGTCGGCATGCGGATGAAACAAGCCCATTGGATGCTCTTCCGTCGTTCGGTTATTGCGCAGCACGAGGTCGAGCTCGAAGAAGGCGCCGCGTTTTCGCGCGATGGGTGTAATCGTATTGTGAGGAGTATCCCCCGTACATGACTGAATGCCGCACGCTTCATCATCATATGCTTTCCATGTGGAGAGTACGTATTCAGCTGCCGCTGCCAGCTCGCTGCGGTCTCCGCTTTTCAGCCGGATCACAGACATCGGCCAATACAGTGTGGCTCCGTGTACGGACGGAAACTGTTTCATTGAAAAAACGTGTTCCTCTCTTGCTTTTGCCATGGCAAATTCATAGCGGCCGCCCTGGTAATGGTCGTGTGTTAAAATCGAGCCGCCGACAATCGGCAGGTCGGCGTTAGACCCGGCAAAATAGTGCGGAAATTGATGGACAAAATCGAGCAGGCGGTCAAACCCGGCCCGGTCAATCTTCATATCACGATGCTCACCTGAAAGCAAAATACAATGCTCATTGTAGTACACATATGGAGAGTATTGAAGAAACCATTCCTCACTGCCAAGCGTTACCGGTACAATCCGGTGATTGGCGCGGGCTGGATGGTTTGCATGCCCTTTGTATCCCTCGTTTTCCACGCATAAAAGACACTTTGGATAGTGCGTTTCCGGCTCCGGACGCAGTTTCGCCCGGGCAATTTCAGCCGGATCTTTTTCCGGCTTCGATAGATTAATCGTAATATCCAGTTCACCGTAGTCCGTTGCCGCTTTATACGAAACATTTTTGGCAATCCGTTTTGTCTGGATGTAATTGGACGCCTCGCTCAAGCTGTAGAAAAAGTCTGTTGCCTGCTGCGGGTCATCCGAATAGCGTTCCCAAAAAGAATAAGCGATTTGCGATGGCTTGGATACAAAAATATTCATAAGATCCGCTGCAAATATCTCTTTATCTTCTAGGAACGGCGGCACGATCCCCTTCGCTTCAGCTTCTTCTGTCAGCCGTTCTACAAGCTCTGGAATGGTCAGTGCCGATACGTTTTCCTCCGGCTTAATAAAATCGTTTTGCTTGAGCAGAGCGAGCAGCCGGTTTCTTGCATACACCTGGTCGCGCTTTTCAATCAGCCCGGCCTGCCAGGCTTTTCGGATAAGCTCCTCTACATAAGCAAAAATCATAAACGAGCCGCTCCTTTGTAGCCATGTGGATGATGCTCATGCCAATTCCAGGCGTCACGGATAATTGTTGAAATATCTGTCCGGGACGGCGACCAGCCGAGTAGCGTCCGCGCTTTTTCAGAAGAAGCGATTAAAACAGCCGGATCTCCCGCACGCTTTTCGCCGATGACCACAGGGATAGGATGCCCAGTTACCGCACGTGCTGCTTCCACAATTTCTTTCACAGAAAACCCTTGATTGGAGCCTAGATTAAAAATGTTGCTCTCGCCGCCCGCTTTCAAGTAATCAAGCGCTAAAACGTGCGCGTCCACTAAATCTTCCACATGGATATAATCGCGAATGCACGTGCCGTCTTCTGTTGGGTAATCCTCTCCAAAAATCGTGATATATTCCCGCTGCTCATTGGCTACCTGCAGGACGACCGGAATCAAATGTGTTTCCGGATCATGGTCTTCCCCAATCACACCCGATTCGCTCGCGCCGGCCACGTTAAAGTACCGCAGTGAAACAAACTTGATGCCATGTGCCGCATCACACCACTTCATCATCCGTTCCATCGCCAGCTTTGTTTCCCCGTATGCGCTTGTTGGATCATTCGGCGCTTTTTCGGTGATGGGCATTTCTTTTTGTTCTCCATATGTAGCAGCGGAAGAAGAAAAAACAATATGCTTCACTCCGTGCTTTGTCATCGTTTCAAGCAGCACCTGCGTGCCAAATACATTATTATCATAATACTTGAGTGGATTTTCCATTGACTCCCCTACAAGTGAATTCGCAGCAAAATGAACGACCTGCTCAACCTGTTCTTTCTCGAATACATCATTTAAAAATTGACGATCTCGAATGTCTCCAATGTGAAAGGAAACACCGTCCGGCACGGAAGCCGCATGACCTGTTTCAAGACTATCAATTACCACAACATCCCGCTTTTGCGCCAAGAGAGCCCGCACCGCATGGGATCCTACATACCCTGCTCCACCTATTACAGCTATACTCATCCTATTTCCTCCTTAACTAGTTCGCGCGCACCGCCGCCGATATGAGCCATGTAGAATTCGGCACGAATGCCGCATTCCTCCTCATACCGCTTTCCAACTTCACTGACAAATGATTCGATATTTTCATTGTTCACAATCGCAATAGCACAGCCGCCAAATCCGGCGCCTGTCATGCGCGCACCGATTACGCCGGGCTGCTTCCACGCTGTGTGCACGAGCGTATCAAGCTCTTTTCCTGTTACCTCATAATCTTGTTCGAGCGAATCATGCGATTGGTTCATAAGCCGGCCCACCGCTTCCACGTTTCCTTCTTTGAGTTTGTTCAGCGCCTCAATCGTCCGCGCATTTTCATAAACCGCATGACGGGCACGTTTTTCTAAAACAGCATCACCAATGACTGCTTTGTTCTGCTCAAATCGGTCCGGTGTCAGCTCGCCAAGCGACTTTATATCCATTCGTTTTTGAAGCCGGCTTAACGCTTCCTCACATTCACTGCGCCGCTCATTGTATTTAGACGAAGCAAGCTCACGGCGCTTGTTCGTATTCATTATAACAATGCTTGCATTCGGAAGCTCGATTGGCGCGTACTCATAATGAAGCGTTTCACAATCAAGCCAGATCGCTGCCCCTGTTTTCCCCATTCCAATCGCAAATTGATCCATAATGCCGCTGTTGACGCCAATGTAATGATTTTCAACCCTTTGGCCGATTTTCACCATTTCGATCCGATCTATATTCAAGTTAAACAGTCCTTCTAACATGACACCCGTTGCCATTTCAATGGAGGCTGAAGAAGAAAGGCCGGCTCCATTCGGAATATTGCCGTAAAAAAGAACATCATATCCGGTGTCGATTGCACAGCCATCTTCCTGCATCAGCTTTGTCATGCCTTTTGGGTAATTGGTCCATCCGTCCTCTTCCTTGTAGTCAAGCGCATCAAGCGATCCTTCCACAATTCCCCGTTCACTAAAATTAGCAGAATAAAAGCGAAGTCTGCGGTCTTCCCTTTTGGCTGCGAGCGCATACGTCCCGAATGTAATCGCAAGCGGAAATACGTGCCCGCCATTATAATCCGTATGTTCTCCAATCAAGTTAATACGCCCGGGTGCAAAAAAGACTCGTTCAGCTGGCTTGTTAAAAATGTCTGCAAATCGTTGTCCCATTTCCTCGATCCTCATGAAAGCGCCTCCTTTTTCTTTTATTTTAATTAATTTTTAGTAAAAGTCAAAATAATTTTTAGTAAAAAAATAGTGTTTGCTAAATTTCAGCCTTCGTTTTTACTCAAGAATCCAAATAACTTAACAAATAAGAACTTTTACATATAAAAAAAGATCCGTCTTTTTAAAAGACGGACCTTTTTTATTTTACGGATTCATCGTCATCCAGCTTCCTACATGGTGGACAGCTGTTCCATTGAATCCTGGTGTATTTGTGTAGTAAGACTGTACTTTTGTCAGCTCCTGCTGCATAAAAGCTTCTCCTTCTTCAAAAAAGGAGATGCTGTCGCCTTCGGTTGTTTCTCCTGTTTCTACACCGACCACAATTGCTTTTCCATATTCTCCAGCCATCGCAATCTCATTTTTTACAACACCAATAATAAATGATGCATCATCGCGGTAAGCCATAATGGTTACACTGTTTGTATTTGCAATAACCCATTCTGCCAGCATGCCGGCTCCATATGTGTTTTTGTAGCGAATTTCATCAAACCAAAACGGCATGTCCACTTCAAGTGGAAGCTTCAAGGATGCAGTGCTCGTTTTCGCACGCTGTAGTAGTGCCTGGTATGATTTAATCGTTCCAGCCTGATTGGATGTCCAGCCGCTGTAAAGATATGGTTCCACATCTAGATGAACGCCCGCAAATTTTTGATCAGCGGTTGATCCGCTTTGATATTGCCCAAGCCAGTTCATCAACTGATTTTGGCTTGTATATCCTTTCGGTGCTACCCAAGACGGCGCTCCATCCAGTGCATAAATGCGCATGCCTTTTGCAGCTGCTTTTTGAATAAAACTGCGGTACACGCCTGCAGGAATGTCACGGTCAATTTGTACGTATACTTTATTCAGCTGTTTGCTTTCTAAAAAAGCAAGTGTTCCTGCTTCATCATTGACAATCATCCACGGATTCCACAGCCACGTCGCCTGATCGCCTGCAGCGGCTGCCTCCGTTTTTGTTTGCTGGATTCCAGCGGCCAAAAGAACAAAAAGGGACAACAAGACGACTATTTTTTTCAACACAAAAAGCCCTCCATTCTGTAAGCCTAGACTCACAGAATGAGAGCCTGGCAACCTGACGACCATATGCTTTTCAGCAGTTAGGCTCACGGCTTTGCGTCCTATCCTTTCGGAGTAGTTTGCCTTTTTCAGATGTATTTTATAAATATATTATAAAACCTTCATGCTCTTTTGACTAGTGCTTTTGGAAGATTACATTAATAACAGGACTGCAGCCATAGTTGGTGTTAAAATAACCGCGGATTTTAATACAGGCTGAGGTAAAATATTGGTGAATTTCGCTCCGATATAAGCGCCAAAAGCCGTGCCGACAAGCACTTTCAGCAATAATGTGAAATCAATAAAGCCTTCTGACAGATAGCCGATCCCCCCTCCAATGGCGAGCGGCAAAATCACAAGCATTGTCGTTCCAACCGACTGTCGGATCGTTAAATGAAGCAGGACCATTAAGCCAATTTGAATAAATGGAGCAGATCCAATGCCGAACGTACCAGACAAAGTACCCGCAAGCAATCCAAGGAAAATACTTTTCATCCAAATAACATGACTTTTCTCATCTAAATGTTTGGACGTGTCTTTTAAAAAGAACAGCTTTACAAAAAGCAAAAAAGCGGACAAAAACAGCATGCCCGCTGTTAGCCAGTGGAGAGATTCTTCCGGGATAACAGCCGCGATTTTAGCACCGCCAAATGAGCCGGCTGCCGCAAAGGCGCCGATAATCAGGCCGACTTTCAAATGAATATTTCCTTCTCGATAATGGCTGTAGGCGCCAGATACACTTGTAAAGGCCATCGCCGCAAGAGAGGTCCCAAGCGCCATATGAATCGGCACACTGAAGAAAAGAGTCAGCACAGCAATAACAAATCCCGCTCCGCCCGCTCCGATAAAGCCAAACAGCATGCCAAGCAATAACATCGTAAACATGATTAACAATTTTTTCATCTCCAGCTTTTTTTGTCTTCAATCTCTTTGTTGTTCTCTTTATTTTAACATAGAGGCTTTTTTGGTTGACATTTTCCATTTATAGTTCTTTTCTTCAAATTATGGTATAGTATTAGTATCTGGTGCTAATAAAACTAAGGGAGGAGACAGCATGCAGCGATACCGAAGAAGAAATACCCCTGCTTTTACGTTTTTGGCTTACTTTACTTTTATTGCGGGTGTTGCTTTGTTTTCGATCGGTCTTTTTAATGCGGATATGGAGCTGAATGAAAAAGGCTATTATATTGCCGTTATGATTCTTGTGGCTGTCGGTGCTATTTTGACGCAGAAAGTAACACGCGATAACGCAGAAGACAATGAGATTATTGCGGAAGAAGAAGAACGCAGACGCAGCGGCATAAAGCCTCCTTCTGAATAAAGAAAGTTTAAAAGATGCCTGTACGGCGTCTTTTTTGTTTCACGTGAAACAATGCACAAAATGCAGATTGTTAGACGAACGTGCTCCAACGCTATATAATCAGCCCAAAGGGAGAAGAAAGGAGAAGGTCGCTTTGACGGTAAAAATCAGCGTATATTCTGATTACGTCTGCCCGCTTTGCTTTTTGGCAAAACAGTCACTCTATGAAGTCCTTAAAGAAAAAGATGATATAGATATTCAATGGATCCCTTTCGACCAGTCTGCGCAAGCTGATACCCTTCAAAAGGAAGAACGCATTCTGTATTGGAAAGAAACTGTTTATCCGCTCGCAGAAAAAATGGCTATTCCTATTACTCTGCCGGATGTAACGCCGTATCCCAGTTCCCGCCTTGCGTCTGAAGGATATTATTTTGCAAAGGCGCACGGCAAAGCACGTGAATACACGGACCGGCTGATGGACGCTTTTTTTCAGGAGCAGCAAAACATCGGCCAAGTAGAAGTGCTGTCCCGGCTGGCTGCCGAAATTGGCCTGGATCAGCAGGCATATGAGGAAGCGCTCAAACAGCGCCTGTATGAAGAAACACATAAAAATGAGCTGGACCGTGCCCATAATGAAGCTAATGTGACAAGCGTACCTGCTCTTATCGCCGGTTGTACGAAATTATCTGGTGTTCCCGTAAAAGAAGCACTTAAACAACTCATTAACCAAGAACAAAAACCGAAAAAGAAAAAAGTGACACTGCTTATGAACGGACCATCGTGTGGCATAAACGGGTGTCAATAAAAAAGCCGTCCAGTATGTGGACGGCTTTTTTATTCCTTTGCATGCTGTGCAAAGGCGTTTCATTTTTTCAGTGGGATATAGGCAGTCGAATAGAAAAAGTCGTTCCTTCACCAAGGCGGCTTTCAACCGAAATATGCCCGCCATGTTCATGAATTGTTGTATATACCTGTGTCAGGCCAAGCCCCGTTCCATCTGATTTGCTTGAAAAAAAAGGCGTTCCCAGCATAGAAAGCTTTTCCTCTGGCACTCCTACGCCTGTATCTGCCACTTTAATATACACCCATTGGTTGTCGCAGTAATGGCTAATTTTTATTTTTCCCTTTTCATGAATGGCTTCTAAAGCATTTTTGATTAAATTAAAAAATGCTTTTAAATACAGGTTTTTCTTCCCAAGAATCCGGCTTCCCGGATTACGCAGATCCATTTCCACTTCTACATCGTACAACTTGTCTTGAAATAACAGCATTAATGATTGCAGCTCTTTGCAAAAATCAATCGGTGTAAGCGGTTCGTCCTGCAAGTCCGGCTTTGATACCTGCAATAAGTTTTGCAATGTCATTAACGCTTTATCAAGCTCATTTTCCATTGTCTGTAGATACGGATGAGAATGAGATTCTTTCAACAGCTGTAAAAAGCCTTTTACAGCTGTCAGCGGGTTTTTTACTTCATGAACGATGCCGGCCGCAATCTGCCCGACTGAAGCAAGCTTTTCGCGGTTTTTAAGCATTTTTTCCGCTTCTTTGCGAACGGATATATCCCGAAAAACCGACTGCATCACTTTTCGATTTCCATAGGTAACTGGCCGGCAGTAAAGCTCTGTTTCTACTACAGTGCCGTCTGCACGGATGATTTTTTCTTCAATAAGCGGAGACAATACACCTTCCGTCATGGCTTTTTGAATCCGTTTTTTGATCATGTCATGTGATGATGGCTGAAATACGGATAGAATATTACCGCCAATAAGCGCTTCTTTTGGAGCCCGAAAAAAATCGGTCCCGGATTCATTAATATAAAGAATGTTATAATCAACATGAATCACAATTGTTTCAAGCGAATATTCGATAATATTCTGATACATTTCTTCTTGCTCACCAATGGTTTGATTGATTTGATCGGGCATGGTACCTGTCAATTGCCCCCACTCCTCTTTCCCATATTCCCCCTGTTTCTTTCTTACAATTCGATATCCGCAGGGCTTTTTCCTTTTCAAGCTCAAAAAAACACTTCTTATTTTTATGCGAGCGCTGCCGCCATTATCACTGGCGAAGAAGTAAATATAAACGGCAGACACCACCTCAAAACATCTCTTTTCTTGCTTCTGATTCATCCAGTCTTCGACCAGGACTTCTCTTTTGTGCATACCTGTTTATGACCAATCAGACCCACGTCCAAAATAAATCAAAAAATAAGCTTATCCCTATGATTATGTAACTTGCTGTACTCTTATCGCCATTTTTAAAGCGCTTTCTTTTATGCCCAAAAAACAAATCGCTTACATACGAGCAGCATATTGCCCTGAAATTCCCGGTCCAGCTCCTGAAAAGCAATTGTGAAAAAGTTATTATGCGCTTCGTACCGCTACGTGTATGAACGGTCCCCCTCTCCTTCTGCTTCCGCGAATTCGGCCGGCACTTCATTCATGGGCATGATTTGCGCCTCTGTTGTTTGGATAATAGCTGCCGGTTCCTCCCGGCTGTTTAACAGAATACTGGAATCTCCTTTTTGAGGAAGACGTTCCTGTTCAATTTCATAGAAAACAAGCCGCCGTTTTGATTCCAATGACAAGCCGAGCCGGAATCGGCGCCAAACAACCACGCCGATACAAATGCCGGTTCGCTTTTCCCTTTCCAAAACGAATCCCCATATGCTTTTGCTTTATTCACTTCCAGCCGCCTCTTCGTAGTTTCGAAGCCGGTGCATAGCCGTTATGCCCAGCACAGGGCCAATCCCAAGAACAAAAAAGGCCCATTCCCAGCCTGCATGCACTTGTATCCATGATACCAGATTAATGGATATAATTGTTAACAAAAATCCAATACTCATTTGAAATGTCAGCGCTGTGCCCAAATAATCTCCCTCTGTAAACTCAGAAACGGCTGCTGAAAACTGGGCAGAATCCGCAATAATAGAACATCCCCAAATAGAAGCCACTACCATCATAAGCAGCAGTGAATGTTCAAAAGTGAAGCCAATTACAAATGCACAGACAGCACTCACCCCCATGGCCCAAATAGTCAGCCGGGCACGGCCCACCTTGTCTGCGAGTAAACCGCCGAGCACACACCCAGCTGCACCAGCCAGGCCAATCGTTACAAATGAAAGAAAAGAAGCGTGCGCCAAGCCGCCTTCTGCCATAAAAAGCGGCAGCCATGTCCACATGGCATACAGCTCCCACATGTGCCCGAAATACCCGTAATTCGCCAGCATAACCGGCTTGTTACGCAGTACTTTACCAATCATATTGACCGAGAAAACAGACGGTGTGCCCTGCTGGGGGGCGTCCTGCACAAAACGAATCATAATGACTGCCGACAACACCGATAAAATAGAGCTTAAGAGAATAACCCCTCTCCAATCTACGTTCATCGTCAGAGCTGCCAGCAAATGCGGCAGGGCCGAACCCAGAGTGAGTGCACCAATCACAATGCCAATCGCGAGGCCCCGGTGCTTCGGAAACCAGAGCGTTAATACTTTAACGGCTACCGGGTAAACACCTGCAAGTGCTGCTCCGGTCACAAAACGCAGCAAAATACCGATAAAAGGATGGTCTGCAAACAAAAGCAGGCTGTTGGCAAGCGCTCCTGCCAGCGCTGATATCATAAATAATTTTCTTGCTGGAAATCGGTCAGAAATCCCTAAAACAGCACTTATCAAAGCGCCGGCTGCAAACCCAGCCGGCACGGCAGCCGACACCCATGGTTTATCCGCTTCCGTTAATCCCCATCGGTCTGTCAGATCATTGATCACAGCGGAAGCACTGAACCAAAGGCTGAGCGCAAAGAACACAGCGATAGAGCCCCATGCCAATGCCCTCCATTTTGACTGTTTCATTTCTTGTCCTCCTCTTTCTGTGTCCAGACCATTGTACAAAGAAAAGAAGAAAAAAGGGAACGCAAAAAAGAGTTTTCGAAATATTTTGTTATAAAATCTAACATGTTCGTTGCACACACTCTTTTTTCTCCTTATACTCCGTATTATCAAACAAATAGGGGTTCTTATTATCGCAATCAAGAACAAAGATGCTGCCTAGGGTTCCGGTTGAAAAACGTCTGGTCCGAGAGGGAGCGTACAGTATGTACTGTATACACGGAGGGATAAAAGCCCGGGAGAATTTTACATAAAATTCTCCCGGGCTTTTTTATTTTTCCGCTACATTCGGAAAAGAGGGTGAATGAAGATGACTGAAAAAACGACACTTGCGAAATCACTGAAGCTGCATCAAGTTGTATTTATGGGACTTGCCTGGATGACACCGATGATTTTCTTTACCGTTTACGGCGTTGCATTTGAAGCGGCAGGAGGGATGATGGCCGCTGCTTATATCGTTGCTTTTCTGGCTATTTTCTTTACTGCTTACAGCTACAGCCGCATGGTCAAAGCGTATCCGATGTCAGGTTCTGCTTACACCTATACGAAAAAAGCAATCCATCCCACAGCTGGATTTTTAGTCGGCTGGGCTCTATTAATGGATTATATTTTCTCACCCATCATTGCGGTCTTAACATTTGGCATTTTTATGAATACCGAGTTTCCAGCCATTCCGGTTTTCGTCTGGATTATTGTAATGAATGTGGTGCTTGCGGTCGTTAATATTGTCGGCATCAAGTCCGCCGCACGCGTCAGTGGTATTTCGGTTCTTGTACAAATTGGATTTATCCTGTTGTTCTGCTTATTCATCGTAAAAGATATGGTGACTGGCGACACCGGGTCAAGCTCCCTGTTTTCGCTCGCGCCGTTTTTCGGTGAACATGCTGGACTGGGTGCTGTTTTTTCCGGTGCCGCACTGATCTGCTTCTGCTTTCTCGGATTTGACGCCGTCACCACTATGTCAGAAGAAACGATCGAAGCGGATAAAACGATCCCGAAAGCCATTTTCCTCATTGTGTTTATTGCTGCGGCGATGTACATTGCGATTTCGTATTTAACGCAGGTTGCTTATCCTGACTTTACGTTTACCAATCCCGACAATGCCGCTTACAGCCTTGTACAGCTTGTTGGCGGAAACCTCTTAAGCTCGTTATTTATTATGGTATTGATCATCGCTACGTTTACGCAAGGGGTTTCCTCTGTCACTAGTGTCAGTCGGTTTATGTACGCTTTAGGACGTGAATCGATTCTGCCGGAGAAGCTGTTTACCTCTCTTCATCCGAAATATCAAACACCGGTCGCAAACATCTTGTTTATCGCTGCCGTTTCTTTATCCGCTGTTTTTATTAATTTGGATACAGCCGTTATGTTTGTCAGCTTTGGCGCTTTAACTGCTTTTACATTCGTGAATGTATCGGTTATTGCCCATTACTATATAAAGTTAAAGAAGCGTTCACCGAAAGAAACGTTTTTGTATCTTGTTTTCCCACTGGTCGGTGCCGGGTTTATCGGCTGGCTTCTGACGCTGTTAGATAAGCATACGCTGACGTACGGAGTTATCTGGGTCATTGCCGGCTTCATTTACTGGCAGGCTAGAAAAGCCTGGCTGTCAGCTCAAAGCAAGCAGCGGGATATTCAAACAAAACCGATTGTTCAGCAAAAAACGATGTAAGATAATCTAACATAAACGTTGTTTTCAGTTTTTTCAGATTGTTATACTTGTTGCATAAACCAATAAAGGTTTTCACATCGCGTTGAAAACAAAAAGCTGTCTAGGGTTCCGTTTAAAGAGTTCTTCTTTAAAGCCTGGTCCGAGAGAGAGCGTACAGCTGCTGCTGTATACACGGAAGGATAAAAGCCTGGGAGACGATCATCTCCCGGGCTTTTATCCTTTTTTCATGATTTCATATGAGCGCCCTGCGCTTTGTTCATTCAAAAGGAGGCTGTTTTACATGACTGATATGTTAACAAAGTATATTCCTGCTGGCGGCAAATGGTCCGGCCGGATCAGCCGCGGCAAGTCCATTACATTTACGGCGATGGAAGATGGCGCTAACGTCTCTCTTCTTCTTTATTCCGCCATGGATACGGCAGAGCGCTACAATATGCCGGATACATTAAAAGCTCAGCACACTGCCCACTTAACGACAGGGAACGTGCTGATGAGTGATAACGGGCGCGTGCTGGCCAGCCTCACAGATGACTCACTCGGCTGGCATGATACGATTTCCGGTTACATCTCACGCCGTACCGTCGACGAGCGCTACGGACGAACAACCTATCAGGAAAAACGAAACGACTGGTATCGAAGCGGTGAAGAAAACTTTGCCGTTGAACTGTTCCGAAACGGCCTGACAACACGCGATCTCGTCCCTGTTGTGAATTTGTTTTCCAAAGTGTACTGCACGGAAGACGGCCGCATGCATTTTGTTTCCGGCCATGCCAAAAAAGGCGACTCTGTGACACTGCGGACAGAATTAGATGTTCTACTCGTTTTATCTAATACACCAAATCCGCTTGACCCAAGCCCCGTCTACCCTTCTGTACCGGTGAAAATCGAAATTACAGATGCAGCTCCGGTGCAGGAAGACGACCTTTGCTTGAATCACCGCCCGGAAAACCGGCGCGCGTTTGAAAATACATGGGACCACACAATGCTTACTCAAGGAGGTGTTCGATAATGGCGGTATTACATCATGTTGTGAGTGATCGAAAAGCAGAGGATGCTTTTTACAATAAAACCATCCCAGCGGGAGATGGCTGGACGTATACGCTAGAGCCGGGACAGGTGCTTCGTATTGTCGACTTGGAGGGAAATCAAGCAGCAGACACATTGTTTTATGATGCTGATAATCCGGCGGATCATTACAGTGCGGTCAACACGATTACGTGCCAGGGCAATGTGTATTTAACAACCGGCTCTGTTCTTTTATCTGAATCAGGCAAAGAACTGGTCAAAATTGTGGCTGATACGTGCGGCAGTCACGATACGATCGGCGGCGCCTGCTCAGCACAAAGCAACACAGTGCGCTACTCACACGATACGCTGCCGATGCATAACTGTCGTGACACGTTTATGCTGCAGCTTTCCAAAAAAGATCCACGCTTTACAAAGCGGGATTTAGCTCCTAACGTCAACTTTTTCATGAATGTACCGGTCACACCAGACGGCGGGTTAACCTTTGCTGACGGTGTTTCGGCTCCCGGCTACTACGTGGAAATGCAGGCAGTGAGCCGGACACTTGTCCTAATCAGCAACTGCCCGCAGTTAAACAATCCTTGCAACGCCTATAATCCGACACCGATTCAGCTGCTAATCTGGAATCAAAACTAAAGGAGCGATGACCATGTTTACAAAAGTATTAATTGCCAACCGCGGAGCCATTGCCGTCCGCATTGAACGAACCCTTCGCCAAATGGGTATCGCCTCTGTTGCCGTCTACACGAAAGCAGACCAGGACAGCCTGCATGTTGATTTAGCAGATGAAGCGATTTTAATTGGGGAAGGCGCAGCGAAAGACAGCTATTTAAATGCCGAGCTTATTTTAAACGCCGCTATCCAAACAGGCGCTCAGGCGATTCACCCCGGATACGGATTTCTAAGCGAAAATGCTGATTTTGCCCGTGCCTGCCGCGAAAATGGCATTGCATTTATCGGCCCGACACCAGAACAAATGGAGCTGTTCGGCTTAAAGCATTCTGCCCGTGATATGGCGGAAAAAGCGGGCGTCCCGCTTCTTCCCGGTACAGCACTCATTACAGATCTTCAAACAGCTTTGTCAGAAGCAGCACAAATCGGCTATCCGGTTATGCTGAAAAGCACAGCGGGCGGCGGCGGCATCGGCATGCGTGTCTGCGGGGATGAAACCGCGCTTTGTGACGCCTTCGATTCAGTCTGCCGTCTGGCCGAGACCAACTTTAACAATGGCGGTGTGTTTTTAGAAAAATACATTCAAAAAGCGCGCCATGTAGAAGTGCAAATTTTCGGCAATGAATTCGGTGAGGTGGCCGCGCTTGGCGAGCGGGATTGCTCGATTCAGCGGCGCAATCAAAAAGTCGTTGAGGAAAGCCCGGCTCCCTGCCTCTCTTCTGCGGTCCGTAAACAAATGCTCGACTCTGCCAAGCGTCTTGCAGAAAAAGTCGGCTACCGGAGTGCGGGAACCGTCGAGTTTTTATATGATCCAGAAGCAGAACAGTTTTATTTTCTTGAAGTAAATACCCGGCTTCAAGTCGAGCATGGCGTGACGGAGGAAGTGCTTGGCATCGATTTAGTGGAATGGATGGTGCGCGAGGCAGCAGGCGAATTACGCGGGCTCAGCCACTTGTACAAAGCGCCAAAAGGCCACAGTATTCAAGCTCGCATTTATGCAGAAGACTGCTTGAACGACTTCCGGCCAAGCGGCGGCCAGCTCGACCAGGTCCGCTTTCCTGAACAAGCCCGCATTGAAACATGGGTGCGGGACGGGCTGAACGTGACGTCTCTTTACGACCCTATGCTTGCGAAAGTGATTGTTCATGCCGATACGCGCGAAGAAGCCATCGACAAGCTGCACGCAGCACTTCGTGAAACGCGCCTTTACGGTGTGACAACGAACCTTCAATATATTCAAGCGCTCCTGCGGGAAAACGACTGCCGAAGCGGTCTCGTTCATACCCGTATGCTCGACGGTTTTACACCGGCGGAACAGGCGATTGAAGTGCTTGATGGCGGCATTCAAACGACCGTGCAGGACTGGCCGGGTCGTGTCGGCCACTGGGATGTAGGCGTTCCTCCGTGCGGACCGATGGATCCTTTTTCGTTCCGAATCGGCAATAAACTTTTAGGGAATGAAGACCGGGCTGCTGGTCTTGAACTGACTCTTCGCGGCGGGTCTTACCGTTTCCGCGGCGATACTGCTTTTTGCCTGACAGGAGCGGACATGAAGGCTGTACTGAATAAAGAAGCGGTGCCTATGTATACGGTTGTGCAGGCAAAGCGCGGACAGGTGCTGACGTTCGGTGAAGCCGAAACAGGCATGCGCACTTACTTCCTCGTCGCAGGCGGGTTAGATATGCCGCTTCACCTCGGCAGTGCAGCAACGTTTACCCTTGGCGGATTCGGCGGACATGGCGGACGGGCGCTGCGGACAGGAGATGTTTTGCAGGTTCATCCTGTTTCCCTTCCTTCTCCTGCGGCGCTTGCGGTAGACAAACAGCCGGTTTTAACAAAAGAATGGACTATTGGTGTGATCCCAGGCCCTCATTGTACAACTGAATTTTTATTGCCGGAATACTTGGAGCAGCTCACTGAAACAAGCTGGGAAGTTCACTTTAACAGCTCGCGCACTGGTGTCCGTTTAATTGGGCCTGCCCCGCTCTGGACACGTGAAGACGGCGGTGAAGCCGGCCTTCATCCGTCTAATATTCATGATAATGCGTATGCCATCGGAACACTTGATTTAACAGGTGACATGCCGATTTTACTTGGTCCGGACGGGCCGAGCCTGGGCGGATTTGTCTGCCCGGTCACAACGGCTTCCGCAGAATTTTGGAAGATCGGCCAGCTGCATGCCGGCGACCGCATCCGTTTTCAGCTGTTGACGCTCCAGGAAGCCGAAGTTCTTCGCCAGGCACAAGAGCAGCACTTGAATGCCAGTGGGTTACAGGAAGCGTCTTCTCTGCTTCCATCGCTTCCGGAAAAAGCGGCCCGCCTTACGCCGGATTATCCGATTCTCGTTGAGCAGTCAACGGGCAGCTTCCCGATGACGATCCGGGCAGCAGGCGACGAGCACGTACTGGTTGAATATGGGGAGATGGAGCTTGACCTTCTGCTTCGTTTTCAAGTTCACGCTTTAATGGAAGCCGTTCAAGCACGCTCTGACATTCCGGTTCTTGATTTGACGCCGGGTATCCGTTCTTTGCAGGTTCATATCGATGCTTCCAAAATGTCGATCACGGAGCTTTGCGAAGTTCTCGCAGCCATCGATGAAAAGCTTCCACCGCTTGAAGAAATTGAAGTGCCATCGCGCATCGTCCGACTTCCCCTTTCCTGGGATGATCCGGCGACGCAGCTGGCCATCGAGCGCTATCAGAAAAACGTCCGCCCTGACGCTCCGTGGTGCCCGAGCAACCTCGAATTTATCCGCCGGGTCAACGGGTTAAACGACATCGAAGATGTAAAACGTATCGTATTTGACGCCAATTATCTTGTTCTCGGCCTGGGAGATGTGTACCTCGGTGCCCCTGTCGCAACGCCGGTCGACCCACGCCACCGGCTTGTGACCACTAAATACAACCCGGCTCGTACATGGACGCCGGAAAACGCAGTAGGGATTGGCGGTGCCTACATGTGTGTATACGGCATGGAAGGACCAGGAGGCTATCAGTTTGTCGGCCGTACCGTACAGGTTTGGAACCGGCTTCGTGAAACCGAAAGCTTCCAGGCTGGCAAGCCGTGGCTGCTCCGTTTCTTCGACCAAATTCAATTTTATCCGGTTAGTGCGGACGAACTGCTTGAAATGCGTGAAGACTTCCTGCGCGGACGTTTTGAAATCGACATTACGGAAACCACCTTTAAACTCGGCGACTATTTAGCTTTTCTCGAATCCATTGAAGAAAGCGCCCAAGAATTCCGCCAAACACAGCAGGCTGCTTTCCATGCCGAGCGGGAAAGCTGGCGCGAGCTTGGCCTTACGGAATATGTGTCCGAACACGAAGCAGCAGAGCCAGCGGAAGAAACCATTCCGGAAGGAGCGGAAGCGGTCCGCTGCTCAATGCCTGGAAGTGTGTGGAAGGTTCTTGTTTCTCCAGGAGACGAAGTGAAGAAAGGAGATACACTTATCATTGAAGAAAGCATGAAAATGGAATTTCCCCAGCCGGCTCCATGTGATGGCTTTGTCGAGTCTGTTTATGTAGCGCCGGGAGATGAAGTTCATGCGGGACAGTTGATTGTTTCCATTACCAAAGAAAAGCGAGGTGCTTTTGATGCAGACGATAAACCTGCCGAAAACGTTATCCATTCGTGAGTTAAAGAAGGGCTACCAATCTGGCAGCTTAAAGCCGGAGACGGTCGTTGAAAAAATTATCGAACGGTCTGAGACTGACCGGGACATGAATATTTGGATTACACCGCCGTCCTGGAGCTTCATCCGCCCTTACGTAGAGCGGTTAAAGACTATCGATCCATCCCAGGCACCGCTTTGGGGCATTCCATTTGCCATTAAAGACAACATCGACCTTGCTGGTGTGGCGACAACAGCGGGGTGTGCAGAATTTGCTTACACACCCGATGAACATGCAACCGTCGTTGGGCGCTTGATTGACGCCGGTGCTATTCCAGTCGGAAAAACAAACCTAGACCAATTTGCGACTGGCCTCGTTGGAACAAGAAGCCCGTATGGCGAAACGCAAAATGCGCTGAACCCCGATTTAATCAGCGGCGGTTCAAGTGCGGGCTCCGCCGTATCCGTCGCCCGCGGCCAGGCGGCTTTTTCACTCGGCACAGACACAGCAGGATCTGGACGCGTACCGGCCGGGCTCAACCGATTGATCGGCTACAAGCCGAGCCTGGGTGCATGGCCGGTCAAAGGCGTCGTTCCGGCGTGTGCTAGCCTTGATTGTGTAACGGTTTTTGCCAACAGCTTAGATGATGCAGATCTTGTCGATCAAGCTGCCCGCGGCTTTGATGCCCGGGACCCATGGTCGAAACAGATTACACGCCAGGCATCAGCGCTTCCCCAAAAAATATTAGTACCAAGCGAATTGCCAGTTTTTTACGGACCATTCGCAGATCAATACAAACAAGCCTGGCAGCATACGTTAGAAAAGCTGCATGCGCTCGGTCTGCCTGTTGAATCGATCGATGTTACCTACCTTTCCGAGGCGGCAGCTGTTTTATACGACGGCCCGTGGGTAGCAGAGCGCTGGGCTGATTTGGGCTCGTTCATTAACGAGCATCAAAGTGTCGTATTCCCGGTAACAGAAACCGTATTACGATCCGGAGCTAAGCCGGAATATGACGCAGCCTCCGTTTTCAATGCGATGCATACGCTTCAGGCGTTTAAACAAAGAGCCCATCAGCAGCTTCAAGATGCCGTTTTAATTATGCCGACAGCCGGCGGTACGTGGACACGCGAAGAGGTTCGCCATAACCCTGTTCAAACAAACAGTCAAATGGGGCTTTATACAAATCACTGCAATTTGCTCGATTTGTCCGCTGTGAACATTCCGGCCGAAGACGCAGCCCAAAACGTGCCGTTTGGCATTACACTGTTTTCAGGACCGAGAGATGAGCATTTGATTTCGGGCTTCGCCGGCTTGTTTTTGCACGGCCGCCGCGTGCCTGAAAAACCATCCACGACGCTCGTTGCTGTCTGCGGCCTTCATATGAAAGGATTTCCGCTTGAAAAGCAAATGCTCGAGCACGAAGCCAGTTTTGTCCGGGAAGCAAAAACAGCTCCTGACTATAAGCTTGTAGAGCTCGATACCATGCCGAAAAAACCGGGGCTCATTCGAACAACAGAGGATGGCTTCTCTATTGAACTGGAATTGTGGGAAATGCCTATTTCTCAATTAGGGTCATTTGTTTCCCTTATTCCGTCGCCGCTTGGTTTTGGCACTATTGAGCTCGAAGATGGCACACATGTGCAGGGATTCTTGTGTGAAGCAAGCGCGGCAGCGGCCGGAAAAGATATCTCTTCCCTCGGCGGATGGCGATATCGCCAAAACTAAAAAGCTTCAGCGGCATTAAGCCGCTGAAGCTTTTTTATGAGCGCGTAAACAGCTCCCGAATATAAGCGCCAAGCTGTTCATCTGTTAAATTACTGGCAGCCGCCCCACGGATCATATCCACTGTGAGGACGGTTTTTTTCTTCGAGTGAAGAATATCCGTCATCCAAAGCGTTTTATATTTTGTATGTTCTTTTTGAACGAGATTCATTGCTTCTTCTGCGGTTTCCACCTTTAACCTGCTCCAATGCATCGCAATTTTAAAAAGCGACGGGTGGCTGAGAGACAAGGAAGCCAAAAGTATGTATTGAATAAGGACATTAATCACCTCATCTCGCAGGTGGTACCGTTTATTTAAATCGGCAATAACAGTAAGATCCATATTAGAGACGGAATCTTTTCCAGTGGTATGCATGATCATCTGCCGTGGACTAATGCTTTTAAAATATGCGGCAGCGTTATGGCTCGTCATTGAGAGTGTCCTCCTTTTTAAAGAATGCTTATTCCTTTTCTTTCCCCGCCTGCCCCTTTCTAAAGCCTTCTTTTTTCTAGAAAATGTTTGAAGTTCCGTATTCCCGGCTATTCTACTAC
Source organism: Domibacillus sp. 8LH (assembly GCF_038806185.1). Classification (NCBI taxonomy): domain Bacteria; kingdom Bacillati; phylum Bacillota; class Bacilli; order Caryophanales; family Bacillaceae; genus Domibacillus; species Domibacillus sp. 8LH. The sequence continues at coordinate 33,499 of NZ_JAVJNG010000007.1, read as the reverse complement.
ACAAAAGCTCTTTTAAGCCGAAAAAAGAAAGGACTTTTCCGATGAGTACAATAAAAGATCTTCACCACACAGATGAACCCGTTCAAGAAACCGGCACCTACATTTGTGCCGCTGGCAAAAGGGAAGAATTAAAGGAAGGCGAACAATTTCCTGTCTGCCCGAATACAAATGCACCGACCACCTGGCGCCATGAAGATCATATACACAATACCGGCGACCGCGTGACAGAAGCCGGTACGTATGTAGATGAAGACAAAGACGAAGTGGAGCTTGCACAAGGCGATACTTTCCCATCCTGCCCTAAATCCGGACAATCTACAACATGGAAACACGCTTAATAAAAAACAGCCTCTGGCATGAGAGGCTGTTTTTTACTTTTATCAGCGCCCTTGAAGTGCTATTTTAATGCCAAGGCCGATATAAATCGCCCCGATCACTTTATTACCGCCGCCCCGGTTCAGCCAGGAAACGCGCTTTATCCGCTCGCTGATCGGTTCGATGGCCAGCGCAATCAGCGTCGTATACACCACGCCGAGCAGCACGAAAATGAGACCGAGTGTCATAAATTGAAAAATAGACGCACCGCGCGCCGGATCCACAAACTGCGGCAAAAAAGCCAGAAAAAACAGCGCCGTTTTCGGATTCAATACTTCTGCCAGAATCGCTTGTCTATAAATGCGCCCGGCTGAAGCTGCCGATGCCTTTGCCATTTCCATTTGAGAAGCCTTAGCAAAAACAGCCCGGATGCCCATATAAAATAAATAAAAGGCACCAGCCCATTTCACCATATTAAATGCGGAAGCAGATGTCATTAAAATAGCCGACAGGCCGACAGCCGCAAAAATAGTATGAATTAAATCACCTGTTGCAAGACCCAGGCCGGTAATAACGCCGGCTTTCCGCCCGTTTTGAACCGTTCGTGCTGCCGTTAGTAAAACAGCCGGACCGGGAACCAAAAACAAGCCGATCACAACCGCCGTAAACGTCAGCAATGTCGAAAAATCAAACATGATGCACCCTCACTTTTGCTTCTTATTCTACTTTTATGATAGCAGGCACACCCTAAAATAATCCAGTTTATCTTGCTAAAGCGTTTTGGACAAAAGAAAAAGCAGCCGCTTCCTTAGAGCGCTGCTTTTTTCTTCTTATCCCAAATCAACGTTGTGGTATACCTGCTGTACATCCTCTAAATCTTCGATAGCATCAATCATTTTTTCGAATTGTGCCTGGTCTTCTTCTGACAATGTCACGTCGTTTTGTGCAAGCATCGTCAGCTCCGCAACCGTAAATTCTGTTACGCCCGCCGCTTTCAGCGCTTCCTGCACGGCATGGAATTGATCCGGCTCTGCGTACACAATCACGGAATCTTCTTCTTCAAGCACATCCCGTACATCGATATCAGCTTCCATTAACAGCTCCAGCACTTCGTCCGCTGTTTTTCCTTCCAAGCCAAACACAGCTGTTGCATCAAACATGTAAGCAACCGAACCGCTCACACCCATGTTTCCGCCGTTTTTCCCAAATGCAGCCCGCACATCAGAAGCGGTCCGGTTCACGTTATTCGTTAAAGCATCTACGATCACCATAGAGCCGCTTGGCCCAAATCCTTCGTAGCGAAGCTCATCGTAGTTTTCTTCCGCTCCGCCTTTTGCTTTTTCGATCGCCCGGTCTATAATCGTTTTAGGCACGCTGTATGTTTTCGCGCGCTCTAGCACCATCCGAAGCGCCTGATTGCTTTCTGGATTCGGCTCGCCCTGCTTGGCTGCTACGTAGATTTCACGGCCGAATTTGGCGTAAATACGGCTTGTGTTGGCATCTTTTGATGCTTTCTTTTCTTTAATATTATTCCATTTACGTCCCACACTGAACACTCGCTTTCCATTTTACAATCTATGTTTATTATACAATAAACATAGATCTCCATACAAAGAGGGTTTACTGATCCCGAAATACAGCCGGGCGCTTTTGGATAAAAGCAGTTACGCCCTCCTGCACATCTTGTGAAGCAAACAGCGCACCGAATTGTTCCACTTCAAGCGCCAATCCGTTCTCAAGTGGAAGCTCTGCACCCGCGAATACAGCCTGCATCGCTGCTTTTACAGACAAGCGGCTTTTCTGTGAAATGAGCTCCGCTATCCCGGCCGCTTCTTGCAAAAGCTGATCTACCTCGACAGAACGGTTCACCAAACCAATCCGTTCTGCTTCCCGTCCATCTATAAACCGGCCGGTTAAAATGAGTTCAAGCGCCGTTGCCGTATTCGTTAACCGGGTGAGGCGCTGCGTCCCCCCGTAGCCTGGAATCAAGCCAAGCTTTGTTTCGGGAAGCCCGAGTTTTGCTTCATGCACCGCAATCCGCAGCTGACAGCTCATCGCCAGTTCCAGCCCCCCGCCCAGGCAGGCACCATTAATCGCAGCAATGATCGGTTTTTCGGACTGCTCTATTTTTGTACATAATGCCTGGCCTTTCTGCGCGGCTTTCTTTGCTTCTTCTACCTGTCCAAACAAAGATGTGAATTCTTTAATATCTGCCCCGGCCACAAAGAAAGAGCCATCCCCTGTTAAAATACCAGCTCTGACAGACGGATTGTTATTCAGCTCATCGATACACTGCTCCAGCTCTTCCAGCAATCTTTCATTCAGCGCATTCACAGGCGGATTTTTCAGCATCATGTAAGCGATCTTGTTTTCCACTTTTGTTTGAATCAAAGAAAAAGGCTTCATTTCTATTCACTCTCCTTGTTAACATCTTGTTTTCATTTTATTGTACAAAAACCCAAATGAGTATTCATTCATTATTTACCCGCAAAAAAGCGTCTGAACAAACTTGTTCAAACGCTCCTGCTTCTATTTTATTTTCTTGGGAAGCCCATTTGGTACTGTTTAGGAATGCCTGCTTCTTTTCCTAATTGAACACCTGCTTCAAGCGTCCAGTTTGGATTTCTCAGCATGCCACGTCCGACCGCCACAAGATCAGCTTCTTCGTTGCCGATCACCGCATTAGCCAAAACAGGCTCATCCAGGCGCCCGACTGCAATAACGGGTACGTCGACCGCTTCTTTAATAGCCCGCGCCAGTGGTACTTGATAAGCGGCATGCGTGCCCGGCCGTCCAGCTGCGGCAATTGGACCTTCGCCGCCTGCGCTAATGTGGAACATGTCAACACCTGCTGCTTTATACTCTTTTGAAAAGGCAATGCTTTCCTCAATGCCATAGCCGCCTTCAACATATTCTCTTGCAGAAATACGCATAATAAGCGGCATGTCTTCCGGCATTTCGCTCTTAGCCGCAGCAATCACTTCTTTTCCGAACTTTGTTAACTCTTGTCCATATTCATCAGTCCGTTTATTTGTCAGCGGAGACTGGAATTGGTGAATCAAGTAGCCATGCGCTCCGTGAAGCTCAATGGCGTCCACTCCTGCTTCCACTGCCCGGCGGACAGCAGACCGGAATTTTTCGACCATCTCTTTTACTTCTTCCGTCGATAATGCTCTTGGTGTTTTAGACTTCTCGTCAAAAGCAATGGCAGATGGTGCCACCGGCTGCTCCGCATCTTCTGCTTTGCGTCCGGCATGAGCGATTTGAATCGCCACTTTTGCTCCGTGCTGGTGAACAGCATCAATAATTCGTTTTAAAGCTGGAATTTGCTCGTCTGACCATAAACCTAAGTCAAAGTCTGTAATACGGCCATCCGGCTCCACGTCGGTCATTTCAATAATAATAAAGCCTGTTCCGCCAACTGCCCGGCTGACATAGTGAACAAAGTGCCAGTCATTTGCGATTCCGTCTTTTGCTTCTACCGAGTATTGGCACATTGGCGGCATCACGACACGGTTTTTTAATTCAAGTCCTTTTATTTTGTAAGGTGTAAACAAATGCTCCATGCTGTTCGTCTCCTTTTCCCTGCATTTTATATGTATGCGCGTGCATGTAAATTATCCCTTACCAAAACTTCTCTGTCAAACAATGCGCATTGCATACAAAAAAGCTTTCCCCAAATGGAAAGCTTCCTAAACACACTTATCTTTTCAGCTGACGAAATGCAGACTGAAGACTTTCTTGAACAGCCGAGCTTGAAAAAGCGGACTCGAGCGTTTTGCAAAAAGTATTTAATACCTTTTCCAGCTTTTCTTCTCCTTCTTTTGTAAGCGAAGCGTAAATGGCACGGCGGTCATCCACGCAGCTATGACGCCTGAGAACCTGGCAGTTTTTTTCTTCAAGCCGGTTTACCAGGCGGGACAGCGCACTTTGACTTAAGCCGACCATTTCCTGCAGCTGATACAATTTTAGTTTTTTCTCAGGGGCTTCTGATAAAAACAGCAGCACGTAGCATTCATTTAGCGAAAGGCCGTGTTCCTGCTGCAGTGCCCCCTCCAGATCCTGGGCAACAGCCGCCTGCATCCTGGTCAAGGCGAGCCACCCGTTAAACAGCGGCGCCTTTTGATCGTTTTCCATCTTCACGTTCACCTATTTCTGCAAAATAATCATCCTATGCATGAAGCAGTATACTTCATTATACTATGTCGGCTTCTTCCTTCAACAGCAGGCAGGCCGCTGCGTTTTTACCGCCTGGCTGCGCCCATGAAAAAACCACTGCTCAAATCGAGCAGCGGCATAAGACAATCAAGCGGATAAGCTGTTAAGGAACGCTTCAATTTCTTCCTGTGTTTTCCGGTCTTTGCTGACAAATCGGCCCGCTTCTTCTCCGCTATGGTAAGCGACGAAGCTCGGAATACCAAATACATTCAGCTCACCGCACAAGTCAATAAACTCATCCCGGTCTACATAAATAAACTGATATTCCGGATAATCCGCTTCAATACCCGGCAAGATCGGCTCAATGACCCGGCAGTCCGGGCACCAGTCCGCTGAAAACATAAAAATAACGCGCTCTTCTTTTTTCAACTGCTCAAATTGATCCAGTGATTGCAATTTTTCCATCATGATTCCCTCCAGCTTTTTTCATGTACAACCCATTATACGACTTTTTAAGCGAAAGAAAAAAGAAGAGGTTTCAACGGCCGTTGAAACCTCTTCTTTTATCGTGCCTCGTCCGGATTTTTTATAATGAGCCGAGTTATTCTGCTGCCGGTCCGGTAAAAACTTTTTCCGGCTATGCAGCAGAATCATCCGGCCCTGTTATTCATAAATCCACCTAAACCCTTTATAAATCCTTTGCGTTAAAGGTGTCTCCGTTTTCTAAATTACCGGATTGAAAACCGCGGTAAAACCATTTTTTCCGCTGCTCTGATGTACCGTGCGTGAAGCTGTCCGGTACAGCATATCCTTGCGAGCGCTTTTGAATCGTATCATCTCCGACGGCGCTTGCCGCAGTCAATGCTTCTTCTACGTCACCTTCTTCAAGCAAATCCATTCCCTGTGCATGATGAGCCCAGACGCCCGCATAGTAGTCGGCCTGCAGTTCCAGCTTAACCGAATATTTGTTGTACTCTTCTTCGCTCAGCTGGTCCCGCAAAGCATGTACTTTTTGGGAGGTGCCCAGCAGTGTTTGAACATGGTGCCCGACTTCGTGGGCGATTACATACGCCATTGCAAAGTCTCCAGGTGCTTGAAACTTGCTTTGCAGTTCTTGATAAAAGCTTAAATCGATGTAGAGCTTCTGGTCACCCGGACAATAAAAAGGACCGACCGCTGAGGTGGCGGTTCCGCAGGCGGAGTCTACACTGCCGGAATATAAGACTAAAACCGGTTTTTCGTATACCATGCCTTCTTCCTGAAATACTTTGGTCCATACATCTTCTGTATCAGCCAGCACAACAGACACAAACTCGGCAAGCTCCTGATCTTGTTCGGTTTCTTCGTAAGGAACCGTATTGGTTCCCGACATACCGCCAAGTAATTGAGACGGATCACCGCCAAGCAGCGTAAAAATAAGCACTATAATTAAGCCAACTCCACCAAGCCCGCCGCCAAGCACCGCTTTTCCGCCCATGCCCCGCCGGTCTTCCACGTTTGAGCTGCCCCTTCTTCCCTGCCATTTCATTGTATTCCCTCCTCCAGAAAAACCTTGATCGTACTAGTGTTATACCCAGCGGAGAGAAGCGTTAGACTGTGAAAAAAGACATTTTTGCCCGCGGGCTGACAGAAAAATGTAGAAACACCATATAAAAAAGGGACCGATCGTCTTTTTCATTAAAAAAACGAATCGTCCCTTATAAAAGTTTCTTTATGATCGGATGTTTTCTATATAGGCTTCAAGCTGTACAAATGTCCCGGAAAATCCTTTTTTAATGGCTTCTTCGGCGGATTGAAACACCGCTCTTTCTTCTTCTGTCGCGTTAAACGGCAGTCCTTCTATCTCAATCGTCGTCTCGCCGTTTTCTTCTGAAAAACTTAGCGTATTTAAAACTTCAAGCGGCCAGCTTTCATTGAATGGCGCACGGATCGTCTCCCCTTGTTCGTCCGCAAATGAACTGGTAAAAGCAAGCTTGTTCGGTGATTCCACTTTATGATATGTAAATTTTCCGTACACCACTTGTCCATCCGGCAGTGTCTGCTTGTAGTGAAACAGCCCGCCCGGCTTCACGTCAATCGATACAACACCAAGCTTCACACCCGGCGATCCCCACCAGTGCAGCAAATGGTTTCCATCTGTCCACATGCTGAACACAAGGTCCTGCGGTGCATGTACTTGTTTTGTAATAACTACGTTCATCTCCCAATCCCCTTTCATAATACGTCCTTCTATTGACTATACGTCACATAAAGAGGATTGTACATGCCCGATGTAAATCTACTGTAAAGATCGGGACTCTGCTGTTCTGTTTTCCTAACAAACAAAGTATACTTGAAGAAAAAGAAAAGAAACGGGGCTAAGTGGATGAAGAGAATAGCAGTTTTTTGCGGTTCGGCAAGCGGCGCATCAATAAGCTATACAGACAGCGCTGTTTCACTCGGAAGAGAACTGGCCAAGCGGGGTATCAGCCTTGTTTATGGCGGATCGAGCGCGGGGCTCATGGGGACAGTAGCCGACACGGTTTTGCGGGAAGGCGGCGAAGTAATCGGCGTGATTCCAACATTGCTGAAGGAGCGGGAAATTGCCCATACCCGGCTTACCGAACTGCATGTTGTGGAGTCGATGCATGAAAGAAAAGCGAAAATGGCCGAACTTGCTGATGCATTTATTGTACTGCCGGGCGGCGCCGGCACGATGGAAGAGTTTTTTGAAGTGTTTACGTGGGCACAAATCGGCCTTCATCAAAAGCCGATCGGCCTGTTGAATGCTGCGAATTATTTTGATCCGCTTGTTTCCTTCTTTGACCATATGACCACTGAACAATTTTTACAGGAGCAGTACCGTTCCATGCTCTTAGTCCATGATTCGGCAGCACAGCTGATCCGCTCGTTTCATGCGTACGAACCGCCGGCTGTGAAAACATATAAAAAAGAAAAAACCATGTATTAAAAAAGCATGCTTCCTTTTCTATGGAAGCATGCTTTTTGGGCAGTTTCTTCTTTTTTCCGGGCGAATGTCAGGCGCCTGCGCTTTTCTCTTCCTTCTCACCCGCTTTAATCGGCAGCCAAACGGTTACCTTTGTTCCTTCTCCTTCACGGCTTTGGAATGTCATATCGCCGCCGTGCTCCTTTATAATTCTCATGCTGACCATCAGTCCAAGTCCCGTGCCTTTTTCCTTACTCGTATAAAAAGGTTCCCCGAGCTTTTCTAGCCGCTCTTTTGGCATGCCCATTCCCCGGTCTGTTATAGAAACGGCCAGCCTGTTATCGATTTGCTCGTGGTCAATGGCAATGATACTATTTTTCGGCGAGGCTTCCACCGCATTTTTTAACACATTAATAAATACCTGCTTAAGCTGATTTGCATTTCCTTCAAGCTCGACCTCTTCCTTAAACGGCTCCATTTGAATATTGATGCTTTGGGTGATCGCCTGCATATTTAAAAGGTCAACGACGTCTCTCATTAAATGGCTCAAGGTAATGCTTTGTTTCACGATGACTTCAGGCTTAGCAAGAACGAGCATCTCGCTCGAAACGAACTCAATACGCTCAAGCTCATCGAGCATAATCTTCGTATATTTCGGATCAATGGAATATTCCTGATCAATCAGCTGAATAAATCCCTTTAAGGAAGTGAGCGGATTGCGAATCTCATGGGCGACGCCGGCGGCCAGCTGGCCGACAATATTCAACTTTTCTGTTTTTCGTATATATTCTTCCTTTTGCTCCATTTCGGTAATATCCGTCGCTACACAAAGCAGTTCCTTATGCCCTGCTGAAAAAAAGAGCGGTTTTTTCGTTATCTGTACTGTGTAAATACGATTATCCGGCGTTTGTAAGTACTGTTTTTCCTGTATCTTTGCTTCATCTTTCTCCAGCAGGTACATATCTTCCTTTGCCATCTCTTCTGCCTGCTTTGGATCTGCATAAAAATCGCTTTCCCGTTTTCCAAGCATTTGTTCAGAAGAAACGCCATATAAAGCAGCAATGGCAGCGTTCGCCATCGTAAAGCGTCCGTACTGGTCTTTTGCATAAATAAAATTCGGATTCGCATCAATGACTCTTCGGAGAAAAAGCTGCTGAATCAACAGCTGTCCGTTTACTTCCTCCATCTTGTTGTAAATCAATTTCACGTATGCTGTGAAAATGCCCATTACCAAAATAATAAGAGCCAAAATCGCTTGAAACAAAGGGCTGTCCGATGATAAATTGATTACCCCGAATGAGTACGCTAGTAAAAGAGAAACGAAAAAGACTCTTAAGAACGTACGGCGATGCTTGTCGACGATTTTAAATGTTAAATAAATAGCGAGCAAATCCATCACAATAATGAATAAAACATGAATCGAGAACGTCCAGCCAAGCGGACCCGCCATCGGATAGTAAAACTCATCATTAAACGGCGGGATGGAATGGCGATCAAAACCGGCAATCCCAAGCGGTGTCCAGCTGATCATATAAACGGCAATAGTCCAAATGAGCATACCGATATAGGAAAAGCGATTGATCATCTTTTGAAGTATTTTCTTTTTCCGGACATCAAACTGCAGTTCTTCAAAAAAAAGCAGCTGATAAACCATATAAAATAAAAGCGGAGCAAAAATAACTGTTCCCATTCTAAAAAAACGGAACAAGCTTTCAATCGTTCTCTGATCCAGCCATTTCTCACCGTAGAGAACAGCAATGCTCATCTGCCACATTGAAACCGCTAAATAAAAAACAGCAAGCGGATAGGTGACACGCTGATACTTAAGGCGAAACAAAATGACAAACGTTGTAAGCGGAATAAGCGAAAAAAAGACCATTAATAAAAAAGCCATGTCATCACCTGTAAAATGTACTTGTTTCTTCTATCCTACAGGAAACCGGCTCATGTTTCGAACATTTTTTCGCCAGCCCTTTAGAAAAGTCAAAGAAAAAACAGGGGAAGCTCTCCCCTGTTTTTTCATCCCCCAACGACCTAAAAGTGTTTTTATTTGTGCTGTCGTTTGTATTGATTCCCTTCGTTCGTTAAGTTGTATGTATCATCATAGAACGAAGGTATAGCGTAACGGTTAGAATAGATTTTCCGCTATAGATAAAAGTTATATCACGGAGCCAAATGAGCCTCGATGATATTTTGAAGCTCCTGGAGATACACGTGCGCCATCCGGCCAAGCCGTGTTTTTTCATGTGCGACCCAGCCGACCGTAATCGTTTCATCTGCCTCAAGCGGTACTGGCACAATATTCGAGCCGTTTAAATCCTCGCTTAAAATACCGGTAGAAATCGTGTAGCCATTCAATCCAATCAATAAATTAAACAGCGTAGCCCGGTCGCTCACCTGAATGCTTTTAGAGCGTGGAAGCGTGCTGAACAGCTCTTCTGCATAATAAAAGGAATTGAATTCCCCCTGCTCGAACGACAAGCGCGGGTATTCTTCCAGGTCTTCAAGCGTAACGGATGCTTGGCCGGCCAGTGGATTTTGAGCGCTGACAAAAATGTGCGGTTTCGCTTGGAACAGCGGATGAAACAAAAGCCCTTCTTCCTTCAGCAGCTGTCCCATCACTTTTTCATTAAAAGAGCTGATATAAAGAATCCCAATCTCGCTGCGCAGGTTTTTCACGTCCTCGATAATTTCATAGGTTCTTGTTTCACGCAGTGTAAACTGGTACTCATCTGCCCCATGCTTTTTAATCATGTCTACAAATGCATTGACGGCAAATGCATAATGCTGTGTGGAAACAGAGAAAAGCTGGCGTGCCGACGGGGATCCTAAATAGCGCCGTTCAAGCAGTTCTGCCTGCTCGACTACCTGACGTGCATAGCCTAAAAATTCCGCTCCATCTGTAGACAGTGTAATGCCTTTTGGTGTCCGGATAAAAATAGTAATACCAAGTTCAGCCTCCAGCTCTTTCACAGCTTTCGACAAGCTCGGCTGTGACAAAAAAAGCCGGCGTGCCGCTTCATTAATCGAACCGCAGTGCACAATTTCAATCACATACTTTAACTGCTGCAGAGTCATCTTTCTACCTCTTTACTTTACATATTGATCTATTTTTCTAAACCCCTATTATGCCAAACAACGACCGCTTTGTGAAACAAGGGATAGCACGTACAAAAAAACCGCTGAGCTTGCTCAGCGGCCTTCTTCCTGCATAACGCGGTTCATAGCCGCTTCATAAATCCGGTAGTCGTGATCTGAAAACAATGTAAAAGCTACATAACCAAAGGCCTGCTTCTCCAGAAAATCGATGACCGTGCGGAGAGCGACAACCGCTGCCTGCTCGATCGGAAAACCGTATACACCGGTCGATATGGATGGGAACGCGATGCTTTTAATCCCGTTATCTGCTGCCAGCATTAAGGTATTCTGGTAACAGGAAGCAAGCTTTTCTTCTTCTCCTTCTGACCCGCCGCCCCACACAGGGCCTACTGTGTGAATCACATATTGAGCCGGCAGCTCGTACCCTTTTGTCAGGACGGCTTCACCTGTTGCCAGCTCTTCCCCGTTCAGCTGTTCAGTACGGATTTTTTTGCACTCATCCATTAGCGCATGCCCTGCTGCCTGGTGAATGGCTCCGTCTACCCCGCTGCCTCCAAGCAGTGACCCATTAGCGGCATTGACGATCGCTTCTGTTGTCTGCTCAGTAATGTCTCCGACCATGAGTTCAAGAACATTATCATTGATTTGTGTTTTCATTGTCTTCACTCCTTTAATTGGATGTTACGCATGATAAAGCCGCTTTTCGGCATGCTTGGCATGCTGGTCATACTGAAGCTGATATCCTGCTCAGGTACTTCGTAAGACAAACGGTTAACGAGAAAATCAACGCTTACTTTCATCAGCTCGATCGTAATCCACTCTCCTGCGCAGCGATGCCCATTATGATAGTCGCCGCCGCCCTGCGGAATAAAATCGAACGGGCTTTTGTCCCACTCTTCAAACCGTTCCGGCTGAAACAAATCCGGATTTCCCCACAGATGCGGGTCATGGTTGGTGCCGTATAAATCGAGAAGCGCTAACGTTCCTTCCTTAAAGTGCATGCCCCGCCATTCAAAATCTTTTTTCACTTTAGCGCCCGTGAAAGGAAAAAACGGATAAAAGCGGCGGACTTCCTGCACAAAATATGTTGTATAGGAACCATTGGCAGACGTTAATTTTGGTTTTTGCTCTGGAAACTGATGCAGCGCAAGTGCCGTAAAAGCAAGGTAAATGGACACCGCTGTAATCGGCCTTAAAATGTTCACCACTTCTACAGCGGCTGTTTTTGTATCCAATACTTCACCGTCGGGCTCCCGATGATGAGAAAACACATACAGCGTTGATTCTTCCGGCGGATGAAGCTTTCCAGCCCGTACCTCTTCAATCAGGCCGCCTACCCACTTTTCAGCTTTTCGTCTGGATCGGCGCGTTTTCCAGTATTCCGGTCCGGCTGAAACGGCGGATTCAAACAAAGCACTCAATTCCTCTGTCCGCTGCTGTACTTCCTCTTTCTCAAGCGGTACACCGGCCCATTGGCAGGCAATCCGGCACAGCAGTTCTTTGGCTTCTGTGTATAAAACGATCTCGTTTTGCTGTGTCCACTTCCTTGCTGCCTCTTTCCACTGTTCTTCGGCGATGTCATTCAGCCGGGCAATGTGTTTCGGAGCCATTAAAGACATAAAAGCCGCTTTGCGCTGCCGGTGTGCTTCCCCGTCAAGTGTTTGAACGCCGCCTTCTCCAAACAGCGTTTTAACGACTCTCTTCGGCGCCGCTCCTTCCCGCTGAAACTTTGCCGGATCATAAAACAAAGCGGCCGCTTCCTTGCCGCCCATACAAATCGCCGGCTTCCCCATTAAACTTGTTTCAAACAAATCGGATTGAAAAGACCTGCGCCGGCTTGGTATGTACATGTATCCTTCTCTAAGCAGGCTTAAGCTTTGATCCAGCCCTTCTTCATGCGGCATTTCGTTTTGTCCGGACATCCACATCTCTCCTTTATGTTTTATGCTCCTCTTTGTTTTCCCCCTTTTGTCGGAAATATAGCTTTTTTTTCGCAAAAAGGTTTCCGTTCCCTGTAAAACTTTGGCCATGCTGTTTTTTCCTTAAGAGAGTATACTGAAGGAAAAACGAGTATAGATAGGAGTTTATTCTGGTGGAAAACCGACCGAACAGCTTAAAGCCTTTTGTTTCTCTTCTTTTGTCGTCCGAGTTTCCACAGCGGCTGCTTGTTGCCGGACTGGCAGCAAGCGTGCTGACGACAGCTGCCGGGCTGGTCGTTCCTTTACTGACCAAAAACCTGGTCGATGGCTTTTCGCTTTCTTCCTTGAGTGTACCCCTCATGTCTGCCATCGCCCTTGCTTTTATCGCCCAGGCTGTCATTAACGGCCTCTCGATTTACTGGCTCAGCGTTGTCGGTTATAAGATTGTCTCAAGCCTGCGTGACCGGATGTGGATGAAGCTGATCCGGCTGCCTGTTTCCTATTTCGATCGGCAGTCAAGCGGAGAAACCGTCAGCCGGGTCGTAAATGATACAAGTGTCGTACAGGACTTGATTTCTAACCGATTTCCTCAATTTATTTCTGGCATCATTTCGATTATCGGTGCTGTGATCATTTTGCTTTTGATGGATTGGAAAATGACGATGCTGATGCTCGTCTCTGTGCCGCTGACGATCGCCATTATGTTTCCGCTTGGGCGGAAGATGGCGCAAATCTCGCGCGGGCTGCAGGATGAAACAGCCGCTTTTACCGGACACGTGCAGCAGACGCTCGGTGAAATTCGCTTAATGAAAGCTTCAACGGCTGAACAAAGCGAAGAAAAAAAAGGATTAGCGGGAATTGAAAGACTCTTTCAGTTTGGATTAAAGGAAGCACAGATTTTCGCCCTGATCGCGCCGATTATGTACCTTGTCGTCATGATCGTCGTTGTGATGATTATCGGCTACGGCGGCATACGTGTGTCAAACGGAACTATGTCAACCGGTTCCCTTGTCGCCTTTTTGCTTTATTTGTTTCAAATTATTATGCCCATTACCTCATTCGCGATGTTTTTCACCCAGCTTCAAAAAGCAAAAGGAGCCACTGAACGAATTATCGCGATTCTGGATTTACCGCCGGAGCCTGGACAGGATGGAATAGCCATGGATATTAAGAATGAACCTATCCACGTAGAGAATGTATCGTTCGCTTACAGCAAAGAAGAGCCTGTTTTAAAAGGAGTGTCTTTTACAGCACAGCCAGGTGATATGATTGCCTTCGCCGGACCGAGCGGCGGCGGCAAAACGACGATGTTCGGTCTGCTTGAGCGATTTTATGAACCGTCTTCCGGTGAAATTCGAATTGGCTCAACACCTATTACGGACTTATCGATGGCTTCGTGGCGCAGTCAAATCGGCTATGTACCCCAGGAAAGTGCCATGATGGCTGGCACGATTCGGGAAAACTTGGTTTATGGGCTGGCAGGCGGCAAAACAATTCCGGATGAACAACTGTGGGAAGTAGCGAGAATGGCTTATGCCGACCAGTTTATTAGAAGCTTTCCGAACGGTTTGGATACAGAAGTAGGCGAACGCGGTGTGAAGCTGTCCGGCGGTCAGAGACAGCGTATTGCGATTGCCCGCGCTTTTTTGCGGGACCCGAAAATTTTAATGATGGATGAAGCAACAGCCAGCCTCGACAGTCAATCAGAAGGGATTGTCCAAGAAGCGCTGGTGCAATTAATGAAAGGCCGAACCACCTTTGTGATCGCTCATAGGCTTTCTACGATTGTCGACGCCGATCAAATTATTTTCATTGAAAAAGGGCAGGTTACAGGAATGGGAACGCACGAGGAGCTGCTCGAATCTCATAAGTTGTACCGTGAATTTGCTGAACAGCAGCTGGCATAACATGGATGTACTGCAAGGTTTTCATAAAGAGCTGAGAATAAAAGAACATATGAAGAGGCTTTTTCCTGCGCTTGAAAGCGCCTTTTTAGTTCTTTCGATCTTTTTTTGCAAATTCAGTTTGATTGATTGAGAGCCGGGTAACATACAACCGTAAGCAAAATCCAAATTTACTGAGGAGGAATTTTCGATGGCTAATAATAACAACGATAAAATGAGTCGAGAAGAAGCAGGACGTAAAGGCGGAGAAGCAACAGCAAAAAATCATGATAAAGAATTCTACCAGGAGATTGGACAAAAAGGCGGAGAAGCTACCGCTGAAAGCCATGACAAAGAATTCTACCAGGAAATCGGACAAAAAGGCGGAGAAGCTACCGCTGAAAGTCATGACAAAGAATTCTATCAGAAGATCGGACAAAAAGGCGGAGAAGCTACTGCTGAAAATCATGGTGAAGAGTTCTACCAGGAAATCGGCAAAAAAGGTGGAGAAGCTACCGCTGAAAGCCATGACAAAGAGTTCTATCAGGAAATCGGACAAAAAGGCGGAGAAGCCAGAGGCCGTAATGATGACAACGATGGCAAAATGAGCCGCGAAGAAGCAGGCCGCAAAGGCGGACAAAGAAGCCGCCGTTAAAACGGATGCTTGAAGCTCCCTCAATAACGGTAAAAAAGCCCGTGGACAATATCTTCTTTGAAGATGTTGCCCGCGGGCTTTTCGTGTATAAATACTTTAAGCCGCACCATCGTGATACGGTTCTAGCGACATATGCATCAAGAAATGTAAAAATTCACTGTTGTCTTCCTGTAAAAGGCGGCTTGCGTAACTCCATGCGTTTGTTTCAATCCGCAGAGCGATCCGTTTTTTCTCCAGCGGATCATCCGTGCAGTCAAGCTGGTCGGCCAGCTCTTCCAGCTCCCGGTCTTCCGCATGGCCAAGTTCATGGGCAAACACAGCGGCTAAATGCTGTTCAAACGGCTTCAATGAGCCGTAGAGTGTCCGGCACTGTTCTTGAATACCATCCCAATAAAGCGTAATTTTATGCTGAGCCAGGCTGTATTTGCCGCCGGCGATCGTATGGCGGCCTTCTGAATCATGAATTTCAACAGAAACACTGCTGCCGGATCGGTCAAGAAGGTGTTGAACGACTGCTGGAAGCCCATCTTCTCTCTTATAAAGTTCCATTTCTCTCATTTTTTCTCTTTACCCCTGATCCTTAAATTTTTCTCTATAGGCGGAGGAAGCATGTTAAAAATTGAACAATCAAGTTATTTTACTATTATACGATATTCGGGCTTCTTTCGTACATGAGAACAACTTAAAGAAATAAATCACTTGCTGCCCGTGTATTCCTCCTCATAAAAGAACTAATCATTTCCCGGGAAAACACGGTGCTTTTCATTCTTCTCTTTATCCCGCGAATGTATTGGCTCCCTTATACTGGCTCCTTTTCCCTCACAAGGATCTGCGACAACTCTGCGAGTGCTTGAATCTGATAAGTCGGCTCAATCCCTGCTTTGTTCAGCTTCATGCCCGGGTTAAACCAGCACGTATCAATCCCTGCCTGCTGTCCCCCCTTGATATCCGCATTTAATGAATCTCCAATGATCAGTGCTTCTTCTGCATTGAAATGAGGAATGCGTACAAACACATAATCAAAAAATTCCTTCATCGGCTTTTGAAAACCTGTATCTTCAGAAACAAAAATACCTTTAAAAAGCGCATGAAGATTTGAATCCAACAGGCGTTTATATTGTGTTTTTGACACTCCATTTGTCACAATGTACAAGTCATAGTGCGGCTGCAAACCCATCACCAGTTCCAGTGCGCCCTCTATAAGCTGGTGGCCTTCCTCTAGATAGCCCCGGTATTTTGCTTCCAGCACAGTTCCATCCACTGAGTACCCGTATTCTTGAAACAGAAGAGAAAAACGGCTGTTTACAACTTCTTCACGCGTGATGCGGCCTTCTTCAAACTCACTCCACAGCCGTTGATTGATTTGTTTATATCTTTCTTTTATTTCATCCGTGAGCTGCATGTTTTGCTCAGCAAAAAGCAGAGCCAGTGCCGCCTGCTCTGCTGCGCGAAAATCTAAAAGCGTATCATCAATATCAAATAACAATGTTCGGTAGTGTTTCATTCAAATCGCTCCACTTTCTTTTCTGCACTGCGTTCCCCGCCTAGCTTAAATACCACAATTCCTCCCACAATGACCAATACCCCAATAAACTGCTGAAGCGTAAATGGCACCTGGGCAAGGCCAAGCCAGCCAAATGAGTCCCATAAAAGCGCAAAGCCCAGCTGCGCAGTAAGCACAACCGCCACTGCATATGTCGGGCCCAAAAGCTTAATCCCCTGCACAAGGCACGTTACCACTCCTACACCGATTAAGCCGCTGAACCAAAACCATGGCTCCATTGGCTTAGGCTCTAGAAGCTTTCCGCCTTCAAACAGCAAACCCATCAAAAAAGACGCCGCAAAGCCCATCCCGAGAACAAGCGTAGTCGTTGCCCATCGGCCTGCCCATTCATTTACCTTACTGTTAAAGACATTTTGCACGCTGACCAGTGTACCGGCCACAAGTGCAAACAATAAACCCATTGCCATCCTTTCTTCTCCCTTCCTATCTGCCTGGCGGCTCGTAAATACTTTGTCCTGCCAGTGCCTGAAGCCCCTGCCGGTCCTTGACTATAATACATCCTTTTTTTCTCTCCACAAGCCCTTGAGCACAAAATGACTGAATCACCCGGTTCATATGGCGATAACTTGTGCCAATTAAGTTAGCCGCATCTCTTAAACTGGATGTACTCAGTTTTCCTTCAAAAAGTGCATGAGACTCATCGAAGGAAACCGATAATAAATAGCTCGCCAGCCGTACGTCTACCGGATACATAAAATGAAAGTTTAACGATGTGGACTTCACGTAAAACTTTTCTGTAATGATATGAAGCAAAAATTGTAAAAGCGGCGGGTGATCGGCCGCCCATTGCTTCAACAGATGATGATGCACACCAATCATCACTGCCGGCGAAACAGCTTCCACCGTGTTAATGATGTCTATTTCCTGTACATACTCGATATCGCCAATAACGGCAAGTGGCTTTTGAAACGAAAGAATAAGCGTTTTTCCTTCAGCAGAAGTGGTATAAACCTTCAGTTTCCCTTTGACCAGCACATAGACATTCTCAAGTGCTTCACCTTGAGAACACACCCATTCTCCTGGCTCAAAATGGTATAAAGATAAATACGGCTGCAGCTCATCCGGAAAAACAGACTCAATGTGATGCATGCACAAATAATCTTTCAGCTGCTTGCTGTCGGTCTGCTCTTTCACCTTTTTTCCCCCATTCGGTTAAAGCTTTAAAATCACCACGCCAGCGACCATCATCATAATGCCGATCACCTGCGGCAGCCTGACTTTCTGTTTTACAACGCCAAACCATCCATTCAAATCAATGATAAAGGTAAACAGAAGCTGCGCGATAAGCAGTACCGCAATCGTTAACGTTACGCCTACATGCTGAATGGCCGTCACATTGCCGAAAATAATGATGGCAGCCAGAGCGCCGCCTGCCAAATAAAGCGGCTTTACCTGCTTAAACTGCCCCCAGGTTCCATCCCGGACAATCAGAAAAACGAGCAGCGCTGCCAGAAAACCGGTCAGCTGTGTTAATGAAGCGGCCTGCCATGTGCCGATGGCGTCACTAATTCGTGTATTGGCTACACCCTGCAATGTAATAAATGCTCCGCCTAAAAAAGCGAAAAAAATCCCTTTCATCCTGCTTCTCCTCATTCTTTGTTTTTTCTTATTAAAAAACAAAGTGGCAGACGCTGAAAAGGACATATGTCCTCAATCATTAAAAAAGAAAAGAATTCATTTTGAAAAGCGCTTCAAAATGAATTCTTCTTCTTAAATCTTTTTCACAAATTCCGACTTCAGCTTCATCGCACCAAACCCGTCAATTTTGCAGTCGATGTCATGATCTCCATCCACCAATTGAATGCTTTTTACTTTTGTGCCAATTTTAATGACTGATGAAGTGCCTTTTACTTTTAAATCTTTAATCACTGAAACAGAATCTCCATCTTGCAGGATGTTTCCATTCGCATCTTTCACTACTTTACGATCCTCGCTGCTCTCGGCCGCTGCGCCAGGCGTCCATTCATGTGCGCATTCCGGACAGACAAGCACATTTCCATCTTCATATGTATACGCCGAGCCGCATTCCGGGCAATTTGGCAGTTCTGTCATTTGTATTTCCTCCAACTTCACTGTTTCTTCCCAGTATACAATGAATCCTGGAAAATCGTAAGCTCGTGACTTACAGTCTTTCTCCGAAAGCAATCTACCCTAAAAAGTGGTGTTCCTTGAAGACAGCTTTTCTCTTGCCTTAGAAGAAAGGCTTTATTTTTCTTCTCTATGCTGTCTCGTTAAGAATGGCTTCCAATTTTCACAACCACCCGTTTTTTCGTCGTATTGGCCACCCAATTACTCCTTTTCAACTTATACGTGTGTTGCTGTATGGGAAAACTGTTCACTAATTTCTTTTGATCTTTTTGCGGCGCCTTTGACCGCCTCGTATATGGCTTCCCCTCCGCCAAACGATTCGAGCGCTGCCAGTCCTGCATACGTTGTGCCATTCGGCGATGTAATGTTCTCTCGCAGCTCGGCTGGCGTGTTTTCCTGCCGCATAATCATTTTGGCCGCGCCAAGCAGCGTCTGCGCACCGATCTCCCGGACCATTTGAATGTCCATGCCGCTTTCCCGGCCCGCTCTTTCCATTTGTTCGAGTAAAAAATAAAAGTATGCCGGACCACTTCCCGCAATGCCCGTAAATAGATCCATCTTTTCTTCTTCAATAGAGTACACTTTTCCGATGCTGCTCAAAAGGGCGATTGCAATGTTTATGTTTTTTTCCTTCACCCAGCGCCCTGCGCAAATCGCTGTTGCAGATTCACCGGCAATGGCTGAAGTGTTTGGCATGGCCCGGATCACCTGCTGGCCTTCTGGAAAAAATGCCTCGATAAAGGCGGTTGTGAGGCCGGCCATCACCGAAACAATCACCTGATGCGGACGGACGGAGCCTTTTAATGACTGCAGCGCTGTATCTGCGTCTTTCGGCTTCATAGCTAAAATAAAGAAATCGATTTGATCAAACGGCAAATCACCGCTTTGCATCGCCCGGATTCCGTATTTTGCTTGAAGCGCCGCCCGTTTTTCATGATTGCTGTGGTTCGTGACGATCACATGCTCCGGAGCCCATTGCCCATTTTGAACAATCCCCGCGATCATGGCCTCCGCCATTGAACCTGCACCTAAAAACGCGACTATTGTTTGTTTGCCCATCTGTCTCTCCTTCGTGTTCGTATTTTCTGTTCGTATTTTCATAACGGTTTTCATACTAACATGCTCAGGTTGTATGTCAAGGGAGAACCCTAGAATAAAAAGCAGACCGAACATATACTCGCCATTATTTTCCTTTCTAATGACAACGCTTAATGATGCAAAGGAATAGGCGTTCAGGAAAAAAGGAAAAAGCGATTTTTTCAACTCATTTTTTATTAAAAAAAGATAACCACTTGACCTTTACGCAGCGTCAGCGTGTAGGATAAAAACAATCAGGAGGGCTGCTTATGGAATATACGATCAACAAAATGGCACAAATGTCCGGTGTGACAACGCGCGCACTCCGCTACTATGACCAAATTGGGCTTTTAAAACCGGCGCGCATCAATTCATCCGGTTACCGCCTTTACGGCCAAAAAGAAATTGATCTGCTGCAGCATATCCTTTTTTACCGGGAGCTTGGCGTCAGCCTGAATGATATTGCGGCTATTTTACAAAAGCCGGACTTTGATGAGATTGCTGCGCTGAAAAGCCATTACGAAAAACTGGCCGCCAAACATGCCCGTCTTGAAAAAATAATGGCGACAGTCAAAAAAACGATCGCCAGCAAAGAAGGAGAGATCATCATGCAGGATGAAGAAAAGTTTGAAGGACTAAAAGAAAAGATGGTCGAGGAAAACGAACAAAAATACGGTAGTGAAATTCGCGCCCGATACGGGGATGAAAAGGTTGACGTCAGCAACGCCAAGCTGATGAATATGTCAAAAGAGGATTTTGATGCGATGAACCAACTTGGGGAGAACATTTTCATCCTGCTTGAGAAAGCGTCCGCTACAGGTGATCCTGCCTCACATGAAGCGCAGAAGCTGGCTGCCAAGCACAAGGAATGGCTCGCTTATTCCTGGCCGAACTATTCCAAAGAAGCACATGCGGGACTCGCTGAAATGTATATCGCAGATGAACGGTTTACGGCTTATTATGATGCCCGTGTAAAGGGCGGCGCCCAATTTTTACGGGACGCGATTATGGTTTACACAGGGATGAAGTAAGAAAGAAGCCACACAGTTGTGTGGCTTCTTTCACTCGCTTTCCAGCTTTTCAATATATTCATCCAGCTTTTGTCGGTCCTCATCTGAAATAACCGGGAATTGCGGATCAATCCCCTCCAGCAGCTCAATCATCACTTCTGTAATAATGTAGCGTGAATACCATTCATCATCTGCAGGAAGCACATACCACGGAGCATGCTCGGTTGATGTATGGCGCAGCATATCGGTAAAAATCTCCTGGTAGTTATCCCAATGCTCCCGCTCTCTTACGTCATTGAAGGAGAATTCCCAATTTTTCTTCGGGTCTTTCATTCTTTCCAGCAGCCGCTTTCGCTGTTCTTCTTTCGATACGTGGAAGAAAAACTTTACTACATAAAAGCCGTTTTCCACCATATAGCGTTCAAAATCATTAATTTGCCGGAATCGCACCGGCCAAATATCTTCTTCTTTCTCTAAATGATCCGGAATGGTTTCCTCTCCTAACAAATCATGAACACGTGTCGCGATGACTTCCTCGTAATGAGACCGGTTTAAAATGCCGATCTGCCCTCTCGCCGGAAGCGCTTCGTGAATTCTCCAAAGATAATCATGGCTCATTTCCGCAGCAGAAGGCTTCCCTAGTGTCGTCGTTTTCAACCCTTGCGCATTTAAATTCGAGAAAATATAACTGATGGCTTCGTCTTTTCCGGCTGCGTCCATCGCCTGCAGTACAACCAAAATGCCTTTTTTCTCCTCCGCATAAAGCTTCCAGTGCAGCTCCTTCAGCCGGCTCACACGTTCAGGAATCTCATTGTCCAGCAGTTCTCGTTCCTCGATACCACCTTTTTCCGATGTCGCATAATTTCGCAGATCCAGTTCTTGATTGGCTTTCACTAGATATTTTCTCGTGTCCATGCCATCCTCCTATTTTTCATGATCCCACAAATCAGGTTTCTTTTTTCTTACCCGCCTGATGCGAGGAGCAAACGAGCAGAAAAGATGGACAGCATACAGAAAAAGCAGGTCCCGTTCCAGCGGGCCTGCCTGCTTTTTATATTTTACAGATGTTGATTTAACTTCGGCGGGACCATATCACCATTGGAATAAGCAATAAGGACAACATGGCACCTGCAAGAGACAGCGCAGCATAGCTTGAATGAGCAACGACAACGCCGGACAACACTCCTCCAGACGCACCGGCCAGGGCAACGAGCACGTCAACGGACCCCTGCGTTTTTGCCCGGCTGGACGGATGCGTGGCATCGACGATGATCGCAGTGCTGCTGATCAAGCCAAAGTTCCAGCCAAGTCCGAGCAAAACGAGCGCAATGACTAAAAGCACCATAGAATCAGCCGGTGCAAAAGCAGATACCAGCCCGGCCGCGAGCAAAACCGCACCGGCGGCAACCGCCATCGCTGTCCGCCCCACTTTATCTACGAGAACACCCGTTATGAGAGAAGGAAGATACATAGCTCCGACATGAAAACCAATTACTATTC
Source organism: Domibacillus sp. 8LH (assembly GCF_038806185.1). Lineage (NCBI taxonomy): Bacteria > Bacillati > Bacillota > Bacilli > Caryophanales > Bacillaceae > Domibacillus > Domibacillus sp. 8LH. The sequence continues at coordinate 11,305 of NZ_JAVJNG010000007.1, read as the reverse complement.
CAACTTCTCCAAGCTCATGGCCATGATGGCCCATATGAACAGGCGTCATCGTCATAATGGCTACCATCACCAGCTGGGTGAGCACCATGACAGATGCGCCAGCCACAATTCCCCGCTTGTTTACGGCCGGTTTGGCAGCCAAATGTACGGCATTCTCTTCTTTTGGTTCAGACGCGATGGCTTTTGCCACTATAAGCGGATCCGGCCGGAGAAAAACAAACAGCACCAGCCCGGCTAAACTAAAAGCAGCCGCAGCCAAAATAAACGGACCGGCGAGAGCAGGGATGCCGATCGAGTGAGCAAATTCCCCCATTATCTCTACTAAGTTCGGACCGGCCACGGCGCCAAATGTGGTCGACACCATCGCCAGGCTGACCGCCATAGCCCGCTGGGTCGAAGCAGCCATGTCCGTTCCTGCATAGCGCGCCTGCAGGTTTGTTGCTGTACCAGCTCCATAAATGAACAGGGAAGCAAACAGCAGGACGATGCTGTTTGTGACGGCTGCCGCAACCACACCGGCCGCCCCGACAGCACCGGCCCAAAACCCGGCTGCCAGACCCGTACGCCGGCCAAACCGCTGTGAAAGCCGTCCCACCAAAAGAGCAGATGCGGCGGAGCCTAATGTGAACAGAGCTGTTGGAAAACCGGTCATACTATCCGTTCCAAGCATATCCTGTGCCAACAAGGCTCCTACTGTAATGCCAGCTGCCAGACCCGCTCCCCCAAAGATTTGCGAAAGAATCACAATAAAAAGTGTTTTCTTATATAACTGCTTTTGCTTCTCGGGAGAATCAAGGTATGGCTGCATCCAGGCAGGATGGGGGGCTGCCTCTTTGGCTCGTTCGTCTTGAAGGATCATTCGCTCTTCCTCCTTTCCATTCTTTTCAGATTACGTTTATTCAATTGTTTTTGATTTGTTCCTTCTATCGTAGACAATCCGTCCTGCTACAACTGTCCGCACTGCTTTGGCAGCCAGCATCTCTTCCGATGTTCCGGCAAACAAATCCCGATCAAAAATTGAAAAATCCGCCACATAATTCGGTTTAATGAGTCCACGCTCATGCTCTTTACAAATCGCCTGGGCACTGCCGAGGGTATACATTTGAATGGCCTGGAAACGGGACAGCTTTTGCTCGGGCAGATACCCTTCATGCGCCTCCCCAGGCTTTTTGCGTTCAACCGCCGCATAAATGGAAGCCAGCGGATGGATATTCTCCACCGGCGCATCCGTTCCCGCTGCACACATAATTCCACGGTCTAACAACGTTTTCCACGGATATGCGTAACGGAGCCGCTCTTCGCCAAGGCGGTCCATCACCCACGGAAAATCGGATGGAACAAAAGCAGGCTGCACATCCACCACAACGGGCAATGCCGCCATTCGCTCCATTAAGTCTTTGCGCAATACGCAGCCGTGGATAAGACGGTCTCGTTTGCCTGCTGGCGGCGGATATCTTTCAATAAAATGAAGAACCTGTTCCGCCGCTGCATCTCCAATGATGTGCACCGCAATCGCTTCATTATATTGACGCGCGAGCTGGATTAATGCTTCCAGCTGTTCATCCATATGAATAAGCAGCCCCTGGTTATCAGACTGGTCCGTATACGGCGCAGACAGAGCAGCGGTTGATCCGCCCAGTGCACCGTCCGCAAAAATTTTCATTGCACCCGGCTCAATAAACGGTTCATCAAATACGGCATTCGCTTTCATCATCTTTTCGAAGACAGCGTGATGGCGAAGCAGGTTTACTCTGAAATGATGCTTCTCCCCAATCACACGCTGAAAGGCCATCAGCGGATTGGTAAAGTCCCCGAAATAATGCATATCCTCTGTATGGCCGCCTGTTAGTCCATACGACAGCATTTGATCCACCGTCCGGTTTAGCACATCTGTTAAATAATCAACGTATGCTTCTCCTTTTCTTGGAATCGCCGCCGTAACTGGATCGATGGCTTTGTCATAAAGAAGCCCCGTTAACCTCCCATCCACACTCCGCCCAATGTCACCACCGGCTGGAGATTCACTTTTCTCATCAATGCTTCCAGCCAAAAGAGCGGCCCTGTTACCGAGCGCTACATGATGGCATACTCTCGTTAACAGGATGGGTTCCGCCCGGATTGCATCAAGCTCTTTCATCGTCGGGATGCGCGGATGAGAAAACGTATTTTCATCCCAGCCTTCCCCAAACAGCCACTTGTCCGTAGGCGTCGTTCGGGCGGCTTCTTTGACCATTTCCAGCATTTCTTCCGCTGAAGAAGCTGCCGACAAATCAAGCCGGACAAACGTTTCTCCTTGAAAGATCATATGCAGATGGCTGTCCACAAAGCCCGGGTACATAACCGCTCCCTGCAAATCAATCTCTTCTCCTGCTTCTTTTCTTAACTCATCCGCCGTGCCTATGGCGACAATCCATCCATTTTCCACTAACACCGCTTCTACCGTCTCATTTTCTCGTTCCATCGTGTAGATCGTTCCGCCGTGCCAAAGTTGTTTCATAAAAAGACCCTTTCTGTCGTTTCTCTTCTATTTCATCCTGATATTTATAAACAACACGTGAGGCTGCATATTAACAGCTATCAAAAAGAAACCATTTTGAATAAAGAATAATCACAATGGTTTCTAAAATCGAGTTCTGCTTATGTACATATTTTCATAACTCGTTCGGTAAAGCTGAACCTTCTCTCTGGCAGCCTAGTCTTAATGTTAACCAGTTTGTCTATAGTATAACAAAAAAACCGCCCATTTCCGGGCGGTTTTCCAATTTATTCTACTGTTACAGATTTTGCAAGGTTACGCGGCTTATCCACGTCACAGCCGCGGTGAAGAGCGGCGTAGTACGCGATCAACTGGAATGGTACAACAGCTGCAAGCGGTGCAAGCATTTCGTGAACGGCTGGAAGAACGAAACGGTCGCCTTCCTGCTCAAGGCCTTTCAAGGAAATGATGCATGTATTAGCGCCGCGCGCTGCCACTTCTTTCACGTTGCTGCGGATGCTCAAGTTTACACCTGACTGCGTCGCAAGAGCGATGACCGGCGTACCTTCTTCGATCAAGGCGATTGTGCCGTGCTTTAACTCGCCGCCGGCAAATCCTTCTGCCTGGATATAAGAGATTTCTTTTAGCTTCAAGGCCCCTTCTAAGCCAACATAATAGTCAACAGAGCGGCCGATAAAGAAGCAGTTACGTGTTGTCGCCAGATATTCTTTGGCGATTTGCTCGAATTCTTCTTTTGCATCACAAAGCACTTCCATCGCATTAGCCACAATTCCAAGCTCGTGCACAAGATCAAAGCCGATGTCGATGCCCGCTTTTTTCGCTGCTGCTTCTGCTAAAATAGAAAGCACCGCGATTTGCGCTGTATATGCTTTTGTAGACGCTACGGCAATTTCTGGGCCTGCATGTAAGAGCAGTGTATAATCCGCTTCACGTGAAAGCGTAGAGCCTGGTACGTTTGTGATTGTCAGCGCTTTGAAGCCAAGTTCTTTTACTTTTACAAGTACAGCACGGCTGTCCGCTGTTTCTCCGCTTTGGGAAATAAAGATAAAGAGCGGCTTTTTCGAAAGAAGCGGCATGTTGTAAACGAATTCGCTCGCTACGTGCACTTCTACCGGAATATTCGCCATTTGCTCCAAGTACTGCTTGCCGACAAGGCCCGCATGGTAGCTTGTGCCGCATGCAACGATGTACAGACGATCTGCTTCATTTACTGCATTCACGATTTCCTCGTCTACATAAAGCTCTCCCTGCTCATTTTGATACGATTGTGTAATTTTACGGATAACAAACGGCTGCTCATCCGTTTCTTTTAACATGTAATGCGGATACGTACCTTTTTCAATATCACCAGCGTCGATCTCCGCTGTGTATGGCGCACGCTCTACCACTTCACCTTGTTCGTTTTTAATCGTCACGGCGTTTTTTGTCACGATCACCATTTCTTTGTCCATCAATTCTACAAATTGGTCTGTTACTTGAAGCATCGCCATTGCATCAGATGCAACAACGTTAAAGTCCTTACCAAGACCAACTAAAAGCGGGCTTTTATTTTTCGCCACGTAAATTGTATTTTCATCTTGTTTGTCTAGAAGGGCAAGCGCGTAAGAGCCTTTTAACAGACCAAGCGTCTTGCGGAAGGCTTCTTCTGTTGACAAGCCATCTTTCGCAAACAAACCGATCATTTGTACAATCACTTCTGTATCTGTATCGCTTTGAAGCTCAACATTTGAAAGATATTCGCTTTTTAATTGTTCGTCGTTTTCGATAACGCCGTTGTGCACAAGTGTGTAACGGCTGTCTTCGTTTTGATGTGGATGCGCATTGTAACGGCTTGGAATACCGTGAGTAGCCCAGCGTGTGTGGCCGATTCCTACGTGTGATTGTACCTCTTCGTTCACAACCGCACGCAAATCAGCGATACGTCCTTTTTCTTTGAAGATGTGCACACCCTCTTCGTTGCGCACAGCAATACCAGCTGAATCATAACCGCGGTATTCGAGCTTTTCAAGCCCCTTCAATAAAATTTCCTTTGTATCTTCACTGCCAATATATCCAACTATTCCGCACATAAATAGATTTCCTCCTGATTGAAGGCCTCGACAAACAAGCGCCGGCTAAGGCACCTGCCCGTCGCGCTTCGTTAAATTTTATATTTATGATTGGCACATGTCCGCTCCCTTTGTGCGAGAAGTTGCCCTCTCGTTTTAAGGATGAACGTAACAGCTGTGTACCAGCAGCCGGGAGGTATCCGCCGAAACATCGATAAACCTCCTCCTCGTCAACTGAACGTATGGTCGTCCCGCTCAGTTCAGGCGCTTTAAGGTAAACCAGTCGTTCTATAGCTCCTTTCTTTTTAGGAATAAAAACACGATAATCATACCGTGTTTTCATCCCTGCGTCAATCAAAAACTGACTTTCTTCTGCCTGCAGACAGCAGGACAAAAATGGCAGCAGCCACGCACAGAAAGCCGGTAGTCATAAAGACTGCTCCTAGGCCCATTTGATCTGCTATCATACCGGCTGCAAGCGGGCCGAGAAAAATGCCAAGCGCATAAAAAGACTGAAAAAAGCCCATGGCTGACATTTTAAATGCCGGCGGGCTGGCCAGCACCACTTCGCTGAGTAAAAGAGGAAAAATAAAGCCAAGTGCCAGACCAATAAATATGTGCACACTACTAAGAGATGCAAGTGTATGCGTAAATGGAACCGCAAATAAAAAAACCGCAGTAAGAATGAAGCAGATCGTAAGTACGGGTTTATTCCAGCGCGGATCGAGACGATAAAAGACGAGACTGAGCGAAGCAGCCGCATGCGGAATGAAAAAAGCACATGTCAGCCAAATAAAAGACTGCTCCTCCACGCCAAGTGCAGCCGCATAAATAGGACTGAAGCCAAAGATCGTAATAAACAAAGCTGCATGTGCGATCATGGACAGAAACGTCAGCCCTTTCAGACGCGGCAGCCGGATCGTTTCTTTTATATGAAGCGCTGCACTTCTGTGGGCAGCAGGTTCTTCTGATGGCTGTATCTCCTTAATTTTCCACGCGAAAAAAGCACCTAAAATAGAAGCAGCAGCCCCCGCCCAAAAAGGGAAAGTCCAGCCGAACTGGTGAACAAGCCAGCCGCTGACGGCCATGCTGAAAAACTGTGTGGCTACTGTAACAAACTGCATGATGCCCATCGCCTTGGAAGCACGGCCGGCGCTGAAATAATGGGAGTAAAGCACTGTCGCCATCACCCACATCGATGCGGTTACGCCTCCTAAAAGACGTGCCGTCAGCACCATCGCGAATGAATCAAAGAAAATAAGCATAAGGGTGCTGAGAAGCGCTGCGATAAAGCCGCCCACAAATAAATGCTTGCGGATTTTCTGCAGAAAGTCCGACAGGATGCCGAGCGGGAAACGAAGCAAAACCTGCGTAATACCGTAAGCGCCTAAAATGATGCCAATAGCCGAAAAGCGAAAGCCGATTTCCTGAAGGTATACACCAAAAACGGGTGCATAAATGTACGTAGCCAGCCAAAAACAAAATACAGCTGCTAAAAAGTACGCATGATCGCCGCGCCCGACAATGGGCTGTTTCTTTTCTATGTATTCTTCCACTCTATAAGCTGCCCCCTTTTTATGTGAACGCTTTCTGATTATTATTGTGCAGATGATTCTTCATTTCAACCATTATGATTTGAAAGGGCGGGGCAAGCAAAAAAAGAAGCCCGGCCTGCCAGTATTCCACCAGCGTCCGGACTTCCTTTTCTTATACGCGAAGACCCATTTCTTCGTCAACGATTTTTGCAATGCGCTCTGTGTATGAACGGCATTGCTCTTCTGTCGCCGCTTCCACCATCACGCGTACGAGAGGCTCTGTACCGGATGGGCGAACAAGAACTCGGCCATTACCGGCCATTTCTGCTTCCACACGTTCGATTTCTGCTTTGACTTTTTCATTTTCTGTCACATGATGCTTATCTGTTACACGCACATTGACAAGCGTCTGCGGGAATTTTCTCATCTCTGCCGCAAGTTCAGACAGCGATTTTTTTGTTGCTTTCATAATGTTGACAAGCTGCAGGCCGCTGAGCAGGCCATCACCTGTCGTATTGTAATCAAGGAAAATAATATGGCCGGACTGTTCGCCGCCAAGATTATAATTGTACTTTTTCATTGCTTCTACTACGTATCGATCACCGACAGCCGTTTGTTCGCTTTGAATGCTGTGCTCGGCGATGCCTTTGTAAAAGCCCAGGTTACTCATAACGGTCGAAACAATCGTATTGTTGTTTAAGCGCCCCTGCTCTTTCATATAGCGTGCACAAATAAACATAATTTGGTCGCCATCCACGATGCTGCCGTTTTCGTCTACTGCAATCAAGCGGTCACCGTCACCATCAAAGGCAAGGCCGATATCCGCCTCTTTTTCTTTAACAAATTGTGCAAGCTTTTCTGGGTGGGTTGATCCAACACCGTCGTTGATATTTAAGCCATTTGGCGCAGCGCCCATTGTTGAAATATCTGCTTCAAGATCGGCAAACAAGTGAGCAGCAAGTGAAGAGGTCGCGCCGTGTGCACAATCAAGTGCCACGTGAATACCGTCAAAATCTTCTTCAACAGACTGCTTCAAGTACTGGATGTACTTTTGGCCGCCTTCGAAGTAATCACTCACTGAGCCAAGATCTGCTCCTGCCGGACGCGGCAGTGTATCCTCTGCCTGATCTAAAAGTGCTTCGATTTCTGCTTCCTGCTCATCAGAAAGCTTAAAACCATCAGAACCAAAAAATTTAATGCCGTTGTCCTGAACAGGATTGTGCGAGGCTGAGATCATGACACCTGCCTGCGCATCCATGGCTTTTGTTAAATACGCAACTCCTGGTGTGGAGATGACGCCAAGGCGCATAACTTCCGCTCCAATAGAAAGAAGTCCTGCTACAAGTGCTCCTTCAAGCATTGGACCTGAAATGCGGGTATCCCGTCCGATTAATACTTTTGGACGCTCCGCATCTTTCGTTAACACATATCCGCCAAACCGGCCTAGCTTAAACGCAAGTTCCGGTGTCAGTTCTGTATTTGCCACGCCTCTGACGCCATCTGTACCAAAATACTTACCCATCTATTGTTTCTCTCCTTTTATCAAAACGGCTTTATGAAGATTTTTCCGTTGATTTTTCCACTGTGACTTTCACTTTTACTTCCTGCGGCGATGAGAAATTAAATTGTTCTCCCAAGTTCACCGGCACGGTAAGCGTTGTATCCTTTGTTATCCCGCTTACATCAACCGGAAGAGAAAATTCCTTTAACTCCTGCAGCGCTGATTCTTTTCCATAAATCGTGATTTCATCTACATCCGGCTGGAGTGAAGAAATCTTCACGTTATCGGCCGGCGTGCCTTTTGCTACCGGATTGAGCGGCACCTTTTTACTTGGATTTTTTACCGCGATCGACACTTGGACCGTTTCAGGCTCAACTTTTACATCAAGCTTATTTAAATTTCCATCGAGTACCTGTACCGCTGCGGTTGCGGTCGTTTCCTCATCGATTTCGTCTTCACCGGTCAGGGCTGTACGGACAAATGCAATTTTCTCAATATCCGACTCAGACCCTGTTACTTTTACTTCTCTTGGGGCAACCGTTACGTTGTCGACCTGATAGCCTTCTGCAAGCGCAGAATCATTAAATTCGGGTGTGACGGTTTTCGTAGTGGTTACTTTCTCTTCTATGTTTACATCAACCGTAGCGGGCTGAATCGACACATCCAGCTTGTCAGAGAAGTTTTTGTGCGTAATAGCTACCCGGTGCTTTCCAATCTCATAATCCGTTAAATCAAGGTTCACCTCGAAATCACGCAGGCGCTTTGTTGATTCAATGATACTCTTCGGACCGGAGATCTCCACCCTCACCTGTTCCGGTACACCAGACACATATAAATTTTCTGTATCATAATATGTCTTCAATGGTACGTTCGTCAATACCTCGGTTGTATCAAGTGCACCGCTTCCTGCCTGCTTAACTGATTCAAAATCACCAAAATTCACGGTCATGTAAAGCAAAAAAGCCAGTAAGAAAGCCACAATGCGTACAAACCATTTGCTTTCCACGAAATTATCCATTGTTTCTGCGCCCCTTCCACATCCAGCGGTTGGAAGACTCATTTTTATTGATGCCAGTCAACAGCTGATGCTCTAAAATGTCCCGAAATTCTTCTTCCGTTAAATCACGGTACAAATCACCGTTTCGGGTTACAGAAATAGCGCCTGTTTCCTCCGATACGATAATCGTCAAGCTGTCTGTGACCTCACTAATACCAAGCGCTGCCCGGTGCCGTGTGCCCAGCTCTTTTGAAATAAACGGGTTTTCCGATAAGGGCAGATAGCAGGCGGCAGCGGCAATCTGGTCTTTTTGAATAATAACAGCTCCATCATGCAGCGGCGTATTGGGAATGAATATATTAATCAGTAGCTCTGATGTAATAACGGATTGCATCGGAATGCCCGTTTCAATATAGTCGTTCAGGCCTGTTTCTTTTTCAATGGAAATAAGTGCACCAATCCGGCGCTTCCCCATGTAACGGATCGACTTAACGAGCGCGTCAATAATTTTACGCTGTTCCTCGTCTTCCTGTATGGCACTGCGGGAAAAAATGCGCCCGCGTCCCAGCTGCTCCAATGCACGCCTTACTTCCGGCTGGAAAATGATGATCACAGCCAGGAAGCCCCAGGTGAGCGCCTGCTGCATAATCCAGCTTAATGTATCAAGGCCGGCAAAACCTGCTATGGCGCGTATAATGACAATAACAAAAATTCCTTTTAACAACTGGACAGCTTTTGTCCCTCTAATGACCATAAGCAGCTTATATATCACATACCAAACAAGCAGTATATCAATCGTATTCGATAAATAATCAATAAACGTATAATCTTGAAAATAAGTCGTAAACGGCATACTAGATCCTCCAGGTTGGAATTACGGAGCCGTGAAGAAATCACTCTCTTACTTAACCTGTCCATTATAACATACAAGCGAAAAAGAAGCAGACGATTACCGTCAGCTTCTTATTGAAACACCATTTTTATCTCATACCAAATTCGACCAAACAATGCATCTATCTCCTCAATATCTCCTGTAACGTTACCAGCAGATGCCATAAAACGATCTCCATTAATCACAGTGACATTTCCATCGACAGAGCCTTCGATTCGAATGTCGCCGTTTTTCACGACAATATCTTCTTCAACAACGGTTCCAGCCGGTACAATGACGGTCTCATTTTCTACTTTTAGCGCACTATTTTTCGTAAAAGCAAACTGATTGTCTTCCTGACTAAAAAAAGAAGCAAAGCCCCCGCTCATTAACAGCAGAAACAACGCTGCTGCCGTAAAAAACGGATGGTTTTTAAACCATCGCTCTATCCCGACCTTTTTCCCTTCTCGCGGAAGCAGCTCCATTACACGGCCCGTAAAGCCTGCCGGCGCTGCTATATGAGAAGCACTTTGAACAAGTGCAATGGTTTTCTTTAATTCAGCAAAATGCTGTCTGCAGTCCTTACACGTTTCTATATGATCTTTTAACTCTTTTTTTGCTTCTTCTTGAATATCCCCATCCAGATACTCATGCATATAATGAACAATCCGTTTCGGACAAGATGTCATCGTTCATCGCACCCTTTCTCACAAATGCCGCAAATGCTTTCGCAGGGCTTCACGTCCCCTGTGTACACGTGTTTTTACCGTTCCAAGGGGCAGTTCTAATATATCTGCTATTTCCTGCAGCGGCAGTTCTTCAATATATTTCAACACAACAACGGAACGATACTTCTCTGGAAGCAATAAAATTGCCTTATGAATCGATGCCTGCAATTCCAGGCTCTCGACTTCATCTTCCGGAAGCTGATCGCCTGAGGCCAAATGTGAGTACATATTTAATCCTTCTGTTCCGGCAATTTCTGCATCTAAATGATAATCCGGTTTCTTTTTACGGATTTTATCAATACATAAATTGGTGGCAATTCGATACAGCCATGTTGAAAACTTTTTGTTTTGATTATACGTATGAATGTTCAAAAAAGCTTTCAAAAAAGTTTCTTGTGCCGCATCCTCTGCCTCATGGCGATCCCAGAGCATCCGAAAACAGATTTGGTATACTTTGTCCTTATAAAGCTCGACAATTTCTCCAAATGCATTTTGGTCTCCTTTTACAACTTGCTTAATTCGTCTTTGTACAATTAAATCCATTTTCTCTCCCTCCGCCCTCGCGGTATGTGTTTATACGGATGCACGTACATAAAGGTTTCAAAGAAATAAAAATTATTTTTTCGGGTTTACACTTCCATTAAGTGGGTAATTCTTTTGTATGTATAATTTATTTATGGATAGGGGGTATCATCTGTTGCAGTCCATTCAACTCGAAACAACGATTGAGCAGTACCGTTCTGAAATGATCTCCCAGGCCATGCTGACATCTTTTAATGATCAAAAAGTCATTGAAATCAGCCAAAAGCTGGATCGACTTTTAAATGAATGGTCCATCCGTAAATAAAAAAGCAACCTCTTTTTTAAGACGTTGCTCCCTTTTATTTCTAATTATAGCAGTTTTTTTGTCGTAAAACGAAAAAATAGATGAAAAAAGGCATTTCATGTATATGCATGAAATGCCTTTTTTCATAAAAATGAGCCATGAAGGACTCGAACCTTCGACCCTCTGATTAAAAGTCAGATGCTCTACCGACTGAGCTAATGGCTCAAAATGGCTGGGCTAGAAGGATTCGAACCTTCGCGTGACGGAGTCAAAGTCCGTTGCCTTACCGCTTGGCTATAGCC
>NZ_JAVJNG010000079.1:0-452 GCF_038806185.1 Domibacillus sp. 8LH | reverse complement strand
GCATGATATACTAAAAACAAGCATGACAAATAACCTTCTTTTAATCATGCGTTGGAAGGTTTTGTGTTATTTAGTTGGATGTAGATTTTAAGCTATATCCTGGAAAGTTGTTCTGTTCTTTAAAAGGGCAAATATCCAATGTAAGAGTTTATTTACACACGCAATAACGGCTACTTTAAAGGGTTTTCCTTCTTCACGTTTTTTATCATAGAACTCCCGTAATTTCTTATTACGAGGAATGATTTCATCGCTTGTTTTGATCTTACGACAGTCACGAATTGCACAACGAACTGCCATATATAAGGCGTGACGAAGCCTGCTTGACCCTCTTTTAGTGATTCGGTTTTTAGTGGCTGTAAACTTACCGGATTCAAATACACTAGGATCAACTCCAGCGAAAGCTACCAGCTTTTTAGGATCAGTAAATCGATCTATCTCTCCAATTTCAGAAA
>NZ_JAVJNG010000078.1:0-453 GCF_038806185.1 Domibacillus sp. 8LH | reverse complement strand
GGATCCACCAGGATGAAACCTCCGGTTCTTTTAAAGAGAAAGACAACCGGTCTCCTGAACAGCAGGAGCTTTTAGAGCTTCGCAAGGAACTGAAACAGCTCAGAATGGAGAACGATATTTTAAAGCAAGCCGCGCTGATCATGGGACGAAAGTAAATGTCATCAAGCGAAACCAAGACAAATACTCGGTATCAGCAATGTGCAGCGTCCTGCAGATTTCACGTAGTACGTACTATTATGAGGCCAAAGAACGTCAGTCAGAAGACGACGTAACAGGCGCTATCATAGAGATTTTCCAACAAAACCGAAGTGCCTACGGCACGCGCAAGATCAAAGTCGAACTGCACAAGCGTGGATTGACAGTCTCCAGAAGACGTATTGGACGCATCATGAAGGAACAAGGGCTTGTTTCTTCCTATACAGTGGCACAGTTCAAGCCACAAAAAGCTCCGTG
>NZ_JAVJNG010000077.1:0-516 GCF_038806185.1 Domibacillus sp. 8LH | reverse complement strand
CGATCGTTTGTATTCAATCGGGCTTACATAGCCTAGTGTTCCGTGAATCCGCCGCTTGTTAAACCAGTTAACATAATCACTGAATTCAAGTGCAAGATGCTCCAGGCTGTCAAACTTCATCTGGCGGACAAACTCTGTTTTAATGATTTTAAACGTTGCCTCCGCCACCGCATTATCATACGGACAGCCTTTCATGCTTAAAGAACGGACAATCTGGAAGGCCGCTAATGTCTCATCGATTAGCTGGTTTTTAAACTCGCTGCCACGGTCGGTGTGGAACAGCTGGATATCCCGCAGATCACCTTGAATAGAAGAAAAAGCCCGTGCGACAAGGTTCGCATCTTTGTTTGGTCCTGTGCTAAAGCCGATGATTTCACGGTTAAAGAGATCGACAAAGATACATACGTAATGCCATTTGTTTTTGACTTTGACGTATGTTAAATCACTGACGACTACTTTTTTGGCTTCTGTCTGCTGAAACTCTCGTTTCAATTCATTTGTCTGGGCTGACTCATT
>NZ_JAVJNG010000076.1:0-517 GCF_038806185.1 Domibacillus sp. 8LH | reverse complement strand
AAGTAAGCGAATATATCAATAAAGTGCTCAGCCTGATTGAAAAAGAAGCAATTACTGAAGAAGACGCCCAGTGGATTACAAAAGAAACGGTCGACGGATTCCGCGAGCACGTCAACCCCGGCTTCCTGGAATACCGCAAGACCGTTACGGTTGACACCCAGTTCGCAGCTGTCGAGTGGTCGGATGAAGGCTCCTGCTTCCGTGATGTAAACGGGAAAGAATACATCGACTGCCTGGGCGGGTTCGGCATTTACAATGTCGGGCACCGGAACCCGAAAGTAGTCAAAGCCGTACAGGATCAATTAAAGCGCCAGGCACTTCACAGCCAGGATCTCCTGGATCCGCTCCGTGCCATGCTGGCGAAGATCCTTGCGGATATTACACCGGGTGATTTGAAGTACGCGTTTTTCACAAACAGCGGAACAGAAAGTGTAGAAGCAGCGCTGAAGCTGGCGAAAATGCACAGCGACCGGACAACGTTTATTTCCACAACGCGCTCGTTCCATGGTAAAAGCCT
>NZ_JAVJNG010000075.1:0-532 GCF_038806185.1 Domibacillus sp. 8LH | reverse complement strand
TGATATTATCCCCTTTAAGTAGACAGTGTAAAAAGCCCACGTGTTAACATGTGGGTGTATATACTTCTTCTTGGAGGGGATTTTTCATGGCTAAGAAAGAACAAACCTTTCAGCGTTATACAGAAGAATTTAAGAAAAAAGCGGTTCAGCGCTATGAAAAGGGAGAAGAAAGCTATCGGGCTATAGCGGCTGATCTTGGCCTTCGGTCTTCTACTCAATTAAAGCAGTGGGTGAAAAAGGACAAAAAAGGAGAGGCCTTTGATCTGCGTGGAAAGGGAACAGATTCAAAGGAAAACAATTCACTTAAAGACTGTCAAAGAACCCATTTTCAGTCGATTGAGGAAGAACGGGACTATCTGAAAGCACAGGTAGCCTATTTAAAAAAGCAGTATCCCAATCTACACAAGGAGGACAGATCCCCAAAGTAGCCCGTTTTGGAATCATCCATGAATTGAGAAAGAAGCATTCTCCTAGGAGTTTAATCGAAATCGCTGGGGTACCCCGTTCGGGATATTACAAATGGAACCATACA
>NZ_JAVJNG010000073.1:0-605 GCF_038806185.1 Domibacillus sp. 8LH | reverse complement strand
GTATTAGGCACGCCGCCAGCGTTCGTCCTGAGCCAGGATCAAACTCTCCAAAAAAGTTTGACTTGCTCATTTGTTTCTATATAGATGACGGGCATCTTCTATAGAAGTTTAATTCTTAAAACATTGACGTTTATTTTGTTCAGTTTTCAAAGATCAATTCGCTTTACTGTCGTATCGGACAGCTAAATAATCATATCATTTACTCATTTGCAAGTCAACACTTTAAAGAAAAAATATTATTCATTTAAAATGATGAAGATGTAAATCAGTTTGTTTGAGCCGCCTCATTTACTGGCGGATTCATAATATAACATAAGCTTTCTTGCGAAATCAATAGGAATTCACGGAAAGATTATTTTCCCGAAATAATAATTTGTACATTTCTAAATTTCGCAAATTCTTCATTCATTAAACAGAATGATGAATGACGTCAAAGCACATACTTATGGAGCGGGTGATGGGAATCGAACCCACGACATCAGCTTGGAAGGCTGAGGTTTTACCATTAAACTACACCCGCATTTTATAAAAAATGGCGGTCCGGACGGGACTCGAACCCGCGACCTCCTGCGTGACAGGCAGGCATTCTAACCAACTGAACTACC
>NZ_JAVJNG010000072.1:0-695 GCF_038806185.1 Domibacillus sp. 8LH | reverse complement strand
CCGGCTACAAGGATTCCTTCATCAAACATTCCCTTGGACAGGGCATAGCCGACTTCATCTTTATGGAACTCAATCCCGATCATCAGGCCTTTCCCGCGGATTTCCATCACTTTGTCCCCGTGTTCTGCGGCGGCTTCTTTTAAGCCTGCCAGGAAGTACTCCCCGATTTCGGCCGCGCGTGCCGGCAGGTTTTCTTCAATTAATACATTAATCGTCGCAATAGCGGCTGCACAGGCAAGCGGGTTACCGCCAAACGTCGTTGTATGCATAAATGGATTGTCAAACAGGCTCTTGAATGTTTTCTCGTTTGCTACGATCGCTCCTGCCGGCATCACGCCGCCGCCAAAAGCTTTTGCCAGGCAGAGAATATCCGGCTCCACTTCGTACAGCTCTGCCGCAAACATTTTTCCAGTACGGCCCATTCCTGTCTGCACTTCATCAAAAATCAGCAGGGCTTCATACTCATCACACAGCTCTCTTACCTGCTTCAGGTAGCCGTCCGGCGGAAGGATGATGCCGCCTTCTCCCTGGATCGGCTCCAGGATGACCGCTGCCACGTCTTCCCCTACCATCGCGCATGTTTCAAACGTTTTTCTCATCATATCAATGTCGCCAAACGGCACATGGCGGAAGCCCGGGATCAGCGGAAGAAACGGCTTGCGGAATATCCCTTTAGCCGTGCCCGACAGGGAGCC
>NZ_JAVJNG010000071.1:0-701 GCF_038806185.1 Domibacillus sp. 8LH | reverse complement strand
GTGAAAACATTACAAAACTACATAAATGGAGAATGGGTGGATTCTCTGTCCAGCCAGACCGAGACGGTTGTAAATCCAGCAACAGGCGAAGAAATTGCCCAGGTGCCGCTTTCTACAAAAGAAGACGTAGACCGTGCTGTGCAGGCCGCAGGGGAAGCGTTTAAAACATGGTCGCAGACGGCTGTTCCAAAACGTGCACGTGTTCTTTTTAAATACCAGCAGCTTCTTGTTGATAACTGGGAAGAGCTAGCAAAATTGATCACGATTGAAAACGGGAAAAGCTTGTCAGAAGCCATGGGTGAAGTGCAGCGCGGGATTGAATGCGTAGAATTCGCGGCCGGTGCGCCGACACTGATGATGGGCAGCCAGCTTCCAGACATCGCGACAAATATCGAATCAGGCATGTACCGTTACCCGGTTGGTGTAGTCGGCGGGATCACACCGTTCAACTTCCCAATGATGGTTCCTTGCTGGATGTACCCACTGGCAATCGCATGCGGTAACACATTTGTCCTAAAGCCATCTGAACGTACTCCGCTTTTAGCAGCGAAATTAGTAGATCTATTCAAAGAAGCCGGCCTTCCAGACGGTGTACTAAACATCGTAAACGGAGCGCACGATGTGGTAAACGGTCTTCTTGAGCACCCAGAAGTGAAAGCCATCTCATTTGTTGGCTCACAGCCAGTTGCAGAATACGTATA
>NZ_JAVJNG010000070.1:0-761 GCF_038806185.1 Domibacillus sp. 8LH | reverse complement strand
GGAGTGATCGGTGCCGGACAGATGGGCTTTGGCATGATCGGGCAAATCTCACGTATTCCGGGCATGAGTGTAACCGGTATCAGTGATATTAATATCGAAGCAGCTCAAAGAGCCGCGGATTACTATAACGCACAGGCAGATCGAAAAGAATCGATTATTGTATCCAACGATTTTCGTGAAGTGATTCAATCGCAGAATGTTGAAGTCATTGTCGACGCGACAGGCGTTCCTGAAGTCGGAGCCAATATTTCGCTTGAGGCATTCAGATCGAAGAAACACCTTGTTTTACTAAATGTTGAAGTAGACATCACAATTGGTCCAGTCATGCACCAAATGTTTAAAAACGCTGGACTAGTGTATACAGGTTCAGCAGGTGATGAGCCTGCGGCAACGCTTGAACTCTTCGAGTTTGCCAAAACGATGGGTATGGAAGTCCTCGTTGCTGGTAAAGGAAAAAATAACAAATTAAATGTCACAGCCAATCCTTCCACTGCGCAGGAAGAGGCAGACAAGAAAAAAATGTCTTCTCATATGCTGGCTGCTTTCCAAGACGGCACGAAGACAATGGCTGAAATGAACCTGCTGTCTAATGCGATTGGATTTGTACCGGATGTAGTGGGCATGCATGGAATTGCTGGAGACCTTGATTCCGTGATTAAAGACTTAGATGTGAAAGAAAATGGCGGCGTGTTAAACAATTTCGGTGTAGTTGAGTACGTAGATGGTCTTGCACCTGGCGTATTTGTTATCGTAAAAGGCCA
>NZ_JAVJNG010000006.1:0-149812 GCF_038806185.1 Domibacillus sp. 8LH | reverse complement strand
CTGAGCCAGGATCAAACTCTCCAAAAAGTGTTTGATTGCTCATTTGTTTCCATTAAAACACGGGGTGTTTTTAATGGAAGATAAAAATTAAAACGTTGACGTTTATTTTGTTCAGTTTTCAAAGATCAATTTTCTTCATTGTCGTTTCCGACAGCTAAATAATCATATCATGTATAAACTTTTAAGTCAACAACTTTTTATCAAAAATATTATTTTAATAAATCATTATTGTGACTCAAACTTCTTTAACTTTACTATACCGTTAGCACGGCAGATAATCATCATAGTGCATCTAATACATAAAGTCAATAACATTTTTTCGTCAATAAACTATATTGAAATAATTAAACCAAATGAATACATGTTATTAGTTTAGGTTGCCTCAGAAGCGACGTTTAATAATATAGCACGTTTATTTTTCTTTATCAATAAATTTTTTCATGTTTTTTATTCCCTTTTCAGGTTTTTATTGCTGACAAGGAATAAAACGATAATAACTGTATGTTTGAATAAGGGCCAGCCTGCGTAAGATACTACTGCTTAAAAGGATCTCCTTCTTCATAAGACTTGCATTTTTGCCGGGTAATGAAGTGATTAAAAAAGGCCCATAAACCCGTCGGTTTTCCAAGTATACTGTCTATGTTTCAAACACATTTTCTGCTGGATTTGTTCTCTTCTCAACAATGACGGCGAAAACATTTTGAACATAACATTGAAAATGAAACAAGAAGCCCTTATGCTCATCCTAAAATTAAGGACTTCTTCATTTATTATAGAAGCTGTTTACTTTTTTTGATCAATATTCATATTAGCTCAATATCCCGAGTCTTCTGAGGTGAGATTGTCCAGCATGCGGTGATCGTGCCGCTGTAATGGTTTTTCGGCCGGTCCTTCCACCACTTCTCCTGTATAGGAAAACCGAGAACCATGGCACGGACAATCCCACGTACGATCCCCGCTGTTCCACGCAACTTCACAACCGATATGCGTACAGGTTGTATCGACGATATGCAGATTTCCTTCGGTATCCCGATATGCTCCTTTGCGGTGTCCATTAATTGTAATCGCCGCTCCTTCATCATTAGCCAAATCCTCTACACTTTTCGTCGGTTTTTCTAGTTTTCCTTTGATTAAGTGACCGACCACATCGGCATTATCCAGCAGGAAGTTTTTTAAGCTCGGATGGGCATAAAAACGTGACGGCGAATATAAATCTTCATAAGGATTTGATTTTTCCCGAACGATATCCCGGAATAGAAGCGCAGCTGCCGTACTGTTGGTCATTCCCCATTTTCTGAAGCCGGTCGCAATTAAGACATTTGATACTTCCGAAGTGATTTGGCCGATATAAGGAATTTTATCCAGCGTCACTAAATCCTGGGCTGACCAGCGATAAAGAACATCCTCGATTCCTAAAACATCATCTCCGAATTGTTCAAGCGCATTGTAATAGTCAATGGTGTCTTTTCCTTGGCCCGTTTTATGGTTTTCTCCTATAATCAGTACCATTTCTTCTCCATTGATTGTCACAGAGCGCAGGGAACGGGCGGGCTCTTCAACATTGCAGTACATTCCACCTGGATAAGGCTTTTTTGTTTTAGCCGCAAGAACGTAAGAGCGGTCTGCATGCATTCTGGTTGAGTAAAGCCCCGTCCCTTCGTAAAAAGGAAAATGGGTGCAGGCAAGAACAAATCTTCCTTGAATACGAGATCCTCTGCGGGTGAGCACAGTTGGATACTCTCCCGTCTCAATATTCACGCATGTCGTATCTTCAAAAATCACCCCCCCTTTGTTCGTAATGCCCTTGATCAAATGAGCGAGATATTTCAATGGATGAAACTGAGCCTGGTCTTTCATGACGAGTGCTTTTTTTACATCCATTTCAAAAGGAATACGATCAACCAGACCGCCGTTAATACCAAGACGCTGATAAGCTTCTGCTTCTTTTTCAAGTTTTCGTGTATACTGGTCTGCCGACGTGTACAGGTACGCATCTTGTATACGGAAATCGCAATCAATTTGATGTTGCTCTATGGTTTCTTGAATAAAGCGAAGCGCTTCTGCGTTGGCCTCATAATATAATTTGGCTTTGTTTGTTCCAAAATTGTGCATAAATTCGTCGTAAATCAATCCATGCTGAGCAGTAACTTTCGCGGTCGTATGCCCAGTTGTGCCATTTAACAATTTCCCTGCTTCTAAAACGACCACTTTTAATCCTTCGTTCACTAAAAGATAAGCAGAAGTAAGGCCGGCGATTCCCCCGCCTACAATTACAACATCTACAGAGAGATCCTCTTCTAAACGAGGAAACGCCGGCAAATCAACGGAATCTCTCCAAAATGACTGCGTATCCCCCGGCAGCTTCCCATTCAGCTTCTTATTTTGCTCCACTTAAAAACCTCCATTTATGATTTCAGTTATACGGCCAGCCGGCTGGCCGAGGTTGACTTATTTTGCTTGACCATTCCCCTATAGGTTGCCATTTTTTTCATTGACATATACATAAAAGGAGCTACTGAAAATACATGTAAAGAAGCTGCTTGGACATAAAAAAGAAGCTGCTCTGCAGCTTCTTTATAAAAGACCAAAAGACTCATTTAAGTCTTTTAATGCTTGTTCTAAATTGGATTTGATTTTTAATTGGCCTATATCAATACCTAGATTTGTCATCGTTTGGGCTACTTCCGGCCTGATGCCAATTAAAATGGTTTCTACACCAAGCAGTCCCAGCGCTTTTTCGATTTTAAAAATTTGATCTGCGACCATGGTATCAACGACTAATACACCCGATAAATCAAAAAGAAGATGGGACAACCGCTTTTCAGAAGCTTTCTGCAGTACTTCTTCCATTAAAAGACGCGCTCTTTCTGTATCAATATTTCCAATAAGCGGCAATACAGCCACTCCTTTTGCGAGTGGTACAACGGGTACGGATAATTCCAGAAAAGCGCGTTTTGAATTTTCAAGGGTTTCTTCGTGGCACTGAACGTAGGCAGAGCTGAATGCATAAACGGCTTGATCTAAAAGCGGGTCTAAAATAGAACCTACCTTTAGCGACGTGGCCAGCGACATATCGTGATTCAGCATTTCCTCCCCCAGCACTTCCCAAATACAAGTTCGATAATAACTCGTTCCTTTTAATGCTTGATCTAACGGAATACCTAAATCACATACGCGCTTGCCTGTTTCTTTTCCCCATTTTAAAAAAGGCTGGCCCCCTGTGTCTGCATCAGCTTCCTGAAGAAGACTTTCCCCGAATAACCTGACGAAATTCGCCCGGATGTCGATGATTTCTTTTTCAGTCATTGGGAGTTTTTGTGCTGCTGCTTTGTTAATTGCTTTCAAATGTACCCGTTCGGCAATTTGATATTTTTTTTCTAAAATTTTCTCCCCAAGAAGTTGCAACTCGTTCTTCATTTTTTCCTCCAAGACCTTATGTATTTGCTGCATGTATAGATATATACCCAATTATGAAAAGGCTTCAATCCTTTTCACTCTTAAATTACACTCCGCTAATAAGCTGTAATTTGTCGCCAATAAAACTGTTCTTGTGTTTTTGTGGGTTCAATTATATCGTAAAAAAGCTGATTCGAAGGACTCAACTTTGCAGGATAGCTGCTCACTCACACGAGATCATTTAACATTAAACCTGTTCAAAAAGTTATGTATCTACGAAAAATAATAAAAAGGTGTGAATGCCTGCTTAACTTGCAAAAAAAGAAAGGCACAAGGCCTTTCTTTATTATATTACAGAAAATAGAATAGAACAGTTCTCAAATAGACAGCAGATATGGGGTTCCAATAGTGTCCCTTTATCCTGTGTGATGTTTTTGATGGATTTGGACTAAATCTTCGACTGGATTATGAATTGGGAAGTATTCAATGCCCACATAACCAGAATAATCGGTTTGTTTAATTGCATCGAAAATATTATCGTAATTTAACTCGCCGATAAACAGCTCGTGCCTTCCCGGGGTACCTGCTGCTTGTATATGGGCGATGTGATCAATGTTATTGATCATTCGAGAAGTCACATGTCCTTCCATAATTTGAACATGATAGATATCGTAACAAACTTTCACCAAAGGATGATTTATCTCTTTTACAATATCAAATGCTTCCTCTGATGTATTCAAATAATAACCACTTAACTCCGCATCTACTTTTGTGTTAAGCGGTTCAATGGCTGTTGTAACATTGTGTTCTTCTAGAATAGGGATGCTTTCTTTTAACCCTTCAACTAAGCTTTTTCTCATCTCCTGGCGTGTTAAACCGTCCAATTCAAAACCAACCGTATGAACCATCAGTTTGCTACCGAGATAATTAGCCGCTTTTGCTGTTTCTTTTAGTGCGTCCAGCGCTTTTTCCCGATTAGAAGGATCCACAAAACTTTCAGGCTTCACAACAATGCTCGCAATATCTATCCCTAATTCCTCTTTTGTTTCTTTGATTCTTTGCAGGTCCTTGTCATGAGGAGACCAAAATTCAACAATGTTCAACTCTTTTTCATGCAACATACGCATTGCTTCACAAGGATCCTGACCTTGAAATAAGCTTTCAATATTAAAAGAAATTTTCATTTTCCCGCTCCTTTATTGTGATAAAATCAGCGCTTTTGTTGATTTTTTGACCATGCGGTAGCCTGATTACAAGGACTATAAGAATAGATAAACGTGTTATACCCGCTTTCAAAAATAGTTATTCAAAAACGGCAACAATTTCAGGTTTTATTTAACCTATTTTCATATAGTATGGCTTTCGTCATAAACGTTACGGCCTCTTTTTGTAAGTGTTGCATTCTGCTTTTCCAAAAATGACTCCAATAGAAAAAGGACCGCTATATGTAAACTGCACCCCAATTGTTAGACATAACTAACAATTGGAGGTGCAGTTTTTTTATGACTAAATATGACAGTGATACCAAACTTGCCGCTGTTCAAGCTTACCTTAAAGGAAATATATCTTATAAACGTACTGCTCAAAAAATGGGAGTAAGTACAACGATGTTGAAGAAATGGGTCGCTAATTTTCGAGAACATGGAGTAACAGCCTTTAAAGCTCAATATACAAATTACTCTGCAGAGTTTAAAATGGATGTACTTCAATATATAGAGGAAATGGGAGCGTCCATCGAAGAAGCTGCTTCTGTCTTTAGTATCCCTTCATCCAGCACCGAATGGAGCTGGAAGTATGCTTTTGAAACGAACGGGATTGACGCTCTCCAACCCAAACCAAAGGGGCGTCCATCCATGAAAAAAGACAAGAAGAAAAAACAGCCGGAAGAAGGATCACAAGAAGCGCTGCTCGCTGAAATCGAGCGCCTGCGTATGGAGAATGCGTATCTAAAAAAGTTGAATGCCTTGGTTCAAGAAGAGCGACGATCTCAGAGCGCCAAAAAGCACAGGTAATCTATGAACTAAGGCATGATTTTAAAGTCATTGAGCTGGCAAAAGTAGCCGGCATCGCACGCAGTACGTATTATTACTGGGCAAAAAAACAAACTAATCCTGATAAGTACAGTGAAGTGAAAGAAGTAATCAAACAGATATTTCACGAACATCGAGGAAGATATGGCTACCGCCGGATCACACTTGAACTGCGAAGCCGGGGATACCAGCTGAACCACAAGACTGTACGCCGTCTCATGAATGAAGTGGGAGTAAAATGCCTGGTACGTATGAAAAAGTATCGCCCTTATCGAGGACAAGCAGGCAAGATAGCTCCAAACAGACTTGCTCGTAACTTTCAGGCTTCTAAGCCAAATGAAAAATGGGTGACGGATGTGACTGAATTCCACTTGTTTGGTGAGAAGCTTTATTTATCGCCGGTTCTTGATCTCTTTAATGGTGAAATTATCGCTTACCATATAGAGAAACGACCCGTCTTTCGACTTGTCACGACCATGCTGGATCAAGCGTTTGAACGGCTACAGGAAGGTGACTCACCAATTCTTCATTCGGACCAAGGCTGGCACTATCAAATGACCAAATACCAGCACTTGCTTCAGAAAAACCAGATCACACTCAGCATGTCCCGTAAGGGAAACTGTCTCGACAATGCCTTTATGGAGAACTTTTTTGGCCTGTTGAAATCAGAGCTGCTTTATCTTCAAGAGTTTCAGAGCATGGATCATTTCATAGATGAGTTAGAAAGCTATATAACGTATTATAACCAGAAACGAATCAAGGCAAAATTAAGGGGCATGACTCCGGTTCAATACCGAATTCATGCCCAGGAAGCTGCCTAATACTCGTGTCTAACTTTTTGGGTTCAGATCATATGATAGCGATCCCTTTGTTTAGTGAAGGTTCTTTGGGTTATACTTCAAAGCCCGCGATAACGTTGAGGTAACCGGAATTTTATCAAAAGAAAGCCCCAGTTGCACAGCCGTTTGTGCAACCTCAGGGCGAACCCCTGATAGAGTGGTTTTTACACCGATCAACCCTAAAGATTCATGCAATTGAAAAAGCCGATGGGCGACTTCCCCATCGATTGCTACCACTCCGGATAAATCAATGAAAAGAACATCTATATTTTTTTGCGCACACTGCTTTAACGTTTTTTCAATGATAAACTTAGCCCGCGAGTGATCGATTTCTCCCACAAGCGGGAGCAGCCCTGTTGTTTCGTTCAGAACAATAACAGGTGCGCTTAGCTCATAAATCATTTCTCGGTGGGCTTGATAATTTCTGGCTAAAATTTGACTATGTTCCTCTGTGAACACAGTTGTTACTTTATCCATGGTGTCGATAATCATCTGATTCCATTGATCAAGATCTTCTTGAGAGTATTTATCTTTATGCAGGGATACAAATTCTTTTACAAGCTTCAGGTATTCGCCGCGCGTTCTATACAATTCTCTTGATACTTCATGGATTGGAGTGGCTAGATAGCTTGGGTCACTGGCTAGGTCTACTACCCATTCCTTAAAGGTTTGCGTAGAAGTCTGATTTTCCCCTAAAAATATTTTTAAAAAATACCGGTGCAATTTATTATACTGTTTTTTTAAAAGCTGTACATTTTCAGCCGTAGTAGAAGCGTAAACCCCGGCAGAGTCCTCTTTTTCGAGTGTTGCATACCAGTCTTCTGTTAATCGGTCTGTTTGATTCATTAGATAGTGGTAAAGATCTTTCCACTGCTTCAATGGCCTTTCCTCATGCCAGCCTGAAAGTTAAAACTTTTATGGTTATTCTATCGTAAACAACTACTTATAGCTATTAACAAGCGGCTGGCACCTTTTGGGCCGAAAAGGTGCTTTATTTACAAGGAGAAGGCTTCACAGTGACAGTTTAAGATATCTCAGCAGCAATAACCGGCAGTACAATAGAAAAACAAGTTCCTTTACCGACCTCACTTCTTACTGTAATGTTCCCGCCCATACTTTGAATAATACTAAAGGAAACCATTAATCCTAATCCCGTTCCTTTTTCTTTCGTTGTAAAATAAGGTTCGCCAAGACGGTCGATCTGCATTTGGGTCATCCCTTTTCCCGTATCGGAAATGTTAATACAGAGACGACGGACCTCATACTCTATTTCGATGGACATTTCCCCGCCGCTTTCCATCGCTTCTATTCCATTTTTCATGATATTAATGAGAGCCTGTTCTAATTTTTTTCTTTCACCCAGCACGTGGAGGGACTCATTTTCTTTAAAGCTCAACTTAATATTGACGCTGTTCATGTTTGCTAAAGGCGTAAGAATATTCACGACCTGATGAATCTCTTGATGTACCAGGATTTTCTCTATTTTTTCAGGTGTGGGCTTGGCGAACGTTAAATAGTCATTAATAATGTCTGTCGCTCTGTCCAATTCTTGAATGGACAGTCTGATATACTCTTTTGTTTCTGGAGAAATCGAACTCTCATGTGATAACTGCATAAATCCTCTGCTGGCTGTCAGCGGGTTTCTTACTTCATGGGAAATACTCGCAGCAAGGTTGCTGACAATGTCCAGCTTTTCTGCTTTTATTAATTTTTGCAGGACGTCAAGATTTGTTTTAATGACTTCCCAAATAGCTGTAGCAATCCACATACTTACAATGTTGAGTAAAAAGTAAACAACCCACATATCTGTTGTTAAATGAATATTCGAAACCTTTATGGCAGCAAAGTAAGTGAGCAGCACAGAAATAAAAATCAATAAAACGCTTGATAGTAACTTTTGTTTTAAAGGCATCTTTATGTAATGTTTAGAAACGAGAGCAGCTAATACTGCCATCGCAGCATACGACCAAAGGGTCACATAAAAGCCGCTTCCACCTACAAAATAACGGATTAAAAGAAGAGCCGCCAGTAGAAGAAAACCATTTTTGGGCCCCGCATATAAGAATCCCAGCAGAAGAGGAACTCTGCGAAGATCCCACGTAAACCCATTTCCGAATGAAAAGGGGAAAAACATGCACATCGCTAAGGAGATCAGCAGGAAGATGACAAACCAGGTGTCTTTAAACCTTTCAAAGCGGTATGAATACTTCAATAAATAAAACATTTGCATTAAAAACAAAGGAAGCAAAACAAATAGAAAATTAATGAGTAAGTCCTTCGTTATCAATTCCATCGATGCACCGCCTATTGAACACATAAGGAAATCGTTCATATAATTTTCCTAAGCATAATCTATTTGTTCTCACTCCCGCAATCTTCTTTTTAAAAAGTCTGGCTCGTTTTAACAATATTCAGAGATTTTTCATGGTGAACTGTTAAATGCTTTAGATGATGAATAAAACAACTATTTCTACTTGCCAAGAAAAAGAAAACCCCTGGAAGCCAGGGGTTTTCTCATCCTTTATCGGTTGTTTGCCAGGTATGTGGGTTGGCAAAAGCTTTCATTTATTTATGTTACCAAACATTCTACTGTTTTTATGGTAATACAGTATCTCCTGCCGTTTCATCTGTTTCCAATGCCGGAACAGTTCCCTCATACGGATCTTCAACTACTGGAGCTGTTGTTTCATCCGTTTCTTCTTCAGGAGCTTCTACCTCGTCTGTCCCTTCTTCTACAGGGGCTGCAGGTTCTTCCACTGTTCCTTCCGGAGTTGTAGTTTCAGTTGTGTCTTCCTCAGGGACTGTTTCATCCGTTCCCTCTTCTACAGGGGCTGCAGGTTCTTCCACTGTTCCTTCTTCAGGAGTTGTAGTTTCAGTTGTGTCTTCCTCAGGGACTGTTTCATCCGTTCCTTCCTCTACAGGAGCTGCAGGTTCTTCCACTGTTCCTTCTTCAGGAAGTTCTACTTCTGGCGTCTCTGGAACGATTTCGATCGTGCCTAATAGATTTTGAGTGTCTAAGACCTGCGTCACCACATCACCAATCTTGTTTTCTACTTCTATCACTTCAGGTGTATCTTCGCCGGATTTTTTCGCTACTGCATTCAATTGGTTGGTCGCTGCGTTCGTCCGGTTAAGCAGTGAATTCAGCTGGCTCAAATACCCATCGTACTCTTCAGATGTCAGCGTTTCTGTGCTTTCGAGTCCAGAAACGACAATGGCGAGTTCACTTTCAATGGAAGATACTCTTTTTTCAATAGGATTCAAATGGTGTAAAATCGAACCTCCGCTTTTTTCTTTTGCAGCTGCTTCTGTCCCTACGGACGCCTGCACGGCTGTTTTAACGTTTGCTGCCTCAGCGTCTGCCTGCGCACCGAAAGCCAGGCCAAGGGCCAATGCTGGAGCTGTTGCTTTTAAAAGTGGTTGTTTGATTTTCATATTTCTCCTCCTTGTAAGGGTTACTAGGTCTTACAAGATACGTTATACCATCTTTTTTTCTTCTACACACCTATTTTTTCCGTTTTTAACCAAATTGAAAAGGGGATGTAATATTAGGTCAAAAATGTTCAAATCGAAATGGAAACGTAACCACGAATTAACATTCTTTAAAATACCTTGTAAATCTAGCCGGTTTCGAGACCAACAGATGATACTTATATTCGTACTGACAATCGTACCCTTCTTCGTACTTGCTGCCCTTGGATCATCGTACTTTTAACGGCAGTAAAGCCTCTCTGCCCTCACATTACACGAAAAAGAGTCTTTGTAAGACATTTTGCATATAAAAAAGACCTAACTGGAAACGTTAGGTCTTTTTTATCTTTAAGCTGTTTCTCTGCGCATTTTTACGGCTGGATTATTCCAGTTTTGGAGCCAATTTTTTATGGCCGCTGCCATAATCACAACACCCAGGATCAGCATGATAATCGAAAGCATGCCATTTAAAACGCTGTATCCTGCTGCATCCGCATTCAGATATACGTTTTTTACCATCCAGTAGCCAGCGTAGTTAACAGTGACGTATAGATAAGAAAGCGGGATTAAGCATGTCAGCATATAACGACGCTTGTCTGCTATTTTCAAAATGATGGTTGCTCCGATAATTAAGCCGATAGACGCCATTAATTGGTTTGATACGCCAAACAGTGCCCAAACCGATCCGATATCTCCAGAGAAAAGCAGATAGCCCCAAAGCAGGCAGGCAAGTGCACTGGCAAAAATATTACCCGGTATCCAGTCCACACGCTTCAGCGGTTTATAAAAAGCACCGCCAAAATCCTGGATTAAATATCGCGCTACCCGTGTTCCTGAATCAATCGCAGTTAAAATAAACAAAGCTTCAAACATAATAACAAACTGGAAAAAGAAAGAAGCCAGATTATGGAACCATGGAACATTGGTGAAGATATACGTCATGCCGACCGCAAGCGTTACAGCGCCGCCAGTCCGGCCTTCCAGATCCAAGCCGATATCCTGGCTCAGCTGGGCTAAGTTCACCGTTTCCATTCCAAGCGTCCGAAAAACTTCGGGTGTGGAGTTAATCGCAAAATAGTCACCCGGGTGCAAAGCAGTCGCTGCCACAAGTGCCATAATCCCAACAACACACTCGACCAGCATCGCGCCGAAGCCAACCGGTTTAATGTCACTCCAGCGGTCCAGCATCTTCGGTGTTGTACCTGATCCGACAAAAGCATGGAATCCGGAAATGGCCCCGCAGGCAATTGTAATAGAGATAAACGGCCAGACAGGACCGCTTAACACAGGTCCGCCTCCATCAATAAACTGTGTAAGAGCCGGCATTTCAATGGTCGGATTTACAATAAACACACCGGCAATCAAGGCGACGAAAACGCCGATTTTCATAAAGCTGCTCAAGTAGTCACGTGGTGCTAACAGCAGCCAGACCGGCAGTGCTGCAGCAAAAAAAGCATAGATAGGCAAAATAATTGATAGCGTTTTCACATCCAGTGTCAGCCAATCTCCTAGAATCGTTCCTTGAATGTATGGACCACAGAAAACAGCAGCCATAATAAGGAGGAATCCCACAATCGAGGCACCTTTTAAATTGCCTGTTTTTTTATGGTAGAGACCCACACCCATTGCAATCGGAATCGTAATGCCGACTGCAAACGTTCCCCACGGATTGTGCTCGAGTGCATGAAGCACGACCATGGATAAGCCGGCCATCGTAATCGTAATAATAAATAACATGGCAAGACCTGTGCAAAAGCCGGCTACCGGACCCAATTCTTTCTTTGCAATTTCAGCAAGCGACTCACCTTTTTGACGCATAGATGCAAATAAAACAACCGCATCGTGAACAGCGCCGCCAATAACCGCTCCAATCAAAAGCCAAAGAAGACCTGGCAGATAACCAAACTGAGCAGCCAGAATAGGACCGACAAGCGGGCCTGCTGCAGCGATGGCTGCAAAGTGATGCCCAAACGTGACCCACCGATTCGTCGGCACGTAATCTTTGCCATCTTCAAGCTCATGAGCAGGCGTTTTTTTCGAATCATCGAGTTTTAACACTTTTACAGCCATAAATGTTCCATACAAGCGGTATGCAATCATTAAAATACAAATTGAACCTATTACCATTGTAATCGCATTCATTTCAAGGGCCTCCCCTATATGTTTTTGCCCTTTCACTATACCAAATGAAAATGAATTGTTAGCGTTTTCAACACAATAAGCAGCATTTGCACCGTGAAATGCAAAAATAACCGGCTGAGTTGCAAAAAAGCGTTAAAATCCTATTAACTGCTTTAGCTCTTTTACATATGTACGGCTGACCGGCACTTTTGATCCGTCTTTCATGACTAAATTGTAGGTTGAGTTAAACCATGGCTCAATTTGATCAATGTGGTTGATATTTACTAAAAAGCTTCGGTGTACCCGGACAAAAGCAGAGGAGCTGAGCTTTTTCTCAATCGCGGTTAGGGATTCCTGTGTTTTGTATTCAGAAGACATCGTCTTAATCAGGGTTTTTCCTTCTGAAGAAGCTGCATAAAGAATCGCTTCCCTGTCAATCAGCACAATGCGTTCATCGGCTGCCACCGCCAGTTTTCCGGTTTGCAGCTCGGCGGAAGGCTTTGGCATTTCTGCAAGCGTTTCTGGGCGCTGCCCGCCGATCATACGGATTGCTTTAATTTTGTCGATCGTTTGGTTGATTCGATGTTCGTCAAACGGCTTCAGCACATAATCAATAGCATTCAGTTCAAAAGCCTGCAGGGCAAACTCATCATAAGCAGTCGCAAAAACAATCGCCGGCTTATGTTCAAGATGGCGAATTTCAGCTGCCAGCTCTAAGCCGCTTTCTTCAGAAAGTTCAATATCCAAAAAAACAAGATCCGGTTTTGTTTGTTTAATTTGCGGAAGCGAGTCGGCTATATTGCTCGCTTCCCCTGTCACTTCTACTTCGCGGGTCCTGAGCAAGAGATATTTCAACTCATCTCTTGCCAAGGGTTCGTCATCCACTATAAACGCTTTCATCATAATAAGCTGGACCTCCTTTTCTTTCTAACGGCAGGCGGATCAATATCGCTGTTCCCCTGTTTTCTTCGCTCGTAATCGTAAATGAAGCTTGCGTGTACATTCCTTCTAAGCGGCTGCGAATATTCACCAATGCGGTTCCCGTACCGTGCTTAGATGAAACCGTTTCTTTTCCCAGCCTGTCGAGCTTCTCCTCTGGAATACCCTTTCCGTTATCCGTTACTTGAATGTGCATATGAGTTTGATTCGAAAAAGCCTCAATTCTTACTTCTCCTTTTGTTTTGGAACCAGAGAAAGCATGCCGGATGCTGTTTTCAACAAGCGGCTGAAGAATAAACGGCGGCACCAGGCTTTTCTCAAGACCTGGTTCAATATCAAAAAAGACCTCATACCGGTCTGGAAACCGCGCTTGCTCAAGCGACAGGTACGCTCTCACATGTTCAATTTCTTTCTCAAGTGGAATTACCATCTGTCGTGCTCCCTGCAGATTGCTTCTAAAAAACTGGCTTAGCTCCAGCAGCAGCTTTCTGGCCCTTTCCGGATTGGTGCGGCATAAAACCGAAATGGTATTAATGGCATTAAACAAAAAGTGTGGATGAACCTGAGCCTGCAGCGCTTTTACTTCTGCATTTTTTAAAAGCCTGCTTTGCTGTTCCGCCTGCGCCAGCTCCAGCTGTGTAGAAAATAAATTGGCCAGCCCTTCAGCCAGCTCCCGTTCTACCTCTGTTAAATCACTCGGATTGGTAAAATAAAGCTTTAATGTGCCGACCGTTTGGCCGTACACTTTCAACGGAAGGACAACGGCAGCCCGAAGCGGACAAGCTGGATTTGTACAAATGATTTCTTCCCGGCTTTTCGCCGTAAGTACCCTGCCTTCCTGTAAGACTTTTTTCGTCAGCCCTGTTGAAAACCCTGCTGTCGGTTTATGATGGTCTTCTCCTGTTCCAGTGTGGGCTAAAACGCTTTTCGTATTCGTGATCGCAATGGCATCCGCTTCTGTGAGTGAAAGCATTGTCTCCGCTACAGCCCTGCAGGATTCAGCATTCAGCCCTTGTCGAAAAAACGGCAGCGTTTGATCTGCAATGTAGAACGCCTTGCTCGTCTGCAGGGCTTTTGTGCGTTCCTGCTCGCGTAAAATGTTTTGGATCAGCAGCATAAAAAGAAGCATCCCAAGCCCATTAATCGTAATCATCGGAAGACCAATGACTTTCACCAATTCCCACGCCGGATCAAACGGTTTAACCAGCAGAAGAATCATCCCCATTTGGATGATTTCCATTAAAATGCCGACCACGATAGCAAAAGGGGCGCTAATAGGTGCTTTCCGCTTATACCGCATACCAAGCCATCCAGCTGCACCTCCTGCTAAGACAGCAGAAAGCGCACAAGCGGCAGCTGTAAACCCGCCAAGAAAAAAGCGGTGGATACCCGCAATGAAGCCGATTCCAAGACCTACAACAGGGCCGCCCAAGAGAGAGCCGATGGCGATGCCGAGTATTCTTGTGTTTGCAATGGCACTGTCCGGCTCCAGGGCGATGAGCCAGCTGTTTTCAGTAATCGCATTTGAATGGATTTGGATTCCTGTATAATTACTGATGACACCCAAAAAGCCGAATATCGCAACGAGGAGCAGTTTTTCCCGGGTGCCTTGGTTGTTATGAATCAATTTGCGGAAATGTTTCATTTGGGAAAAAAGAAAAACGGAAATGAGAATAATCCCTACCCGTTCAATCATAAGAGGAATAAGATTAATCATGATTCATCGCCTTCCCTCCAAGTCATGGTACTGTTTCTAAAGGATGAAAAGGGAAAAATACATGTTTTCATCTTTTTTATCTTAACATAATCATCAAAGACATTAACGCTTCCCTTCTATTGTACACAAGAGAGCCAGGAAAGGTCTGGTCTTCTTAAACTCCATATAACAACAAAGAACGAACTCTCGTTAAAGAGTCCGCCCTGTGAACCTCTCCACCTAAATCAAAGATTTTGAAGGGGAATGCGACGCTAATTTTTTGTTCAAAGATTTTATCTCCTTTTCATCTGCTGCTAAAAAGCTTCATTATGATGGTTTCTTTTTGTCCCTTTCAAAACAAATGAACAGCTATACGTTTGATCGGCAAAAAGAGTAAACTCCGGATGGGTTTTCGCCTGCCAGCTGTCGTTCCCGCCGACACCCATCTGCTTCAACTGAACGCGCAGGACAGTATGATCACTCGGCGGCAGTTTATAGCTGTGGCTGGCTTCTTCCAGCTGAAACGGTGTGTACGGCAGCGCATTTAGTTCCACTGTCCGCTGTCCTGTGATGGATAAACCTACTCCCTTTTTATTGGTGACCATTGCCCACCGGACCTCGGTTTTATGCCCGCACTCCTGCGGTTTTAAATACGGCACCATCTGCTCTTCCACACTGCCACTATATACACCGATTTTGGCACCGTGTTTACGATCCCAGTAGCTTTCATGAGGACCTTTTCCATACCATTTTATCTCGTTAAATTCTTTTTCCATCGTCCACAAAAAGCCCACTTCTGGAATTTCGGGCATCCCTTCCCCCGGCTTGAGCTCAAGCTCTGTTAATATTTCACCGTCCGGGGCCACTGTATACCGAACGACGCAGCAAGAGTGGGCAGCGTCTGGAAGATCATACACAGCGGTTACGACCATCGACCGGTCCAGCCTGTCTGTTTGAAAGGACAGCAGCACCTGATGTTCCGATGCTCTGCGCCACGGCTCGCTGCGTTCGTGAAGCTTGCTGCCTCGGTCATTATCCGTCATCGCCCGCCAAAAGTTTGGCCGCGGTGCGCTTTTTAACAGCTCCTGTCCCGCATACTGATAAGAATTCAGCTCACCCGTCCGCTTGTTAAAAATAACGTTAAAATCATCGCCTTTTATCTGCACCGTTTCCGGATTTTCTTCCGTCTGCAATTCTCCGGCTGCTGCCTGCTTTGGCCTGCCTTGGACAAGCGGGGGAACAACAAACTGTTCAAAGGCCACTTCATGTCCTTTTTGAGCCCAGCGTGTGTTTTCTTTTAAAACAAGGCGAATGGTTACGATCCGCTCTTTTGTTCCGTCTCTTTCCTCTGTTAAATCGCCCAGGCAAACTGTATCGGATGACTGAGGTTTCACCTCAATTTCTTCCGTACCGGCCAGCTTCACTTCTCCATCTTCCATCAGGTTCCATTCAACTTGATACTCGCTTAAATCGATAAACAGGTGCTGGTTCAAAACCTTTATAAGACCATTTTTTACATCCACCGCTTCAAACCAAATATTTTGATAGCACTTTTTCACTTCGTACAGCTTTGGCGAAACCGTACCGTCTGCAAAAATCAACCCGTTTCCGGAAAAATTTCCGTCATGAGGCGTTTCACCGAAGTCTCCTCCATAGGCAAGATACGGCTGGCCATCCTCTGTTACCGCTTCCAATGCTTGGTCACGCCAGTCCCAAATAAAGCCTCCCTGCAAGATCGGATACCGATCAAATAAATCCGTGTACTGATACAAGTTGCCGCAGGAATTGCCCATGGCATGGCTGTATTCACATAAAATATACGGCTTGGCGCCTTCTTTTCCTGCTGCTTCGAGCGCATACTGCTCGACTTTTTCCGGCGGCACATACATGGTGCTTTCTATATCGCTTGCTGCTTCCGACTCCCGATAATGATAGATTCCTTCGTAATGAACAAGACGGGATGGATCTTTTGCTTTCAGCAGATTCCGCATGTGGAGAAAGTTATCGCCGCCAAATGACTCATTCCCAAGTGACCAGATCAGTACGGATGGATGGTTTTTATCACGCTCCATCATAGATTGACACCGGTCGAGTACATTGTTTTTCCATTCCGGCTTGCTTCCTGGGAGAGCTGCTCCTTCTTCTTTTTGCCCGTATTTCCATGTTCCATGCGTTTCCAAATTGGTTTCATCAATCACATACAACCCATATTGATCACACAAATCATACCAAAGCGGATGGTTTGGATAATGAGAAGTACGGACCGCATTGATATTGTGTTGCTTCATCAAGACAATGTCTTGCAGCATATCTTCTATTGTCACAGCCCGTCCTTTTTGAGACGAAAATTCGTGCCGGTTAACGCCCTTAAACACAATACGCTGGCCGTTGATTTTCATCAAGCCGTCTTTTAATTCAAATGTACGGAAGCCAACCTTACAGCTCTCGGCTTCGATCAGAGTACCATCTTCTCCTTGAAGCGTTAAAACGAGCGTATACAAATTCGGCTGCTCGGCACTCCATTTCTTTGGATTTTTCACAAAGATTTCTCCTGATACAGCCGCTTGTCCTTGTTTATTAAATATAACTTCCATGATTAAAGGGCTTTCAAAAATAGATAGATTCTGATCATCGTACAGCATTGCCTGTACAAAAAGCGGGCTTTCTTTCTCTTGCTCATAGTTTGCTGCCTTGATGTCTACTTTCAGTACTGCATCTGTATAGGTTTCATCCAGCTCTGTCTGGACAAAAACATCTTCTATACGATGAATAGGCGTTGAATACATATATACATCTCTGAAAATCCCGCTCATCCGCCAGAAATCCTGGTCTTCAAGCCAGCTTCCGTCGCACCAGCGGTATACTTCAACTGCCAGTTTGTTTTCACCATCGGCCAAATAAGGAGTCATATCAAATTCAGCCGGTGAGAATGTATCTTCACTGTACCCGGCTAATTCCCCGTTTATCCATACATAAAAAGCCGATTCTACTCCTTGAAAGCTTATATAAACCGGCTGGTTCTTCCATTCTTCCGGAACCGTAAACGTGCGAATATACTGGCCGACGGGATTATACTGTGTTGGAGCAAAAGGCGGCTTAATATCTTCTTTTCCTTCCCACGGGTACCGAACATTTGTATAATGCGGGTAATCATATCCCTCAAGCTGCCAGTGGGCAGGCACCTTAATTTTCCCCCAGGCGG
Source organism: Domibacillus sp. 8LH (assembly GCF_038806185.1). Taxonomy (NCBI): domain Bacteria; kingdom Bacillati; phylum Bacillota; class Bacilli; order Caryophanales; family Bacillaceae; genus Domibacillus; species Domibacillus sp. 8LH. The sequence continues at coordinate 132,118 of NZ_JAVJNG010000006.1, read as the reverse complement.
AGCAGTCAAATGCCTGCTCAAAAAACGATCGCTCCCGCTTGTCAGGATTCTCGGCAAAGGAAAAAAACCATTCTCCATTCAGTAACCGGCAGTAATCCGATGCCATCCGGTCACCCGCTAATGCTTCCTCTACGGTTCGAAACGGCATGAGAGTAGACCGGGCCGGCAGGCGGTTCAGCTGAAAAATCTCTGGATTATTGTTCCACTCTGGAAAGCCATTTTTCGGCGGACTATACGTAAACTTTTTTGATTGTTTTATCATGTAGATCCTCCATCTGAGATTCTCTCATTTTGCTTTCTTACTCGCGTCTATTCTTTCCGTTTCATCATTTTCTTTATGGAGCGCTCTCCAGCCGTCTTTGTTCTGAAAGCCTCACTACTCTTTATTGATTCTACTATTCAGCCCCTTTTTATTTGATGAAAAATTCAGACAACAGTCTCCTCTTATATTATGCAAGTTTTTAAGAGAAGAAAAGTATAAAGCAAGCGCTGATTAAATTCTTTTTTACCTGGATAAATAGGAAAACGGTGAAAAACAAAAAGGAATCATAAACGTGAATAAAAATGAATAAGGTAGCGGAGGCTGACTTTCAAAGAAAGGAAAGATAATATGGCTAAAAACAAACCTAAAAAAAGCCCCCAGCTGCTCTCTAACCAGCTCCTGATCAGCTTTCTGATTCTGCTTGTCATTCTTCATTATGCAGCGGATCATTTGCTAGCTGCGGGCATTGCGTTATTCATCATGATGACCTTCGCCGCATTGTACTTTTATTTCCAGTGGCAAAGACAAAAGTCAGCCAAAAACAAAATGGTGCAGTCAGGTATTAAAGAAATTGACGTCATGAATGGAAGAGAATTTGAAAACTATCTCGGTGCATTGTTTGAAGCTATGGGCTATGAGGTGGAAGTAACGCCTGCTTCCGGAGATTATGGGGCGGATTTATTGATGGAGAAAGATGAAACCTTCATTGTGGTACAAGCCAAGAGATACAGTAAAGCAGTAGGCATTTCCTCTATACAGGAGGTTTTCTCTGCCAAAATGTATTACCAGGCCGATGAAGCGTGGGTGGTAACCAATAATACGTTTTCCAAGAATGCGTTTGAGCTTGCCAAAAGAAGCGGTGTAAAGCTGATCGCGAGAAAAGAGCTGATTGAGCTGATTACGGAAAATATGGCGGAGACGCCTCCTCCGGTTTTTACCATTCATACATGGAATGAAAAATGAAACATATCTAAATACCCTGCCTCACTCGTACAAGCCAAGGAGGCATGGTTGTTTTTCTGCTTCTTTGTTATTTTTTCAGTAGATAGACTCTGGATTCATAAGGAGTCAGCGTAATGGAAGGCGTTAATTCTCCTTTAGCGGGTTCATTGCTGATCAGCAGCTCCGCTGATTTATACTCAATGTTTTCCGGTAACTGGAGCTCGGCTGTTTCTGCCGAAAAGTTATTGATTACAAGCAGTGTCTCATTTCCAAGTATACGTGTATATGCATATACTTGTAGATGATCCTCCGAAACTAATTCGTACGTTCCATAGGCAATCACGTCATGCTGCTTGCGGAGCTTGATCAGCTTCTGATAATGATAAAATACAGAATCGGGATCGGCCAGGGCTTGTTCTACGTTAATTTCTTGATAGTTCGGATTGACTCTCAGCCACGGAATGCCTGTGGTAAACCCGGCATTTTCACTGGCATCCCATTGCATCGGTGTGCGGGCATTATCACGGCATTTGGCGTGGATGGCTTCCATCACTTTTGCATGGTCCCCTCCTCCTTCGGTTACACGCTCCTCGTACATATTTAAAATTTCCAAATCATTATATTCGGTAATATCAAACTGTACGTTTGTCATCCCAATTTCTTCGCCTTGATAAATGTATGGAGTTCCTTTAAGCATATGCAGGAACTTGCCAAGCATTTTCGCTGATTTTACCCGGTACTCTCCATCATTTCCAAAGCGGGAGACCATACGAGGCTGGTCATGGTTATTTAAATACAAGCTGTTCCAGCCTTTTCCCTCTAAGCCGTACTGCCATTTAGACATCACTTCTTTTAACTCTTGCAGCTGCCATGGCCGCATATCCCACTTTCCGCCTGGCCCGGTATCTAAATCCATATGCTCAAAGGTAAAAATCATATTCAATTCTGTTCCTTCGCTGTTTGCATACCGCTGTGCATCTTCAACTGAGGTACCCGGGCATTCACCGACGGTCATAATATCATATTTTGACAGGACGCCCCGGTTCATTTCCTGTAAGTACTCATGAACACGCGGCCCATTTAAAAAATAATCGCCGCCCCATGCATACCCGCCTTCTTCTTGCTGCTGTCCATCCGGCAGTCCCTCTACTTTGGAAATCATATTAATTACATCCATCCGGAACCCGTCAATGCCCCGGTCCAGCCACCAGGTCATCATGTCATACACTTCACGGCGGACGGTTTCGTTTTCCCAATTTAAATCAGGCTGCTTTTTGCTGAATAAATGAAGGTAGTACTCATCGGTCGCTTCATCATACTGCCAGGCTGAACCACTGAAAAAAGAAACCCAGTTGTTTGGTTCCTTCCCGTTTTTACCAGAACGCCAGATGTAATAATCGCGGTATTCGTTGTTTTTCGATTTTCGCGACTCTATAAACCAGGCATGCTCATCCGATGAGTGATTGACAACGAGGTCCATCATCAGCTTCATGCCTCGTTCATGAAGACCGGCGAGCAGTTCATCCCAGTCTGCCATTGTACCAAACTCGTCCATAATATCCCGGTAGTCGCTAATGTCGTAACCGTTATCATCATTAGGTGACTTGTAAACAGGTGAAAGCCAGACAACGTCTACTCCTAAATTTTTTAAGTAATCGAGTTTGGAGATAATCCCCTGCAAATCACCAATCCCGTCTCCGTTAGAGTCTTTAAAGCTTCTTGGATAAATTTGATAAACCACACTTTCTTTCCACCATGCTTTCTCCATGATATCCGCCTTTTCTATCCTTCTTTAACCCTCTACAAGCCTCTTAGATGGCTTCTTGCTGAATAAATAATGCGTTTTGCTTTATCAGCACTTTATCCATTGTGGACTATCCGGAAACATTGCCCGCCATTATTTTCCCAATTCTTCTTTAAAAAATAAGAGCAATTGCCAGTTCTGCTGACAATTGCTCTTTCTTTCCTTATCTTTCTTTGTCACTGCTATCAAATATTTTTCCTAAAAAGAAGCCGTCTATTTCACTTAGTTTTCCCCGCCAGAGAATTTTTCCTTTTGAAGGAGTAGGCTTGCTGTCGCCGCAGTAGACCTTTGTATCTTTCATATGAAGAAAATGTGCTTCTGTATCGTTCGTGCGCGACGCTTCTCCGGCTTTTTCAAGCTGGTCACTGACCATTTGTGCCGTTTCGTTTCCACCTTCAAAAGTTTCACTCAGCATGTGGAAATATTCTTGTGCAGATACCAGTGTACCTGTAATCACAGCACCTTTTACATTTAACGTAATATCTAAAGAGAAATCGTCTTTGTTTGCCGCTTCGACAAAAAACTCAAGAATACTATCTTTGGCTGCACTCGAACTGCTGCTCATATTACGTCTCCTTTCTCATCTCATTTAAAAGAAGGTACGTATCTTCTACTTTTTCCTCTACTTTCTCATTGGAAAGAACATTATAATAGGTTGCTTTCTCTTCGTTGTCTGAATCGCTGGACGGTGATGCTGCTTCCTTGCTATTTTGCTTCTTTGATTGATCAGCTTTTTTGTTATCACTATTCCCATTATTGTTTTTTCCATCTTTTTCGATATCATTTTTTTTTACATCATTACTGCTCTCATTCTTTTCTTTATCTTTTTGATCGTGTTTTGGCGTTTCATCTTTATTATCATTATCCTGCTTTTCTTCCTGACCTTCTGTTTTGCTATCCTTTTCCTGGTCTTGATCCTTAGCTGGATCTTTTACTTCTTCTTTCCCCGCTTGATTCTCATTCTTCTCATCAAGTTCCTCGTTTTCTTTCTGATTCTCATCCGAATTCGGCTTTTCTCCGCTATCTACTTGATTTTTTCCAGCGTCTTGAGAATCTTCTTTTTTATCTTCGTCCTTCTGTTTATCTTGTTCTGCCTCTTCACTTTTCTCTTCATTCTCGTCTTTATCATTGTCATCGCTTTTCTCTTGATCTTCTTCTAGAGTCTGTTTTTCTTCGTTATTTATTTGACTTTTTTTTTCAGCGTCCTCAGAACTTTCGTCATTTTCTTTTTTATCCTGCTCTTGCGTTTGAACTTCTTCATCATTTTTTCTTTTATCCGACTCATCGTCGTTTTGGTGAGAATCTGCTGCTTGGTTCTTATCTTTTTCTCCAAGCATTTTTGTAAGCATTTCTTCTATTTTACCTAGACGGTCTTGCAGCTTTTCATTTTCTTCCTTTAATGCCTCATATTCTTTGTTCGTTGATTTTTCATCTGACTCTGATGGTTCCTCTTTACTGTTTTTCTGAGATTCTTCCGATTTTAATTGTACCTTTTCATCATTCTTTTCATTACCATCTGGTTGAGCTGGTTGTTCTTCGCCAGCCTCTTTATCTTTTGATTCGGGTTGTGCTGTATCATCATTCTCTTTGTTTCCTAGTTGCTCTTTCGATTCTTTTTTATTTTCTTCGCCTGCTTGCTCTGTCTTCGGTTCCTTTTTATTTTCTTGATCGTCCTGCTGAGCTTTTGGTTCTTCCTTATCCTCTTCGTTTTCTACTTGGGATTGGCTGTCTTCGTTATTTAAAGGCTCTTGCAAATACGATGATGAGCCTCCATCGTGATCCGACTCTTTCGATTTTGGCTGCTCACTTTTACTGCTTTCCTGTTTTGATGAATCTTCTTTTTCATTCTTTCCTTCATTTGATGCTGCGGTTGATTCAGCTGCCTCACTCGAACCACTTTTATTTTGCGTTTTGTCCTCTTCCTGGCCGTTTTTTGTTTCTACAAATTTTGTCAGCATTTCTTCCAGCCGGTCTAACCGATCATTGAAATCGCTGCTTTCTTGATTTGATGTTTGCTCATTTTTTCCAGTGGACTTATGATCTTTCTCTAGTGTGAGGCTTGTCTCATTTCCACTGTTCTTTTCTCCTTCATCATTCACATACCCTTCTACTGAAACATCTTCTTTTTTGTCCAGCACTTTTCCAGCTGAATGTTTAATAGAAGCCACTGCTTTTTTTGACTTTTCTTTCATTGCCTGGCCCAAGCCGGAGCCTGTGCTCTTTAACTTATCTCGACTTGCATTTTCCAGTAGTTTCTTTCCATTCTCGGGCGTAGCCATATAACCAACGGCAGCACCAATTAATCCTCCTGCAAGGGACCGTCTGAGGGAATTGCTATTTGGGCCGTTCTCGTTTTTTGTTTCCTGAGTCTGATTTTCCGTTTCTTTCGCTTTTTCCATGATAGAACCTCCTGCTTAGTAGTTGAATTCTTTAGCATCAATGCGATTTGTAGATATCTTCTTTTCCAGAGATTCGAGCCTCTCATGAAGTCTTTTATTTTCTTCTTCAAGCGCTTTCGTATGATGATCGGCTGCTTTGGATGTCAAATACGGATCGGTTTCCCACCAGTCCATGCCGATTTCTTTTGCTTTATCAACAGAAGCGACAATCAGGCGTATTTTGATGGTTAACAACTCAACATCCGCAATACCAACCGTAATATCTCCTGCGATTACAACACCTTTATCTAATATTTTTTCCAATACATCCACGATCGTACTGGATTGCATGGAATGTTCGACTGCCATGTATAGTCCTCCTCGGCATTTTAATTAAAGTAAACTTCCTAAAGGACCAAGATCGATATTTAAATCATCCGCATCCAAGCCGAAAATTTCTTTTAATTCTTCCATTTTTTCTTCCAGGTTCATCAGGGCTTCGCCTAAATTTTCGATTTGCTCATCCGTCAGTGTGCCGCCTTCTACCCTTCTAATCGCATGCCTTTCTACAATTTGTCTTAGCAGCTCAATAACCGTTAGTACTAATTGCGCTAACCCATGCTCTGCATTATCAGGGTCTAAGTTAATTTTTCCATTTGTCTGGCTGGCCGGTTGCATGAGTGAGATCCTCCCTCTGTTTATCAAATTGTACGGAAGAGATGGTTTTGCCGCTTCCCTGTTGAGCCTGAACAAGCGATTCTACCGAAGCAATGAGTACTCTTAAATCCAGATAAACCAAGTCAACTCCTGCAATGGAAATCACTAAATCTGCTTTTATCGCCACTCCCTTGTCCAGGATGACATCCAAAATATCAATTAAAGCAATATCCTTATTCTCGATCGATTCCTTTAGTGACATTGTTCTCTTCCTTCTTTATGAAAAGCTTGAAAAGTGATAGGCCGGCCAGGGCCCAGATGCTTGAAACTGCCAGCCTTTTTCCTTCATATCCTTTTCATATTGTTGAATTTGTTTTAAAAAATCTTCGACTTTCGATTTGGAAATGAGATATACACCGTTCCATGTCATCTCCTCCTGCCTTCCAGTCACTTCGCTGCTCCACGTTCTTTTTACGTTTCCTTGAACGGCAAACTCACTTAGACGGGAATGTATATGTTCACTTACTTTGTTTTTTTCTTCTTCGAGCTCGGACGCAATGACCTTGTCCAGCTTTTTCTTTTCAAAAAATTGCTTTCCTCTTGGCAATTGACTGATTTCCGCTCTTTTTGCTTCTATAGTTGGGTTATTCTCACTTACTTCCTTTTTTAATTGTTCGTCTTCACAATAAATTTTTACATTCCATTCTTCATTTCCGGTAATAAAAGCGAATGTATCGAGCATTTTGGCTTCGTTTGATTGAACAGCCATTTTTAAGCTGTCTTCACTCTTGTATAACGTACAAAACTTCAATGGGATAAGAGTATACATTTTTGCGAGCTTCATAACCATTTCATGATGGTGAAAGGCTTTTTCCTGAAGCCATTCCATATCATTATTAATCCGGTCTTTAATGCTTTCTTCTGCGTACTCTTCAGCGTCTAAGCTGCACACAATAGCCGTCAGCTTTCCTATCGGTACGTTATATAAATCTCCTATATCATCGAAACCTTTCAAAGACGGAAGCGGCTGGCTGGCTGTTTCCTCCGTTTGAGCCAATCCATACAAATAAATTAGACGATCCATGCTCTTACTGCCCTCATTTCTTTTTTGTCATCTGCTCCCATTGTTCCATTTCCATTCGTTTGGCCATTTCATACCGTATAATCAGTTCTTCTTCTTTCGCTTTGTAAGCCGCTTCTGGAATTTCCCCAAGCTCGTACATCATCTGCAGCTGAATAAGCTTTTGCTGAATGGTAGGCAAGTCGTACAGCTCTTTATCTGCTTCTTCTTTTACCTTTTCTCCAATTTTGATGACAAGGTTGATCGGCGCAGAAACCAGCTTGTGCAGCATTAGGCATCCTCAACTTTTAATCTAATATTGACGAAGTTATAAGCCGGCCACGGACCGCTGTAGTTGAATTCGACTCGATCCTCCCATTGGTCGTGCAGCTCATTTACTTTTTGGTCAAATGCTGCTTCTTTCTCACGATCTACTAAAAATGCTGCATTTAGGAGCATCTTCTCCCCGATCGGATCATTCACTTTTGACGCTTCTGCCAGCTCCTTTAAAGGATGGAAGATATCTCGTTCTGTCTCTTTTTGCAAAGATGTCACGAGTTTTTGGGCAGCTCCCCCCAGCTGAATTCGTTCATAGTAGCTGGCTGCTTCTGATTTCCCTTTTACTGCCTGCGCCATTTTTTCCATGCTGGCATCTTCGCTCACTTTTGATTCAAGCCATTCTTTTTTGCCAATGACTTTCAAACCGAGTTCTACCTTTCCCTTTATTTCCGGGAAAAGCTTTTCAAATTGTGGATATAAATTTTCCAAAAGCACGGCTACATCTTCTTTTGAATGAAAGACATTTCCGAAACTAACCGGTATCACGGTGTCATTTTTCTTCATCACAAGAGAAACCGCCTGCTGGTGCATCATCAAATTATCTTTGTTTGGATGGTAGATTTTCATCGGCACCTCCGCGGCCACCATGGCTGCGTCTTTATACCGGATGGTGAACAGCTCTCGTTTTTCTTCTTCCATCTCTATTTCACCAAAGCTTTCATCCGCTTCCATTTGAATTCCGCAAAAAATATAAATCCCCATTGATTCTTCCTGGCTCATTGTAAAACGCTCCTTTATCCTTCAGTAACTTTCATATTGTGACACGCTTTTATCACTAATTCTTCTGCTGCTTTCATTGGGTTATCCGATTTGATGCACCGACTCATTTGATGCGCCAATACGTCGAGACATAAACGCTGAAAAGTAGTGTTTGACCCGTCTACTGGAATCTCTTCTTCCGCCGCTATCTTGGCAATCATTAATGAAGCGCGCAGGCTTGGTCCGTTGTCCGCTTCGCATTCTTCGCGTAACTGGGCAACAAGAGCGGTAATGGCCGCCGCCTTCTCCTGAGCGATATCTACCTTTTCCGAAATGATAACTGCTGCGTGATCGTGTTCTTTATGGTCAATAAAAATCGTAATCAGGCGATCAAGCAGTGCTTCTTGTGTTTGATAGACTCCTGCATATTCCTCAGGATTGCTGGTGAAAATGACGGCAAAATCAGGATGAACCCGAACAAACGGTTCTGTTAATTTCGTTCCGTACAAAGGAAGGATCCCTTCTTCTAAAATAGACAAAAAGATATTGTTAGTGGCTGGCTTTGAACGGGTAAACTCATCGTAAACAAGGGTGTAGCCATTCTTTACTGCTTCCAGCAGCCGCCCGTCCCTCCATGTTTCTGTTACACTTTCGTCTCTTTTATATACAGAACGAACATAATTATCGACTACTTTTTTACTCGTGTAGCCAGTAAAGTCACCAATTAAATCTTTATTGTTTAATTCATGGTTGCCATGGATCAGCATAACGGGTTTTTTTCTTTTCTTTGCCAGAGCGAGCGCCAGCGAGGTTTTTCCAGTTCCAGACGGGCCTGTTAAGTGAATAGGGTAGCCCGCTTTTAAATATTGCAGCGAGCGGGAAAGCAAGTCTTCTGTCTCTGGATCATGGACAATCTCTTTTGAATTTTTATTAATCTTGTTTTTTAAGACGGTCACTCTTTTTCCTCCTACTCCCGCGTCCTATGCTTCATAATTAATTGAACTTCTATACCGAATATCTCGTCGTTTATAAGAAGTTACTTCCTTCTCTTCACTTAAAAAAACCTCGTATACACCGATCATTTCGTCTTTTGCATACTTTTTCATATATTCTTTTTCTTCAATCACTTCCACGGTCAGCTGCCAGCCGTTATCGTTTTTTTCTACGGAAGTAATTTTGTGAACTGGAGCTACGAATTCGTTAAAGAACTCTGTAACATTCCCAATAATTTGTTTAATCTCCATTATGTCCTCCTGCTAAAGAATGACAGGCCAGGGCTTCCTGCACCCTGGCTCTGCTTTCTCTATTAAATGCTAAACCGTGCATTTCTTTCATTTGATTGAGCAAGCAGCCCATTTTCTTCAACGTTATCTCCAAGCAATCCGACAGCCTCTGCATAACGCAGCCATGTATCGACACTGGCAATGACCACCCGGGCTTCCACCGTTAAAATTTCAATTCCGACTACCGATACCCTTACAAAAGCATCGATGACAATCCCTTTATCTAAAATCCGGTCAATAACCTCTGCTAAACTGGAACTATCTGTACTTTTTTGAACAGCCATAATTACTTTCTCCTTTCGTGATGATATTAAGAACCGATTGTTTTAATATCATTGGAAGATTTTATGTTTTTCGCACTTTTAATTTTAGTAGCACTCTTAATATCCTTGGATGTTTTAATATCACTGATTCCCTTAATATGCTTGACGCCTTTTACTTTCCAGTCATCGTCTTTTTTATTGGCTGAAGACATTCTCTTTTGAAACTCTTGTCCAGCTTCCACTGCTTTCCCCAGCTTTTCTCGGGCTGACAGCAGGACCTCTTGGACTTTTTCTTCTGCCTCTCCTGCTTTTTCATGGATATTTCCTTTTAATTTCTCTTTTGCTTTGTCGACGATGACTTCTTTCACTTTCTCTTTCACTGGCTCCGGAGCGTGTTTGATCGCGCTTTTTGCCACTTTACCAGCCGCTTTTTTCACGCGCTTGTCCACCTCATCACCCCCTCCGGATTCCCTTTAAGAAAACTTCTTATTTCTTAGTGTCGACGAGGTCATTCAGCATTTTTTCCATTTTTTGAAGCCGCTCATTGAGCTCTTTGTTTTCTTCTTTGATTTTTTCATATGCTGGAGACTGGGTTTCCTTTTCTGAACTGCCTGTTCCTTTGTTGTCTCCACTTTCCTTTAAAGGAGATAGCAGCTTTCCATCGATTTTACTGATATATCCTTCAGCTAATTGTCTGATGCTGTTTTGTGCCTGGCCGGCCAGGAGTTCCTGTGCGGTTTTCCTAAATTCCTTTTCCGCTACCTTTACAAATTCAGAATCACCTAAGTTTTTCATTAGTTTTTTGCCGGTATCCGGATTGGCGAGCAGTCCTATTCCGGCCCCTACTACGCCGCCCAGTATAGCCAGATTGATCGAATAGTTAGGGCTGTCTTTTGTTTCTGCCGGCTGCTTTTCTTCCTTCGTCTGGCTGTTTTCTTCCTGGTTTACCTCTGCTTTTTGCGTACTGTTTTCGGCTGCTTCCTTGTTTTGGTTTCCTTCTTGTTTTTCATTGGCTTCTTGGGTATTCATACTCTTAACCTCTTCTCTTGATAGATTTCTTCTATAGCTTTTTTATACTTTAGTAACTTAACCGTGATGTCTGAGATTGGTTTTGATATGCAAGGCTTTCCGTTTCAGCTTCATCACTTAATAATCCAACCGCTTCTGCGTATCTTAGCCATGTATCAACACTGGCAATAACGACTCTGGCTTCGACTGTAAGAATTTCTATACCTACGAGTGATACTCTTACAAAAGCATCAATAACAATTCCTTTGTCGAGAATTCGGTCAATCACTTCTGCCAGACTAGAACTATCTGTACTTTTTTGAACACTCATACTTTGTCTCCTCTCTGCTTTTGACATATTGGGAGGTTGTTGAGCTATTTTATTTTTAGGTTTAGTCTGTACATACCTTTCCTCTCCATGAGTAAACATGGTTTTTATAGGAATTAGGAACTGTTTCATTAAATTAATTAAATATTTGGATTTAATGGATATATTATGAAAAATGTAATTTATGATAAATGCAATAACTAGTGAGGGATTTGTGTGTTTTAGGCAGGTATGGTTCTGTTGAAGATATATATCTAAAAAAAGGGCTCTAAACAAACAGATGTTGTTTGGAGCCCTTTAGACTGTAGATAAATTATATTAATGACCGTGCACATGAATAGGATGGATCGGCGGCGTCCAGGCAGCTCCGCTTTCCATGGGGCAAGCGCTGAGCCCGACTTCGCCTGGCGGCTCCACCGTTCTCAGCTGCCCTGCTAGTCCCATAGGAGTCTGCGCTGCGCTGCCCTCCTGCCGCCAAGTGGCTTGCGACAAGATTGTATAGAGCTAACCAGGTCGTATCTTTCTGTTTAAAAAAGAGAAAATGCTATTCGGTCCTTGCTTATGGATCTTCAATACCACTTAGTGAAGACTGCAGGACGAAGACTCCTGCGGGAAGTACAGTGAGTCGGGAGACCCCGCAGGCGCAGCCGAGGAGGCTCCCGCACTGCCCGCGGAACGCAAAGTCCGGCCGGCTTCACTTATCGGCTCTTTTTTAAAAGCGAAAGACTTTGTCTACACACTGAAGGGCCCTAAACAAACAGATGTTGTTTAGAGCCCTTGTATATGTTTCTTTTTTTATTACTCAATCACCCAGGCGTAAATGAGCGCTGGACGTTTTACTTCTGAAGATTTTCTTACGCCTTTTTCCCTTCACGCCGCAGCAAATAAAGAAAATAAGGGGCACCGATTACGGCTGTTACAATACCGGCCGGTATTTCAATAGGAGGAAATAAGCCTCTTCCTAAACTGTCTGCTGCGAGCAAAAACAACGCGCCTATTAAAGCAGAAACCGGCAGCAAAAATTTATGCCGGGAACCGGTGAGCTTTCTTGCTACGTGAGGCGCGATCAATCCAATAAATCCGATTGATCCAATAGCCGCCACACACATTCCGATAATGATAACAGAGAGGCTGAGCAGCAGATATCGCAGCTGCTTTGTTTTTTGCCCCAAACCCGTTGCCAGGTCATCACCAAGGTTTAATATATCCAGTTTTGCAGACAGCAGCCAGAGTGCAATCCCAAACGGCACGCTTGGAAGCAGCATCCACACCTGCTCCCAGCCTCTTCCCCATAAGCTTCCCGCCAGCCATAGAAGGGTGCTGTTTACGTCATCAGGAAACTTAATCATAAAATATTCAATACCCGCCTGGAAAATAGCACCGAGCGCAATACCGATCAACGCCAATGTGGCTGGCTTCACACCGTTTTTATGCGCAAACAGCATTAAAGCGGCTGCGGCCGCCGCCGCTCCGAGAAAAGCCGAAACGGGCAGCCAAAAAACAGGTGATTCTGGAAACAGGACAATCACAATCACTGCAGCCAGTCCGGCCCCTTTTGTGACACCAATCACATCCGGTGACGCAAGCGGGTTTCGCAATATTCCCTGCAGAACCGCACCGGCCATCGCCAGTCCTGCTCCAGCGATCATGGCAATATACAGACGAGGCAGGCGGTACTCGTGAAGAATAAAGGCATGGCTGGAAGAGCCGGTTCCCGCTAAATCCGCTATAATATCCAGCGGTGAAATATAAACGGCCCCTACCCCAAGACTGACAGCCGATAAAAGCAGCAGCAATACTGTCAAAATGAAAAGCAATGCCAGAGGGCGTCTTTTTTTATTCAATGTTGTTTGTTCGGTTATTCTCATTGTTTAATGCCCCTTCCCTGCTTGGCTAAATATAGGAAGAACGGAGCTCCGATCAAGGCGGTCACAATTCCAACCGGTGATTCAAACGGATACGCAATAAAGCGGGAAAGAATGTCCGCATACACAACAAGAAGTGCGCCAAACAGAGCCGAAAACGGAATGATTCTTCGATAATCCCCGCCAACGAGTTTTTTTACAATGTGAGGGACAATCAAGCCGACAAAACCGACTGGCCCTGCCACTGCAACAGATGATCCTGCCAGCACAATCACCAGCAGTCCCGCCAGAATTCGAATTTGTGTCACTTTTTGTCCAAGGCCCTGTGCCAGGCTTTCTCCTAACACAAGAATAGAGATCGACCTGGAAAGCGCGGCAGCTAAAATCAATCCGCCAAGCGACCATGGAAGAATCAATTCCACATGCGTCCAGCTTTTTCCGTTTATTGCGCCGACCATCCAGTAAAGAGCATCCTTGCCCTGGTCACTAAAAAGAACGACTCCTTGTGTTAAGGAAGACAGAAAAAAGTGAACGGCCATTCCGGCCAGTGCAAGTTTGACCGGCGTCATTCCGCCGCCTGAAGCGAAAGAGTATACAATCACGCCGCCCAGGGCTGCTCCTAAAAACGCCGCATATACGAGAGAAGCAGAAGAAAGACCCGGAAAAAGAACGAGTGACAAAACGACAAACAAGGATGCTCCGGCATTTACGCCAAACACTTGCGGAGAAGCCAGTGCATTTTTCGTAATCGCCTGCATGAGGGCTCCAGCAACAGCGAGACTGGCTCCTACGAGGACGCCAATTACCGCCCGCGGCAGGCGCAGCGTCCGAATAATCACCTGTTCTTTTGATTCATCCCATTGGATAAAAGAATGAAGAACGGTCTGCGCTTTTATATCGGCAGCGCCTACTGAAATGCTAAGAACGATGCCTATTAATAATAAAATGGTTCCAATTAAAGCGGTAAGATATGTCGTTACTTTTTGTTTTGATGCTCTGTTCATTTCGTTCCCAACACTTCCTGACAAGATTTAAACAGAAAAGGAAGCAAGGAGACGTTTCCTTACTTCCTTTTTTGTTTTATTTGTTTTCACCAAGCATTTTCAGCATATCGGCGCCAATTGCTTCGGCAGAGGCAACTCCGCGGAATCTTGTCCACAAGTCACGGTCCACGTCATACACTTGTCCATTTTTAACTGCTTTTAAGTTTTTCCAGAGCGGATTGTTTTTCCATTCATCCGTAATGAGCTTGCCATCATTATTGGCTAAAAGTAAAATATCCGGATCAATTTCTACAAGCTGCTCTAAATTCATTTCAGCATAAGGCTCTTCCTGCTGGATCGCATTTTTGAATCCAAGGTGCTCAAGAAGTTCACCGTCATAAGAAGAAGATGTATGTGCCTGGAATGATGTATCACGAACAACAGCAGGCAAAATCGTCGCGTTTGGATCTGCTTTCAGCTTTGCTTTTGTTTCTTCAATCGTTTTTTCATGCTCAGCCAGTCTCGTTTTGGCTTCCTCTTCTTTTCCGACCGCCTGGGCAATCGTACTAAAAGCATCCAGGTTTTCCTGGTATGTGGATTCACGGCTTTTCAGTACAATCGTTGGAGCAATTTTCTGCAAGTCTTCATATACATTTTTATGGCGTTCTGCATCTGCAATAATCAAATCCGGCTGAAGAGAGCTGATCACTTCCAGGTTCGGCTGCTCACGTGTTCCTACAGATGTATAGTCTGTCTCTTTCCCAACAAGCTTTGCAATCATCTCTTTCTTTTCATCGTCTGCGATCCCAGCGGCATCTATGCCAAGTGCATTCAATGAATCTACAAATGATAATTCAAGCGCTACAATTTTCTTAGGCGTACCTTCGATTTCTGTTTCCCCCATCTCATGGGTAATCGTTTTGGTATTCCCGCTTTCTGTTTGGCCAGCGCCTTGAGTGTTTTCTGAATCTGCTGCTTTTTGTGTACTGCTGCAGCCCGCCAAGGCTAATAGAACAGCAATGGCTAAAAGCAGACCGGTTCCTTTTACAGAACCCGTTTTCATCCACTTCAACATGGCAAATAACTTCCTCTCTGTTGCTAATATGTATGATGTTTTTCTCTTTGATAATGATTATCATTTCTAAACAAAGAAGACGCAAGGTTATATACATTGTGTTCTTTAAAAAAATTAAATCTAAGTGAATACTTTCACACAAAGTAAAAAACTGCTTGTATCCCTCTCTTTTTCTTCTTTTAAGAAAAAGGGCCTTCTTGGGTTTGATTCTCTTTATTAAAAATAATTTTTTTCCCGTTTCCTGCATAAGCATTACAAAAGCCTTTTATAAAACCCAGGCTTCAATCATGAAAAAACAGGACAACCATGGTGAACCGGGCCTTGCTTCATTTGCATATATTACTATAAAGAGGAGCTGTCATGATATGAATCATTCTCTTCCTTCTTCCCATCAACCGGATTTACGATTCAGGACAATCAATCAAAAAGGACTTACCTTTGAAGATGTATTTCACCAAATTCTCTGGTTTATGAGCCAGGACCCTGGCGGAAAATATAGGCTTATGATCGGTTCTGATTCGCAGGTTCATGGAAACGAAACCGTTTTTGCCACTGTCATTGTGATTCACCGTAAAGGAAAAGGAGCATGGGCTTTTCTGCGAAAAATCCGCTATCCACGAAGATATGAAAATTTGTATGAAAAAATCTCTACTGAAACATCGCTTACAGAAGAAATCGCCAGCTTATTTACTGAAGAACATAAAATGCAGATGATTGATATCGTCCTGCCCTACATTTATAAAGGTTCGTCTTTCGCGATAGAAGGGCATATTGATATTGGATCGGAGCAACAAAATAAAACGAGGATCTTTATAAAAGAGATGGTTTCCAGAATGCAGTCTGCAGGGCTGGAGCCAAAGATTAAGCCGGACTCGATCGCCGCATACGGAGTGGCCAATCGGCATACAAAGTAAAGACTTTAGTTTAAGAAAGCGGAAGCACCCCCCCCTTTTTTGTCCTGCTTTTTATTCTTCCTTCCATCTCCTTTGCTTTTTCTTTTTTGTGCAGCCGCTTTTCTCCCACTTAAAAAACCTTTTTCACATAAGCAAAAAAACCCCTATCTAAGAATAGGGGCTTAAACCGTATTATTGTTTTGTAAATACTTTTTTGAGTACAGAAATGATAAAATCTACATCCTCATCCGTGCAGGACAGTGGCGGACTCAATGTCAGCACGTTATTGGACCCTTCTACCGTATCTCCGTTCTTGCCAATAATCAATCCTTCTTTTTTGCAGGCAGCGATCAGGCTGGCAACCCGCTCAGCTGATGCAGGCTCTTTTGTTTCTTTGTTTTCAACCATCTCAATCCCGAGCAAAAACCCGAGCCCGCGAATATCGCCGACGTGCGGATGTTCCTTCAGCTCCGCCAGTTCTGTTTGCAGGCGGGCGCCAAGAAGTTCAGAACGCTCCACCAAGTGCTCCCGCTCAATAATCTCCAGGTTTTTCAGTGCAACGGCGCAGGCAGCCGGATTGCCGCCGAACGTATTGATATGGCGGAAGTGGCTGTTTTCCGCACTATTTTTAAATGTTTCATAAATATCTTTTCGCACAGCCGTTACTGAAAGCGGCAAATAAGCACTCGTCAGCCCTTTCGCCATAGTGATGATATCCGGATTTATGCCGAAATGCTGGTGTCCAAAATATTTGCCGGTCCGGCCAAAGCCGCAGATCACTTCATCGATAATAAGCAGAATACCGTATTTACGGCAGATTTCCTGTACCTTTTCCATGTAAACCGGGTGCGGTGTTAAAATGCCTCCGCCTGTAATAAGCGGTTCCATAATAATACCTGCAATCGTTTCTTTCTGCTCCCAGATGATTTTTTGCTCAAATTCTTCTGCCCGCATGATATTATAGTCTTCAACAGACATCCCGGCTGGCCGGCGGTAAGAATCCGGCGGCGAAACATGCAAAAAGCCAGGTGCAAGCGGTTCATATTTAAATTTGCGAAGCGCCTGTCCTGTAGCGGACAGGGCACCCATTGAACTACCGTGATAAGCCCGGTGCCGTGATAAGAATTTAAACCGGGACGGCTCTCCATTTTGCTGATGAAACTGGCGGGCAAGCTTAAACGCTACTTCGTTTGCATCGGAACCGCTGTTGGAATAAAAAATCATATATCCTCCGTCCAGCAGCTCATTCAGCTTTTCGGCCAGTTCAATAGCCGGAACATGACTTTGTGTCATGGGTACATACGCCATTTCTACCATTTGGTCATATGCGGCTTTCGCCAGCTCTTCCCTGCCATAACCCACATTGACACACCAAAGCCCCGACATCCCATCTAAATAACGGTCCCCCTGGTGATCTGTAATCCAGGCACCTTGACCGCTTTGAATGACCATAGGCGGTTTTTCTTCAATATAAGGAGAAATATGATGCCAAACATTCGCCCGGTCTTTTTCAATCAGTGACGATACATCTGTTTTTGCTGTTTCCATGTTTATCGCTCCTTTATCTTGATACCGCCAGAAAAGTTCTTTTCCGTTCCATTTGACACATTGTCTCTTTGAAAAAAAACAGGTTGGCAGAAAATCTTACATAAATAGATGAATGCTGATTGAATTTCTGTCATAATTTAATTTACAAATTATTCGAATAATTTTCATGTGACATAGTGTAAAATGATCAACCTACTAAAGTGGACGCATTGGGGGTAGCCATATGAAAAAAATTGAATTGACGATCGATGAAATGTTAAAGCGGGAGACTTTTCGCGATGCCAAGCTTCTTGCCGGAGAAAAAGGGCTGCATCGTCCCATTAAATGGTCTCATATTTTAGAGGTAAAGGACTTTGATATGCTCATTAATGGCGGCGAGCTGATCTTAACAACAGGCATTAGCTTTCCCGACGACGTCCAGACACAGCTTACATATATAAGCAGGCTCGTTGCTAGAAAAGCAGCCGGCTTATGTATTGAATTTGGCTCTTCCATAACCAGTCTGCCGCCAGAAATATTAGCATTTGCTGATCAACAGCATTTCCCGATTATTGCTTTTGAGAAAACGGTTAAATTTGTTGATATCACCCATGATCTGCATACCATGATCATCAACCGGCATCAGCAGATGCTGTCTGACCTGGATCAATTATCGAGGCAGTTTATGAGCCTTTCCTTAGCACCAAATGGTATCTTTAAAATCCTGCAGGAGATGCATGGTTATTTTCAGCAGCCTGTTTTCTTTCTCTCTGAAGAAAGCAAATCTTTTTATTGCCCAGCTGATATGAAAGCCCAGGAATCCATTCTTCGATCAGTACTGTACAGCGAGCAGCCGGAGATTCTATCCGGCCGTCTTCTCACTGTAAATGGAACGGTCTTTGCGGTAAAACCTGTTCAAGTGTTTGAGCAGATTCGGGGATATCTTTGCCTGCAAATCAGCGATTCTTTTTATGATGATTTTTTCTTGCTTGTTCTTGATCGTGCTGGGCTGGCTGTTTCACAAATTTTGCTTCGCTCCCAAACACTTGAGGAACGAAAACAGCATGCAGAAGACGAACTTGTGCGCAGTCTTTTGCATGGGAAAGAAGTCCGGGCTGAACATTTAAGCACGTATGTATCTGCAGCGGTTCACCAGATGCATTATCGTGTATGCGTGATTCATTTGAATGCCAGTCAGTCAAATAAAATGGATTGGGAAGAATGGAAACTTCAGCAGACAATGCAAATCCGCTCTTTGTTTCAAAAGCATGGATGTATACCGGCTCTTTCTACAAGTAATCATGAAATTGCCGTGCTTGCTTTTTTTAGACCGTCTGAAACGGGCACTTATGATAAGTTCGGCCGCATTACAGCAACGATCGGCCAGATGAAAGACTTTATTTCTTCTACTGTCTGTATTGGTGTGAGCAGTGTTTTTACGCATCTTTCCAAAACGAAGGAAGCCTATGATGAAGCGAAAGAAAGCCTGGAACTGCAATTATCCGGCATTACAGTCAGCCCTTTTTATGAAAAGTTAGGTATTTATCGGATGCTTTTTGCTTTGCAGAAAAGCGGGCTGCTCGATCGGTATGTTCATGACTACCTCTTTCCCGTACTCGAATATGATGCTAAAACAAATTCCAGTCTACTGGAAACATTAGCAGTTTATTTAGAATGTGGCGGCTCTAAAAAAGAAGCGGCCCAAAAATTATTTATTGTCCGCCAGACTCTTTATCACCGGCTCTCCAAATTAGAATCGCTGCTCGGTGAGGATTTTATGAAACCTGTAAATCGGCTTGCTATAGAGGCAGCTGTACAAGCTTATAAGTGGCAGACCGGCCAAGTGCCTCAAAATCCCTCTTTCCAGCATGATGTACTGTAAAAAAACGCCCCAGACGAATGTCCAGGGCGTTTCTTCTTATATCAAGATGTAAGTTCTTGGTTTTTCTCTGGCTGCTCGGGATTTTTCTCAGCTACAGCCGGCCTACGAAAAAAGATATCTTTTATGCAGGCAGCGGCAATAAACAGCATGCCTGCGGCGCACCAGACAAACAAAAATCCGTAAAATAGTTTAAACACCTCAAGCGACATGTGATCCGTCTCCCCTCTTATATCTTCTGGATTTCATGCTCTGGCTCATACTCTTTCAACGGAGCAAAATCATACTGCTTTCTTGAAAACGGTAAACCGATTAAGATCACAAGAAATGGCAATGCAAGCGATAAGATGTTGCCGATAAACCAATTTAAATCCGGATTATCAATCATAAAGTACGCGGATAAGCCGCCGGCCAAACCGACCACCATTGAGCAAATGGCAATGGTGCTGTTTAACCTTTTTGACCAAAGGCCGATAATGAGTGAAGCGGTCGGTGCTGCAAATAAAATGCCGCTGAAAATGTCAATTTCTAAAAGAGACATGCCGTCTAAGAACATAGCGGCAATGCCGATAACAATACCGGCAGCAAACGTCACGAGACGGCCAAAGCGCATTTGTTTTCTTTCATCAGCTTTCTTATTGACATACCGCTTATAAAAGTCTAATGTCAGCATCGCCTGTACACCTGCGAGCCCATTTCCTCCAGTGGTTAATCCCGCCATAAAAATCATAATAACAAAGACGACCGCACCAACACTTCCAAGAAAATGCTCAAATATATAAGGCGCTACACCCGTTGATACGCCTAAATCTTCTGGGGTTAATTGAAGGAAATAAACGCTTCCGCCAATCACATTCCCAAAAATGATCGGAATAGGCAGCCAGGCAATAATCGTTCCAATCATATATGCCTAGAACAATCCTTTTGAGCTGGATGCAGCGGCGGCAGTGGAGTAATATCCCTGGCTCAGGACAACTTGTCCCATCGCAATTACAACAGCCGATAAGCCATAGCGCCACCCAGCCGGTCCAAAAAAGTTTAAAGCATCCGGATTATGCTGTGGATGATCAGTATTCGTTACCGCATCCAGCATGCCGTAATACATGTTTTCAAGTCCGACCGCTTTCACAATCAACGGCATCGTAATAAAGATTACAATCATAATCACAAAAAATTGAAATACGGAATTGTAAATAGAGCCTTTTAAACCAGCAATGGCAATAAAACCAGAAAATAAAATGGCGGATAAAAGAGCCACTACCTTGTAGTTTAAATGAAACGTATATTCAAATGCATACGCAATGCCGACCGCCTGCATGACACATACATACAAGACAAGAGCAATACCAAAGACTAAGTAAATATTTGCGAGCCGGCTGTCAAACCGTTCCCGAATAAATTCAATAAACGTCGTAGTCCGCGGCATAATGTTACGAAGCCGCAAAGCAATCGGAATAAAAATCATAAATGGGACAACCGCTCCCCACGCATAGTTAAAGCCTCCGTTTACACCGTACCATACACCTGCTTCTGCTGAAGCCATAATGGTGCCTGTCCAAATCCAGGCAACACATACACTAGCAGCCACCAGGCCAAACGGGACGCTGCGGCCGGCTGTAAGCATTTCATCTACACGCTTAGAGGACTCATTTCGGCTGATTATAAGAGAGATCAAAATAAGAATAAGCGTAAATCCCAAAATGATTCCGTATCCAGCTAAGGCACTATTCATTTATATCCTCTCCTTTCCCGCTGCTTCCGGTATATATAAATCCGGCCGGCGGTCTTTTAAATAGAAAAAAGAGGACCTGGCTTCTTCAATCTGGGCTAAATCCAATTCCGTTATATAAAGCTGCTCATCTCCAGAGCCTTTTACAAGCAGCTTCCCAAACGGGCTGGCAGCGGCGCTTTCACCAAAAAAGTGAGTCGTTTCCTCCACACCAATTCGATTGGTTGTCGCCACGAACACTTGATTCTCAGCAGCCCGGCTTTGAATGTAAATATTTTGAAAGTGTTCAAGCGGTTTCATATTAGCTGTTGGGGCTAAAATCATTTCTGCTCCTTTATCGGCCAGGCTTCGCGCTGTTTCTGGAAATTCTGTATCGTAGCAAATCATGACACCGATTGTACCAAATGTTGTTTTCCAAACTGGAAAAGCGCTTCCTGCGGAAAAATATTTATATTCTTCATCCCACAAATGGACTTTCTGATAGGTGCCTAACAGCGTACCTTTCTGGTCAATAATAGCCGCAGAATTAAACAACTGTCCGTCTTTTTTTTCTGGAAATCCCGCAATAACCATGATTCCATGCTCACGTGCTGACTGCCTTAACACTCCAATACTTCTGCCTTCTGCTTGTTCAGCAAGCTCTGCCGTTTTCTCACGCGTAAAATAACCGGTTGTCGCCATTTCGGGAAACAACACGATATCACATTCCTGCTCAGCTGCTTCTTTAATGAACTGGACCATTTTCTCCAAATTGGCTTCTTTGTCGTATAACACCGGCTGAAACTGAGCTAACGCAATCTTTACTTTCATGCAGCATCCCCCTTTTTTTCTTGCCTGTTTCCTTGCATTTATTGGCATTACAATAATCTTGAAGAATAATAACGGAAATATATCAAATATTCTGAAAAAAGTAACTAGACATAATGTCCATAACTAAACAAAGCAGAATAGACATTGTGAAAACGGGCAGGATAACCGAAGATTCCGTTTCTTACAGAGAAAATGGGCCCGGCTAAACCAGGCTGTGGTAAAAACGATTTTTTACATGTGGTCCGTTTATAATTGCTGATTTCAACAAAAGAAACACGCTTGAAAATAATGTAAAAATGCAAAGAAATGCTTCGCTTCTAAAATAAAGGTTTAGGGAGAATAAAACGAAGGAATTAGTACAGCATAAATTCCATACCACTACTCAAAAGAGAAAGGGACGAGTTCACTAATGGCACAAGTTCTTTATATTACAGCACATCCGCATGATGAATCCAACTCATTTAGTATGGCAGCGGGGCAGGCTTTTATTAACGCTTACCGGGAAGCAAACCAAGATGACGAAGTGACTCATCTTGATCTATACAAAGAAAACATTCCTCACATCGACAATGATGTTTTCAGCGGCTGGGGGAAACTCCAGGGAGGAAACGCATTTGATCAGTTATCCAGTGATGAGCAATCAAAAGTAGGCCGGCTGAATGAGTTGTCCGATCAGTTTGTGAAAGCTGATAAATATGTGTTCGTTACACCAATGTGGAACTTCTCGTTCCCTCCAGTGATGAAGGCCTATCTTGATTCCGTTTGTGTGGCGGGCAAAACATTTAAATACACAGAACAAGGGCCAGTTGGTTTAATGACTGATAAAAAAGCACTGCACATTCAGGCACGCGGTGGTATTTATTCAGAAGGACCAGCGGCTGATATGGAAATGGGCCACCGTTATATAAGCATTATTATGCAATTTTTCGGCGTCCCTTCTTTCGACGGGCTGTTTATCGAAGGCCACAACCAGTTCCCAGACCGGGCGCAGGAAATTAAAGAAGCAGGAATCCAGCAGGCAAAAGAGCTGGCAAAATCGTTTTAATAAATATAATGATAAAAAGCGGGAGCCAACAGGTTCCTGCTTTTTTATGATGAGGGGGGTCCACTTTCCCGATATCTTTTGGGCGTCAAACCCGTGTGCTTCTTAAATACTTTTGTAAAGTAGCTCTGGTCCGGAAAATGAAGCCATGAACAAATATCTGCAATCGTATAGCTCGACAGAAGAAGGAGGCTTTCCGCTTCTTCGATGCGTGCTTTTTGAATCCATTCGCTGATCGATGTTCCTGTTTCTTTTTTAAAGCAGGACGATAAGTAAGAAGGAGACAATTTTACATAGTCAGCCAGATCCTTCAAGCGGATTTCATCATAAACGTGCTGAAGAATATAATGCTGGCACCGGGAGATAACAAAAGAAACGGCATTTGTTTTCGCTTCCTTTACACGATCCGCAAAAGTGCCAAGAGCATCTTCTATCAGTTGCTGTACCTGCCTTACATCATGCAAATCTTCTAAACGCTGAATGTATAGATCACTGAGGGTATATGCCAGCTCTGAATCAAGCCCTCCATCCATCGCAGCTCTTGTTGCCATGGTGATCGAAGCAATCGCCAGGTTTTTCTGGCTGCGCACATAACTGGACTTGGATAAAACTCCATACTCTCCCCCATCTTCCGGACCTTCCTGTACAAGCTTAACCACTTCTTTCCTGACACCCTTTTTAATTGCATTCATCAGTTTTTTCTCATGAAATGGATCATG
Source organism: Domibacillus sp. 8LH (assembly GCF_038806185.1). NCBI lineage: Bacteria > Bacillati > Bacillota > Bacilli > Caryophanales > Bacillaceae > Domibacillus > Domibacillus sp. 8LH. The sequence goes on along the minus strand of NZ_JAVJNG010000006.1, from coordinate 108,573 downwards.
ATGAAATGACAATGATTGCTTGCGCCGTGACACATGGGCAGCTGGATTTTCTACTGTAATCCCTATTTTCTTCTCGGCCACCTCCTCTTCCCGTCCATAAATCATAAAATACGCAATGCGGGCTGCCGACTTTAATTCTCTTTTTGTTAACACGGGCAGCTGACGGTAGTAGTCGGCAAGCTTTGTCTGATTAGCGGTGAGATCATTAGTCAGACCCCCAAGGCGCAGATCATTCATTTCTTCATACAGGCAGGGACCGCCTGCCAGAATCAGGGTGTCACTTGCTTTAAAGTAAAAGAAATTCTCTAAGTATGTCGTTGTATGCACATAAGGAAAATCAAGGATTTCAGGCGCTTCTGACAAAAAGCTGATAGGCGACGCAGCATATGGATGTGCCGGCAGCGGAGCTTGTTCAAAGACGATTTCATTACGGTGATTGACGATAAAAACAGGCAGGCCAAAAGCTTCCCACACAAGCCGGCAGACTGAAATAAGTTTTTCTATTTTTCTCACTCTTTCGTAAAAAAGAACTAAAAATCAAAAAAATCTACCATCATTATACCTTTTATTTTTCTATCATAAAAACAGAAAATGAAATGGAGGCGTTATGGCATGAAACAAAATGTAAACGCATTAATTGAGCAAATGACACTTGAAGAAAAAGCAGGTATGTGTTCAGGCCTTGATTTCTGGCATTTAAAAGGTGTTGAGCGGCTTGGCATTCCATCTATTATGGTAACGGATGGACCTCATGGACTTCGCAAACAAGATACAAGCGCTGATCACTTAGGTCTTTTTGACAGTGTTCCTGCTACATGCTTTCCTTCTGCAGCTGGTATCGCCAGCTCTTGGAATCGTTCTCTTATCGAAAAAGTCGGGGCTGCGCTTGGTGAAGAATGCCAGGCAGAAGACGTGAGCGTGCTACTCGGGCCTGGCGCTAACATTAAGCGTTCACCTCTTTGCGGACGAAACTTTGAATACTTTTCCGAGGACCCTTATCTGTCTTCGGAAATGGCAGCAAATCATATTAAAGGTGTGCAAAGCCAGGGAGTTGGCACTTCTTTAAAACACTTCGCTGTCAATAACCAGGAAAACCGCCGCATGTCAGTCGATGCGATTGTTGACGAGCGGACATTGCGTGAAATTTACCTGGCCAGCTTTGAAGAAGCCGTTAAGCAGGCACAGCCATGGACTGTGATGTGTTCTTACAATAAAGTAAACGGCGAATATGCATCTGAAAACAAACGGCTTCTTACGGATATTTTAAAAGATGAATGGGGATTTGAAGGCTTTGTGGTGTCTGACTGGGGTGCTGTGAACGAACGAGCGGATGGACTTCAAGCCGGCCTTGAGCTTGAAATGCCATCCAGCCACGGTGCCGGCGAAAAGAAAATTATTCAAGCGGTTCAAAATGGAGCTCTGTCTGAAGACATATTAAACCAGGCAGTCGAGCGTATTCTTAACATTATCTTTAAAGCGGTTGAGAACAAGAAAGAAAATGCTTCTTACGATAAAGAAGCCCACCACCAGCTTGCCCGCGAAGCGGCGTGCGAAAGTATGGTGCTGCTGAAAAACGAAGGGGCTCTCCTGCCTCTTGCAAAAGAAGCCAAACTCGCTGTTATCGGAGAATTTGCTCAAAAAGCACGCTACCAGGGCGGCGGCAGCTCTCATATTAAGCCAACGAAACTAGAAAGCATTTACGAGGAAATTCAAAAAGAAGCCGATGCTGTCTATGCCCGCGGCTACGATTTGATGAGTGACGATGTGGATGAAACACTTTTGGAAGAAGCGAAACGAGCGGCACAGAATGCAGAGACAGCTGTCCTGTTTGTCGGACTGCCGGATCGGTACGAATCGGAAGGATATGATCGTGAACATTTGAGTCTGCCGGCTAATCACATTGCCCTTATCCAAGCGGTTGCCTCTGTTCAAAAAAACGTGGTTGTTGTACTGAGCAACGGGGCTCCTGTTGAAATGCCATGGCTTGATCAGGCAGCAGCCGTCCTGGAAGGATATCTTGGCGGTCAGGCGCTTGGCGGTGCGATTGCAGATCTTTTATTTGGCTATGCAAGCCCAAGCGGCAAACTAGCTGAAACATTCCCGCAAAAGCTCAGCCATAACCCATCCCACTTGAATTTTCCAGGTGAGAGTGACAAAGTGGAATACAAGGAAGGATTGTTTGTCGGCTATCGTTATTATGATACAAAGCAAATCGAGCCTCTTTTCCCGTTTGGCTTCGGATTAAGCTATACAACATTCGAGTATGCTAATTTGACTGTCGATAAAAAACAGTTCACAGATGAAGAAATGGTAAATGTGTCCGTTACCGTCAAAAACACAGGCAGCGTTGCGGGCCAGGAAGTGGTGCAGCTGTATGTAAAAGATACAGAAAGCACCGTCATCCGTCCGGAAAAAGAACTAAAAGGCTTTGAAAAAGTATACTTGCAGCCTGGTGAAGAAACAACGGTCACGTTCTTACTCGGCAAACGTGCATTTGCTTACTATAATGTTGATTTAGAAGACTGGCACGTTGAAACAGGCGACTTTACGATCTTAATTGGCAAGTCCTCTGCCGACATCGTTCTAGAAGAATCGGTACATGTTACCTCAACTGTTCCTTTTGTAAAACGTGTACACCGCAATACGACTGTTGGTGATTTACTGGGTCACCCAGCAACAGAACCGCTTGCGAAAGTATTTGTAGAAAGAGCCACAGCCGGCGGACCATTTGCTCTATCAGAAGATAATCAGGATGACATGCTGACGGCTATGCTTAAATTCCTGCCGCTGCGGGCCATTCTTGCCTTTAATCCGAACACAGTCACTGAAGAAGAAATGTATGCTTTTATTGAAGAAGCGAATGCTTCTTTAGAAAAGGAACCTTTTGCGTTGAGCCATAAGAGTATGTAATTACGACAAAAACAGCACGCAGTCTTGCGTGCTGTTTTTGTATGAATTTTAAAAATCTTTTTTCAAACGATTAACTATTAATACTTATCAAAGTATTGTTGGATTTTCTTTGGATCATGTGTTTTTGTTAATGTAAGCATTAACAAAATACGGGCTTTTTGTGGGTTAAGAGAATCGGCAGAAACCAGGCCCTCAGTATCATCAGACGCTTTGTGAGTGACAACTCCACTTCCTACACGTGTAGAGCGGACGACCGTGACTCCAGCTTTACTTGCATCTTTGGCTGCAGCCATCGCTGTATTGGACATTGATCCATTACCGGATCCTGCGACAATAATTCCTTTACTTCCTGCTTCAACAGCGGCATCAAATAAATATCGGCCCTCATTTTGATGAGAGTACAAAATATCGACTTGTGGCAGTTTTTCAATCTTAGAGATATCAAAAGCTGTTTGTGTCGTATGTTTTTTTGTAATAGCGGAGCTGAAGTACGTACTTTCACCGGCAAATCCGCCTAAATATCCTTGTTCTACAGATTTAAACGTATCTAGTGCTGTCGTGTGGGTTTTGGTTATGTAACGGGCCGCGCCAATTCGATCATTGAATGCAACCATCACACCTTTTTTCTGTGCAGCCGGATTTGCCGCAAGTTTAACAGCGTTATATAGGTTCATTGGACCGTCTGCACTGATCGCAGTAGCCGGCCGCATCGCTCCGACAACTACCACTGGTTTTGTACTTTTCACCACAAGGTTAAGGAAATACGCCGTTTCTTCTAATGTATCCGTACCATGTGTAACCACAATTCCATCTACATCATCGGAAGCAAGCAGGGTATTAATTCGTTTGCCAAGCTTCAATAGGATTTCATTATTGATTTCTGAACTTCCTACATTCGCCACTTGTTCCCCACTGACATCTGCCAGCTTTTTCATTTCTGGCACTGCTTTAATTAATGTTTCAACGCCAAGCTCTCCCGCATTGTAATCCGTAGTATCCGTATTGCTGGCAGAAGATCCAGCGATCGTGCCGCCGGTAGCTAAAATCTTCACATTAGGCAAGTCCGTCTCTGTACTTTGTATGGCTGTTTTCGTAACAGAAGACGCCTGAGCGGAAGTCATCATTGAACCCGGCATTAACAAAAATGTAGTCGCTGCTGCTACTTTTAATGTTCTTTTCAATTTCATATTTTACTCTCTCCTTGTTCTCTTCAATTTCCATCTTGCATAACACGGCCCTTACAATCAACTGCCTCACTTCTTACGGCTTTTTCTACTTTTTTATAAAAGAAACCCCAAAAAGGGAATTAAATGATCCCTCCTGGGGTTTTCTTCTTTTCACTTTACGTTTTTATTAGTAAGGAACTTTAAACATATAGCGTCTAACTTCAAGAGGATGATTACGGGCTTCAGCCAATTCAACAGCGTACACACGTAAAACGAAATTAAGCACTAATGGCACCATATATTTTTTTACCTCTTCATCAAAGCCCGTTAAATCAAAGTCTTTTGCATCAAGAATCAGCAGTTTTCCACCGTGCTCTTGAAGGAATTTCAATGCTCGCTCTTCCATTGGACGGGTTTCATCAAGTCCCATTAACAAAATAAACGGGCATTTTTTATCTAAAATTTCAAATGGGCCATGGAAGAATTCTCCTGCATGGATTGCATGGGAATTGATCCACTGCATTTCCATCAAGATACAAATCGCGAATGAGTAAGCAATTCCATAATTCGAGCCGCTCGCCATAGTATAAATCGTTGTTTCGTCTTTGTACTCCTGCGCATATGCTTTTGCTTTTTCCGTGTATTGGGCTTTTACCTTGCGAAGCACTTCATCCATATTTTCCAGGCTGCTTACGATTTTTTCATACTGCTTGTTGCCTTCTTTTACGTACAGCAGACCTGCTGTAAGGCGGTAAAGGACAGCATAGTTCATAAATTCTGGATGAGGATCAAGTTCTCCTGGAGGTGCCCAGCTGTAATTCACGATAAAGTCGGATTCATCTGCCAGCGGTGCTGTTTCAACGTACATGAGAGAAACAACCAATGCTCCTTTGCTTTTTGCAAATTTTGCTGCTTCTGTTGTTTCTGGCGTTTTTCCTTTGTGTGAGCAAAGAATAACCAAAGAGTTTTCACCAAGTGTTCTAGGATTGCGGTAAATAAATTCATTTGAGTTATACACTTCAGCTGTGACATTGCTTGATTCCCGGTCAAGGAAATACTTGCTCGGATACATTAAAGCCGAGGATCCACCGCATGCTACATAAAATACGTGGTCAATGGTTCTGCCTTTGAATGCTTCCAAAATCTCTTCGATTTGCGATTGAGCAGTTGAACAAACACTTGTGACTGTCATGGTTAAACCCTCCTGAAATTGTAATGTTTTATTATATATAAATATATAATAAGTTAAGGTAACCGTCAACACTTGTTATATATTTATATAAATTTTATTATGATAAGTATCTGCAAAAAAAAGAACCAGTCATACATTCCAAACAGTAGCTGCTGATTTGGACTTTTTCAAAAGAAACAGCTATGAAGATCCAGACAAAGGTAGTTTAGCACCACCTTTGTCTGGATCGTGTTTTAAAGATCCATACATATTAGTGATGGATTTTAAACAAGCTTCTTTTCCATTTTTCTTGATAACAGTGACAAAGGATAACAAATGATGAAATAAACAACTAATAACAGTGAATATACTTGGAACGCAATGGCGCCCCCTTCTAATATCTCCACTCGTTCAATCAAAATCTGTGCCGACTTTAACAAGTCCATGTTGCCAATTAAAACGGATAAAGAAGTTGTTTGAACCAAGTTAGAAATCAGCCCTATAATGGATGGAATCATCCGGCGGAATGCCTGAGGGAAAATTACATAACGCATCGTTTGCAGACTGCTCATGCCAAGCGCCAAACTCGCTTCCACCTGTGTAGGAGGAATCGATTGAATCGCACCACGGACCGTAACAGAGATATTTGCGCTGCTCCATAAGCTAAGGCCAATCATGGCAGAAATGTAGCTGTTTACTTCAATTCCTGCTTCCGGCAGGATGAAAAAAACGAGAAAAAGTGTAATAACAATCGGCAGGCCGCGAAACAACTCAGCATACCCTTTTGCTATACTTCGTGCGAGTACGTGTTTAGAGGTTTGCATCACCCCGATGATGACACCGATCACGAGTGAAATGACAATGCAGCTTGCACTAAGAAGCAGTGTTTTCACTAAACCGTCTAATAAAATTTGATAACCTGCCACGGCTGCTCATCCTTTCTTTTGGTGTTTTATTAAAGTTTAATTTGCGTTCAATCTGGCTGAACAGGAATGAAGCGCCCCAGATAACAGCAAGATAAATAACGGCGACTGAAATTAAGATCTCGTATGTTTTAAAATCATAAGCCATACGGTCCATTGCCACGAATGTCATTTCAGCGGCCCCAATACTTGTCATATAAGCCGAGTTTTTAATAAGAGAAATGGCTGTGTTTGAAAAAGAGGGAAAGCTAATTCGGAATCCTAATGGAATGATAATGTAACGGACGATTTGTCCAATGCTCAATCCGAGAGATTGACCAGATTCAATAAGCGATTTAGAAACCGCATCTGTACCGCTGCGGAAGTTTTCAACTGCATAGGCACCGCCCCAAATAGATAACGTTAAAATACCAACAGTAACAGCGGGTAAAGTAATGCCAATGGTCGGAAGGCCAAAGTACAAAAAGAAAACATGTACTAAAAGAGGAGTGTTCCGTGTTACTTCAACAAATATTGTTACAAGCTGCGATAAAATGGGTATATTTAAAGTCCTAATAATAGCGCCTGTAATTCCAATTAACAGGGCAAACAAAATGGCCAGTCCGCTGATCCAGAGTGTTAATTTTAAACCTGTCAGCAGAAGTGGAAATATGTCCGCCATATAAGCAAAATCAAGTCCCATTGTTTTTCCTCCTTTCATCGTTTATTACATGGCATTTTTCAAAAATTGCTTCGTGCGCTCTTCTTTCGGATTGGCGAAAAGCTCTTCCGGAGGACCTTCCTCTACTACAACTCCCCCATCCATAAAAATCACACGATCGCTTACTTCTTTTGCAAATCCCATTTCATGCGTCACAATCATCATGGTTGTTCCTCTTGACGCTAAATCTTTCATAACCTCTAAAACGTCTCTTACTCTCTCTGGGTCAAGAGCCGATGTGACTTCATCAAATAAAATCACTTCTGGATTCATCACGAGAGACCTTGCAATTGCAATACGCTGCTGCTGTCCGCCTGATAATTGATTTGGATAGCTGTCTGCTTTATCCAGCATTCCTACTTGTTCTAATAAAGCCGTCGCCTGCGGCAGCACTTCGCTTTTAGACCGTTTCTGCACTTTTATTGGGGCAAGCAGCAAATTTTCGATTACCGTCATATGAGGGAATAAATTGTAGCTTTGAAATACCATGCCGATTTTTTGCCGCACTTTTTGCAGGGAAGCAGGTGTATAGTCAATTTTTTGGTCGCTGTCTAAATAAACTTCACCTTCATTAATGCTTTCGAGACCGTTAATACAGCGAAGCAAAGTGCTTTTTCCAGATCCGCTCGGCCCGATCACAACAATGACTTCTTTTGGAAAAACATCAAAGTTAACACCTTTGAGGATCGATAGATCCCCAAAGTGTTTATGCAAATTTCGAATGCTCAATTTTGGCTGTATTTTTTCCATTGTGTCTCCTCCATTTCTTTGTTTACGGGCGCGGTACCATTTCCAGCGGATCCAGGTCACCTGTTGGCTCCATATACTTTTCAATGACAGATTTAAAATAATCTTCTTTTCTCATTTCTTCCAATGCACCATTTAAGAAATCCAGCATCTTCGGCTCATTTTTACGTACACCAATCGCCATTGGCGAATCCACTGCCACTTGTTCCCCTACCATCGTATAATCATCTGAATTTTTAATTAGTTCCGACATCAGTACTACATCATGAAGGACGGCATCTGCCCGGCCATCTTTAAATGCACGGAATGCATCCGCAATGCTTTCAATTTTAATTTGCTTAGCTGTTGGTACTTCGGCGTCTAAATAAAGAGAAGCTGTAGATCCTTTAATCACAATAACTTTTTTACCTGCTAAATCTGCCGGCCCCTTAATGTCGCTTCCTTTTGGCACTACTGTAATGGCTCCCCCTTCAAAAAACGGAGTAGTAAAATCAATTTCCTTTTTCCGTTCTTCCGTTGTCCCCAGCGTAGCAGCAATGAAGTCGATCTTTTTAGATGTTAAAAATGGAATACGATTTGTTGCGTTAACGGCCACAAATTCAACTGCATCCTGCGAACCAAATGCGTACTCAGCCATTTTTCTTACTACATCAATTTCATAACCAGCATTCTTTCCTGTTTCATCTAAGTAACCAAGTGGTGGATAATCAACTTTGACACCAACGACGAACTTGCCTCTTTCTTTTATTTCTTCAGGCAGGGCTGGAAGGTTTGTATTAATCTTTTTTTCATTTTCTGCTTCTCCAGCTGTTGTACTTGAATTGCTGCATCCTGCAAGAGCCGAGAAAACAAATACCAAAATAACAGCCAGCATGATCGAAAAACGACGTTTCATCCTCTTCTCCTCACTTTTCCATAGATTTTTAAAATCAATGTTAGAAACTGAATTGCATTTTTTATGAAGAAAGGTAAAGCGGTATTCAATCGGCTTAAGAAATAAAAAGAAGTCTTAAAAAGTACAGATAAATATTGCTAAGTCTATTTCTCTTAAAATGATGCATCACCCTTTTATTTATTATATTTAATTATATATTATTATATAACATGTAAGTCCCGACTTCACCATTCTTATGAGAGATAATCTTACATAAGAATCTTTGGTACAACTGTTTCTGTGTAAGATACTTGAGAAATAAAATCCTCCTCAATTCCATATCCAAATGCCCCCTGGCATCGGCATGTTTTAGCTGCTGCTTTTGCCGCTTCATAAAGAGCTGTTTTAAGGTTGTGATTATCATAATAGGCGGAAAGGAATGTTCCAATAAATGAGTCTCCAGCCCCCATCGTATCAATGACTGTTGTTTGCAAAGGCTGTTGTTCAACCCTTCTTCCTTCTTCAGAGAACACAGCAGGTTTTTCTCCTCTTGTTACACCTACTACTTTCACACCCAGCTGATGAACTTCTTCTATTAATACATCAATGTCTTCAAGCGACAGATCGCTTCCTGAGAAAAAAGCGAATTCTATATAAGGACAAATTTGCTTTAAATACTCTTCACTCCACCGATTAGAGGTAGAAAAATCAAAAGAGATCGACTTATGGGCCAGTCGGGATAGTTCATGATCTGTCTCACTGTTGACACTCATATGAACCAAATCGAACTGATTAATGTAGTCAATATCCTGTTCCGTTAAAGAAAGCTTTACTAATGATTGAACGCGTGTGCCTTTATTTGTTCCTATAAAAATCCGATCTCCGTCTTCCGTAATGGATACCGTTGCTTTCCCGCTTTCTCCATACACTGTACGGCTGCGATATAAATCAATGTTTTCTGACACAAGACAATTTGTGACATGCTCAGCAGCTTCATCATTTCCTATGATACCTAAATAAGCACTTGAAGCCGCTCCCATCCTTTTAGCGGCTACTGCTACATTGACTGCATTTCCCCCAGGATATAACACATTTTGATTTTGGTAATAATCCACCACATTATCACCAATAGCGATCAGTTTCATTTTAATCACCCTTCCTTTTTAAATATTTGAAGATTACTAAAGCTTGTTTGTTTAAAAGGTGTTGTGCATTCACAGTTTTCACGGTAAGATAAATCATTGATCCTTTCATATAATCAATTAAAGCGCTTTCTTACCTTTTGCTATTTCCTGTTCAATGGTTATGGTACCTTCCACACATATCATATAAAGTTATAATATATTATATATACTACCTAAGTAAGCCAAAGTCAATAATAAATTTAAAAATTCTAACTCTTCCGACTACTATCTTTCCTCATGTTATGCCGGGTAAAATAAAAAAACAGAAGAACAAGTTGTCTTCTGCGTTTCTTTAATATAATATTTGCTGTTTAAAGCAAGAAACAGCTTTCGTCAGGCCCTTATATGTCATTGTCTACATCAATGTTAAAGACAACCCGGTTTGTCATATATAGAGATTGAGAAAAATGGATGGGCCGGCTTTGGCGATCATACGTTAATTTCTCTATTGAAAAAAGCGGAAACCCTAAATCACATTGAAATAAATTTGCTTCGTACTCAGACGCTGAAACCACTTCTAACGTTTTTTGAGAACGTGAAAATTCAACACCGTATTTTTCTTTTAGTATTTGATAAGTAGATGGTGCACCAATATACTTTTCAAGATCAGGAAAGTGGTTGAGCGGGAAAAAGGATGTTTCGATAATGAAGGGCAGTTTTTCTTCAACAAAAAGAAGGCGGTGAAGCTTTAACACAGGATCTCCCATAGCAATGCGAAATTTTCCACTTAAATCTTCTGGTGCCTGTATAATTTGGCTTGATAAAATTTGCGAACTCGGCTGCTTTCCAGAAGCGGTTGTTAATTCAGAAAATCCTCCTACAGAAATGAGCTCACGCTTTTCTTTTAATTCTTTTACAAAGGTTCCTTTGCCCTGCATACTATATAAAATGCCTTCTTGAACTAAGTCGGTAATTGCTCTTCGTGACGTAATGCGGCTTACTCCGTATGCTTTACAGATTTCAGATTCAGGAGGCAGCTTTTCTCCCGGCTTATATTTTCCCCTCAATATATCTTCTTTTAAAACCTGCTTTAACTGAAAATACAATGGTTTTTCGCTTGTGTTATTTAATTTCATATAGATGCCCCCTTTTCCTCACTTTTATATTTGTAATACTTAATTATAATATATCATATATTATGTTCTGCAAGAAATGAATAGCTTTTGTTGGTAATCCATTTTTATTATAGAATATGTCTGAATATATATTCCTATACAAACGATAGAAAGCGATTACAAGATTAGGTTGTTTGTATTTGAACTATTTTAACATACCATGCCGAAAATAAAGACACAAAAGGATTTAGTTTTTCTAGAGATGCAAAAAGAACCCTAATCACTGGAATAAGTGTCATAAAAGATAAAAAAGCAGAAGACCTGAAAAAATTCTTCTGCTTTCTACGATATTTAGTTCTTTATCACTTCCCGCTCCCCTATTGCCTGGACAGGGCGGTGGTCATCAGGGAAAATGTGGCGGAAAGTATTGATTTGTTCTTTAGACATTTCAATGGGCTGCTTGAAGACCACCCATTGCACTCCTTCAGAACATGGAGGTGTTGTTAAAGAACCTGCATATTGGTAAGTGTGCTGATTTTTGGGCAAAATATGCGCCAGATCAATCGGCTCCGATACGCTTATTTCTTCGGTTGTTTTTTCTTTTGGTATAGCGTTCCATGTCTGCTCTAATACTGTATTTGTCTTGCCTTCTTTGATCAGTACGCCCAGCACTGCAAGCTGGCCGTCTTTATCTTTATGAACAAGATGCAGCTCCATATCATAGGAATTTCCATTAATCAGGTGTTCACTTGGTGTGTGGAAATGAAATTGTGCCAGTGTGTATCCCTTTCCATTTAATAGAATGGAATTCTTATCTGTTTGAATATTCCCCTGTACAGTGTGCCCATTATTCATGAGTGAGAAAGCACTTGGTGTATAGTTAATTTCTAAATTCTCAAGCTTGGCTGCCTCTTTCGCTTGTGCTTTTTGAATGTTGATTGGAGACTGTTCCGTGCCATTTGCACATGCAGAGTTTAATGGATCCAGCTCTGCCCAATGGCTTGGACCGGTTTCTCCTTCATAAGACCACTCATGTCCCGTTTCTGCCAGGATGCCTTCTTCTCCATTCGCAAACTGCGATGGAAGAAACGTATATGAGGCTAGGGCAAGTGTAAAATATGTAAATGACACAGGTATAGCTATTTTCTTCTTTAACATATTTATCCTCCATTTCATCTTTCTGCTTTTATATTTACCATAATCACCGAAAAAGGAAATGAATCTTTTGAGCTGTTTTTTATTGTATGATGCGAAAATATAGACAAAGTGTATAAAGGAACCTTTAAATTGGAAGCCATGTTAAATCTAAACTGGTTTAAATAAGGGATTGGGGGCACACTGCTTTTTAGGGGGTGAGGGGAATGTATAAAGGATTTGAAATTGCCGAGCTGTCATCCGAGCAAACCAAAAAAATCCAGCAGCTTGAAAGAGAGCTGGAATGTACCCTTATTGCGTATGAGCGTCAAAATGAGCTCCCGCATGTAACGGAACAGCCAGTGGATTTGGTATGAAAAAAGGCAGCTTCTAAGCTGCCTGAAATACTTTTTAAAAGTTCATCCTCGATTGCCCGCCATCGACATTAATGCTTGTCCCGACCAGCCAGGATGCTTTTTCTGAAGCAAGAAAAGCAACCACATTTGCGACTTCTTCAGCTGTTCCAAAACGGCCCGCCGGAATCTCATTTTGAACAAACGCGTTGATTTTCTCCGGGTTTTCTTCCAGACGTCTTTTCCAGTTGCCGCTTTCGTGCAAAATACTGCCCGGTGCCACACTGTTTACACGGATACCATCCCGGATCACTTCGTCAGCCATCGATTTCGTGAAACTAATCAACGCCGCTTTCGCGTTATTATAAGTCACCTTACCTCCGCTTTCTCTGCCAAATACAGATGTGATATTAATGATCGCTCCTGACTGCTTTTTCTTCATCTCTTCAACCGCTAATTTGCTTAAATGCACGGCTGAGAAGTAGTTCAGCTCCATCGCTTCATAAAATAAATCCATATCGGTTTCGGCTGCTTTTCCGCCATTGCTGCCGCCGGCATTGTTGATGAGCACATCGATCGTTCCGTGCTGTTCCATAAACGAGTGGATAAGCGCTTCCCGCTCGTCGGCCTTCAGTAAATCTGTTTGAAAGATGGATACGCTTCCGCCTAGTTCTTCTTTTGTTTGTTGGAGTGCTTCTATTCCACGGGCTGCAATGGACACGTTTGCTCCTTCTTCTATAAGCGTTTCTGCAATCGCCCGTCCGATTCCTTTTGAGCCTCCTGTGATCAAAACATGCTTGCCTTTTAATTGTAAATCCACTTCATCATCCCCTGTTTGCTTGATTTGCTTCTACGGTTTTATCTTAGCTCTTTTTCTTTCCGATTGTCCAAGATAATAGGTCATTTGACTTTGGCTGCCTTCCATTGCTCCCATAAGGTTAACCTGCGCTCTGATATTCGAATCCATGTCCCCGGCTTTACGGACTTGGACAACGTATAAACATGATTTTCATATATAAGCCGATGATTTGCCCGTACCTGGCCGATTCTTAAATCAAGATAAGGAAAACCGCGGTTCATATTTTTTATGTAATATGTGCCGTTTTTTTCTTCAAATACTTCTTCACCTTCTGCATTTGAAGGCATTCCTACCGCAAAGTCTTTGTAGGAAAGCTCTGTTTGAACGATTTGATCATGTGATAATTGATAGGACTCGACTACGTCCGACAAATGAATCGAGTGTGTGTACTGAATTTGAAAGGTTTCTGCTCCTTTTAATGGCACGTAGGCGAGCAGGCTGTCTTTATTTTCATAAGTCAGCGCGATCACCTGCCTGTACGGATAGAAAAAAACGAGGGTGGAAACGAACAGAATCGTTAGTGCTGCCGCACTGATTACTTTAGCTTTCAACCGAATCACCCCTTTAAAAAAATGAAGTCGACAGGCCGCAGTGCAGCCTATCGACTAAAAGGTGTTTACTTAGAAACGCCTGCTTCTTCAAAATATTTAGCTGCCCCTGGGTGCAGCTCCATATCGCCTAAACCTTCAAGAGCCGTTTCCGGTGTAATAAATTCTCCTTTGGCGTGAGTGATTTGATCGGTGTTTTCATAAAGCGCTTTTGTCATTTCGTACACAAGATCTTCATCGACGTCTTTTGACGCTACAAGCATAGCTTTAACAGCAACCGTTTTTACATCTTCCTTAATTTTATAAGTTCCGCTTGGGACTGTGTCTTCTGCATAATATGGATACTTTTCAACAAGCTCCTGGATTTTATCGTCAGCAATCGGGATGAGCACGACGTCATTTTGTGCGGACAACGCTTCTACGGCACCAGTAGGTGTTCCAGCTGTGATAAACGCTGCGTCAATGTTTCCAGATTGAATCCCGTCCGTCGATTCATCAAAAGAAAGATTTTGGGCTTTAATGTCTTTGTCCGACATTCCATGAATCTCTAACACCTGCATGGCATTAATGTAAGCGCCCGATCCAGGTGCTCCAACAGAGACCGTTTTTCCTTCCAAATCTTCAACCGATTTGATGCCGCTTTTAGCGGTTGTCACAAGCTGCACCGTTTCCGGGTATAGGGAAGCGATCGCCTGGACATTATCAATGGGGTCTCCTTCAAACATTTCTTTTCCTTCAATGGCATAAGCGGCAATATCTGTTTGAGAAAAAGCCAGCTCTGCTTCTCCGGCCCGCAGTGTTTCCATATTCTCTGCAGAAGCACCGGATGTCTGCGGAGTGATATTTGCATCCGTTTTATCGGAAATAATATTAGCGATTTGTCCGCCAAGCGGATAATACGTCCCCCCTGTGCCGCCCGTTAGCAAGCTCAAATCCTGGCTTGCGCTTCCGCCGCCTCCACTTCCTTCGCCTGTGTCGGCCGTGCCGCCGTCGCTGCTTTCACCACAGGCAGCCGTGATGGCAGCCGTCATTAAAACTGTGCCGAATAATACGCTAAAACGAGATTTTTTCATACATACATCCTCCCTTTTTCTCCTTAATCACAGCAGTACAAATTGAACAAACCTTTCTTATATATAGAAGAGCAGGAACAAATGAATCTTTTTGCTTTGTTTCCTGTCTTTGATTGAGCAAAAATGGCTCGATAACAGCCGATCATTTTACTTTTGGATAACCTGTTTCAGGCTTGTCTTGCAAGGCGTTTCTGCCCCCTTTGTCCTGCTTCCATACATACTGTAAGGCCAGCAGTACGCCAAACATCACTAACCCTGTAATATCAGAGATAGTTTCCGGGTAAATAAGTAGCAGCCCTACAATGCAGGCGGTGATTCGTTCAAGCCAGTGCATGTTTCTCATCCAGTGGCCGATCACACCGGCTCCGATGGCAATCATGCCAATCATCGCCGTCAGCATAACCCAAACGACCTCTCCCCAGCTCGTATTGATCATTAACATTTCAGGTGAAAGAACAAAAATATACGGGATGATAAAAGCGGCAATGGCCAGCTTCGACGATTCAATCCCGGTTTTAATCGGTTCTCCTCCCGACACGCCGGCTGCGGCAAAGGCGGCCAGTGCTACAGGCGGTGTAATGTCAGCGATAATACCAAAGTAAAATACAAACAAATGAGCAGATAAATCAGGTACACCGAGTAAAATCATGGCCGGCGCTGCGATTGTGGAAGTGATCACGTAGTTCGCTGTTGTCGGTGAACCCATCCCAAGTACAAGTGCAGCGATCATCGTCAGGATAAGCGTAGGGATTAAGTAACCGCCTGCAAGATCAATTAAGCCATTGGCCAGTTTTAATCCCAGTCCTGTTTTTGTCACAATGCCTACGATAATTCCGGCTGCTGCCGTCGCTGCCGCTACAGCAAGGGCTGTGCGTGCGCCGTCTACGAGTGCATGCACAATATCAACAGCTTTCATTCCCCCGTCTTTATTAATAAAACCAACAATAATGGAAATGACAATGGAATAAAGCGCGGCATGCGTAACGGTTATATTAGACATCAGCAGCAAAATAATCGCGATAATTGGAATGAGTAAATATACTTTTCCGAATACTTCTTTTCTGCTTGGCATTTCTTCTTTTGTCAGCCCGCGCAGCCCAAGCCGTTTTGCTTCAAAGTGGGTCATAATCCAAATGCCTGAAAAGTACAGAATCGCCGGGATGGCAGCTGCTTTGGCGATATCCCAGTATGTAATGCCGTTTCCGATAAACTCAACCATCAAAAAAGCCGCTGCACCCATAATAGGCGGCATCAGCTGCCCGCCTGTTGAAGCTGACGCTTCGACAGCTCCAGCGAATTCTTTCTTGTAACCAAGGTTTTTCATCATTGGGATCGTAAAAGCACCAGACGTTACCACATTCGCAACAGAACTTCCACTGATCGTTCCTTGAAGGGCACTTGAAAAAATCGCTACTTTCGCAGGCCCGCCAATGCTTCTGCCGGCAATGGCAATGGAAAGATCATTAAAATACTGCCCAACGCCTGTCCGTATTAAGAAAGCGCCAAATAACAGAAATAAAAAGATAAAAGTAGATGAAACAGCCAGTGGCGTGCCTAAAATTCCTTCTGTTGTGAAAAACATCGTTTGAACCATACGCTCCAGGGTCAATCCGCGGTGAGACAAAAAGCCCGGCATGTACGAGCCAAAAAGTCCATAAAGCATAAAAAGGAGCGCAATCATCATAATCGGCAGACCAACCGTTCTCCTGGTTGCTTCCAATACAAGCACAATCGCTGTCACACCAACCGCGAAATCCAGCGGCTCGAGACGGCCGACACTCATGACCAGTTCTTCAAAACGGAGCGGCCAATACGCACCTACACCGATGCTTAAGATAGAGAAAATTAAGTCATACCAGGCTACCTGAAGCTTTCCTCTTTGTCTCTTTTTTCGGTTAGCCGGAAACAGCAGAAATATTAAGGAAAGGGCAAAGCCTAAATGTACGGTGCGCTGAATTTGAGCTGTGAAAACACCAAAAACAGCTGTATAAAGCTGAAACAGGGAAAAAGCCAAAAGGCCAAAAAAAGCAATATACCCGAGCAGGCCGGTTAACTTTCTTGTTCCTGCTTCTGGATCATATTTTTCAAGCAGCTTCTGTTGTTCTTCTTCTGATAAATAGCTTGCTTCATGCTTGGTTGTCAATCCACATCTTCTCCTTTCATTCGTTTCACTATGAAACTTTTTAGTTGAAGTTCTTTAAAAAAAAACATTTTTTACAATTTTAACTATAGATGAACCAAAATGCCCAAAGCCTTTTTTTGTAAGATTTTCTTCCATACTTTATAAAAAATGTTATTTATTTTATGCGCTTGTCCATCTAAATATTCCTCTGGCTTTTCATGTACGGAGTGAAGATGCCGTGCTGCTAAATGGAATTTTTCCAGAACATAAGAAGGCTGCCTATCACTGTTGACTCTCCTCCTAGGGGAGGCTTTGTAGTATGAACTGTACAATTCTTGATAGAAAGGGCAGAATGAAATGCGAAGTTATGGAATGGTATTAACCATTTTATTGATGAATTTGTTTATTGCGTTTTTGGGGATCGGTCTTGTAGTGCCGGTAACGCCTACTATTATGAACGAGCTGAATATAAATGGAGCGATCGTCGGTTGTATGGTTGCTGCGTTCGCGGTAACACAGCTTATAGACCCTCCTCCAGCAGGAAAGTGTGTGCTTATCGCTTACGAGTTTGATCCAGAAACGTATTGGGAAAGTTATCGTAAACTAGTGAAGAGGATCATTCAACAGCAAATTACCGTCTTAAGCGATGTGTATGAGCTGTTCATGCCTATCTACTATTCACCACCGCGGCCCGAGGCTTATTTAGTAGAAATGAAAATTCGTATTTTAAATTAAAAAGCAAAAAGGCCGGGAAGCATTCTGCTTCCCGGCCTTTTTTATAACGTACAAAGATTATTTGGATGTCGGCGCAAGGCTCGCTTCTGGAGACGTGACATTGTCGTAGAACTGAACATATTTATCACGGTCTTCACTGTTACGGTATGCCATTGCCACACGTGGATGTTCGTTTAAAACGCCTGAGATCATGTAAGGAATAATGTAGCCCCACTCCCATTTCTGGCGCATTTCCAGCATATGGTCTTCAATCACTTTTAATACAGGCTTCATTTCGTAGCTTGGCTTTTGAATATGGCTCACAAGAAGTTCTGTGTTGCAGTTTCCTGCTGCGCGGCCCATGCCGTATACAGAAGAATCAAGGAACGTTACACCATTGCGCAGAGCTGTTAGCGTGTTCGCAAATGCCAGCTGCATGTTATTGTGAGTATGAATGCCAAGCTGTTTGTTTGGAATCATCGATTTGAATTTTTTTACCTGATGCTCAATGTCAGCAGGGTCAAGGCTTCCAAATGAGTCTACAATATATACCACATCAACCGGGCTTTCTTTTACCATTTCAAAGGCTTCGATCAGTTGATGTTCAGGCACACTTGATAGTGCCATAATATTCAAAGACGTTTCGTAGCCTAAGTCATGGAACATTTGTACAAGCTCCAAGCCTTTATCTACTTCACGGATGTAGCAGGCTACCCGGATCATATCCAGAGGGCTTTCTTCGCGCGGAAGAACGTCATTCGGATCGACACGGCCAATGTCAACCAGCGCAGACAGCTTCGTGAATTTTTTCTCCGGTAAAATTTCTTTTAAAAAGTTATCATCAAGAAATCTCCACGGATTAGGTTCAGTCGCATTTAAAAGTCTCGCGGAATTTTTATATCCGATTTCCATATATTCAACACCTGCTTCGCTCAAACCATTGTATAGGTCTTGAACAAATTCAATGCTGAAATCCCAGTTATTAACTAAACCGCCGTCACGAATTGTACAGTCGATAATCTTGCTGCGTTGTTCCATAGTCGTCGTTCCTCCTGTTTCTTCTGTGTAAAGCATATTCGCTTTCGCGCTTTTACGCTTTTATGCTTTTATGCTTTTATGTGATAAAGTATCTTGTTATGTTTATATCATGTTTTCCATTAGACTGTCAATACTTTTTTCAACATTTGATACTTTTCGTCAAAAATCATCTGTTTTTTTCCTTTTTCCCCGTTTGTTTCTGCTATTGTATCCCAAGGGTGCTCTTCTGTACATAGAAAACGGGGATTTAACGGAACGAATTCTTTATTGCTACCTCACCCTATGCTTTTAACTTCTCCAGCGATGTCCCAAAATAATCCGTGATGATATAAGTTCATTTCCCCATTCAACAGCTGTAGATGGATGAGGATGTTCTGGCAGCCATTCTCTTTTACTTTTGCTGTCTAACTCACTTTCGTCCCCATAGAAAAAGCACCTTCAAGTTGATTCAGGGATTCCATACCTGTTTTCAACTTAAAGGTGCTCATTTGTTCTGCTTTGCAGAATGATCAGCTAAATGATGTTATTTAAAAAAGCGATTATTCGGATTCCCCTACAACCGAGAAACGTGCATTTACATGCTCTGGATTTTCCATTTCATCTAATACAGCAATCGCATAGTCTGCATAGCTGATGTAGCTTTCACCTTTTGCATTTAAAATCAGATTGTCCTGACCTTTTTGGTACGTACCCGTACGCTTGCCTGCCGGGTCAAAGAATCCAGCTGGGCTGATGTATGTCCACGTAATACCGCTTGTGCGTTCCAGTTCAGCCAGATTTTTTCCCATATTCACCGCTGTTGGAAGATAGGCTTCTGGAAAGTCAGGTGTTTCGAATACTCGGACTGTTTTTGCTTCATCTACGAATAAGCTGCCGGCACCCCCAACGACAACTAATTTTGTTTTCGGCGCGCCTTTTAGCGCTTCAATCAGTACTTGACCCGCTTCCACATGCAGATGCTCTTCGCCTGGAGCGGCATTAAAGGCATTCACAACTACATCAAATACCTTTATATCCTCTGCTTTCAAATCAAAAATGTCTTTTTCGATGACGGCTGCTTTTTCATCTTGTACGTTTGAAGCGTTGCGGACAATGGCGGTTACTTCATGTCCTCTTGAGAACGCTTCTTTTAAAATGAAACTTCCCGCTTTCCCACTTGCGCCAATTACTCCGATTTTCATCTTTTTTCCTCCTGAGCTTATCATAATATTTGTAACAACTTTAATTACATTTAAACTAAAAAAGAAACTGCAAAAAGCAGTGATTCGTTCTATTTGTAACTATATATGTTACAAATAGAAAAGTCAACTCTTGCTCCTTCTTTTTTTACATACCTTCACACGTAAGGAGTACGGCTGTTTTGAGAAAAGCCGATAAGGCGCAGGGCGCGCAGCTTCCCTGTCGGCTCTTTTTAAGAAGCGATATTTCCCGAAAAGTCTCCTGCCCGTTTTGGACAGTGAAAGCTCTCACAAAAAAAGACTGACGACAAAATCGTCAGTCTCAAAGCGGTCAAACGGCCGCTTTTTGCGCTTTAGGAAGATTCATAAAGCATTTATTTGTTTGATTCTGCTTGCTTAAAGCCCGCAGTCTTAAGGAAGAAAGCAAGAACCAAACCAATAACAGCCAGGATCCAACCGAAAGTAAAAGCATTCTGCACGCCTGCGGTTAACGCTTCTCCAATCACAGACGGATCCGTTGGGTCTTTTATGTTCTTCATGAAATCAAGCTGTGCCGAAGACATAATCGTAATCGCCACAGCCGTACCGATCGCTCCAGACACCTGCTGTAACGT
The DNA here is from genome assembly GCF_038806185.1 of Domibacillus sp. 8LH. Lineage (NCBI taxonomy): Bacteria > Bacillati > Bacillota > Bacilli > Caryophanales > Bacillaceae > Domibacillus > Domibacillus sp. 8LH. The sequence goes on along the minus strand of NZ_JAVJNG010000006.1, from coordinate 88,210 downwards.
GTTCATCAGTGCGGTTCCATCCGGATACAGGTTTTTTGGCAGCTGGTTTAAGCCGTTTGTCTGGGCCGGCATCATGATCAAGGAAATGCCGATCATGAGAAGAGAATGCATTACGATAACCGCTAACATAGATGTTTCCGTTGTCACACGGGATAAACTCCATAAGGTAACAATGACAAGAATAAACCCGGGAATCACTAATCCCTTTGGTCCATATTTATCAAAAATACGACCTGTCAGCGGAGACATTAAACCGTTCAGCACTCCGCCCGGCAAAAGAACAAGGCCGGCTGTAAAAGCTGCTAATCCCAGTCCTGTCTGCAAGTATAAAGGCAGCAGGATCGCGGAAGACAAAATCACCATAAAAGCGATAAAAACAATGAAAAGCCCAAGCGTAAACATCGGGTATTTAAACACACGTAAATCAATCATTGGCTGCTCCATCTTAAATTGTCTAAGAGAAAACAAAACAAGCGCCACACATCCAACCGCAAGAGCGATCATTACGATAGAACTCGACCATCCGTCTTCGCCGGCTGTACTGAAGCCATAAACAATGCCTCCAAAACCAAGAGAGGATAAAACAACAGAAATGGCGTCAATCTTCGGCTTTGTAATCGTGGATACGTTTTGCATGTACACCATGCCAAAAAACAGCGCAAACACTAAAAACGGCAAAGACAGCCAGAAAATCCAGTGCCAGGTCAAGTTTTCAATCAATAAACCAGAAATCGTAGGCCCGATCGCCGGAGCGAACATAATTACTAAGCCCATCAGCCCCATAATGGCGCCTCTTCGATGAATAGGGAAAATCAATAAAATCGTGTTAAACATGAGCGGCAGAAGCAGGCCTGTTCCAAGCGCCTGAATGACCCGTGCCACCATCAGTATGCTAAAGCTGGGTGCTAATGCCGCTATGAGCGTTCCGATAATCGAAAAAAGCAAAGCTGCCATAAACAGCTGCCTTGTGCTGTACCATTGCAGCAAAAGGCCCGTCACCGGAACTAATATCCCCAGTGTTAATAAGTAGCCCGTAGTCAGCCACTGGATCGTTGCAGATCCTACATTGAACTGCTGAATCAAATCTCCAAGCGCCATATTAAGCGCTGTTTCACTAAATAACCCAATAAATCCCGCGATTAAAAAGGAAATTAAAATAGGGATCGTTTTCACATTTTCTTGTTGCTTTGCTGCAGTACTTGCTGCCATCTATCCATTCCTCCCTTTAAAGGCTAAGCCTTCTCCAAATTACCCGCTTTTCTTAGTCAGCAGCATCGGTATCTGCTCCGCGATCACACGAAGAGGCTTATCACTCTTGGCTGTAAGAGAAAGAAGAATGCCTCCTTCTATGACGGCAAGAATGATGATACCAAAATCCTCTGCCTGCTTTTCACTGTACCCAGCCTTTATGAACTTTCTAGAATACGTTTCCTTCCACTCTTCAAATGCTGAATGACAGGCTTTTTGAATAGGCTCGCTCGTCGAATGTTTTTCAGATGCAATTGCTCCGATTGGAAATCCAACTGGCTCTTTTTCATCCCGCATTACCTCGACCAATTCGCAAATATGGTCCTGAACAGCTTTGATTGGATCTTCAGTTCGCTCGAACACTTCTTCAATAAAACCAATTACTACGCCCTTTGTGTGACGAATGGCTTCAACAGCCAGCCCTTCTTTTCCATCAGGAAAATAGTGATAAAGCGATCCTTTTGGAATCCCGCTTTCTTTCAAAATGTCATTAAGGCCAACTCCGTCATATCCACGCATACGAAACAGCCTGGAAGCTGTTTCAATCAGCATCCCTTTCGTATTAAGCTTTTTGGTCATAGTTCACCTCTTCACAAATTAAACCGACCGGTCTAATATAATGCATTATTTTACATTTGTCAATGTAGAAAACTTCATTAACTTATTTATTACCTAAATGCTCAAGTCGGAGACGGACCGTTTATTTAAAATACAGAAGCAGAATTTTATTCAAAGCTTTGTACATATTTGCTTGGGATGGCTGCTGTTTAACAGAGGATCATAGAACTCGTTAAGCGGTTAACAGTTTATGAAGCATATAGCGAGCCTACCCGTTCAAAACAACTATAACAAAGCGGAAAAGCAGGCAATATATCCAGTTCTTTTTTCCTAGCAGCTTAAAAAATTGCAGATAATCATAAGAAAGTTTAGAAAGGCTTCCTGTTTTAAAGCGCTACACTGAGAAAAAGCCAAGTTTCTCATTTTATGAAAGCGCTTCAAACAATAAGGATTGAGGGGGATAAATGGTGAAAAAACGTTCAAAGAAAGACACAGGTAATAAATTAGTAGTTGCTGTACTTGCAAGCGGGCTTCTTCTTTCTGGTACTAATCTTTATGTGTCTGCCTCTGAAACAATCTCTACTGATCAAATACAGCAAAAAGAAGGGTTTGTTAAAGCCGCAAATACAGTTCCAAAACTGGTTAATGCAGAGTCAATCGATGCGGTTATAAACGCTATGACCTTACAAGAAAAAGCCTTTTTATTGGTAGGCGGCAATAAAGGAGGATTAACTTCTGAAAATGGAGAAGTAATCGGCGGCCAATCAACCAAAGTTCCGGGTGCTGCCGGCCAAACACAGGCCATTCCGCGTTTAGGTATTCCAGCTATCGTATTGGCAGACGGACCAATGGGTGTACGGATTAGTCCAACGAGAGAAAATGATGCAAAAACATACTACGCAACGAAGTTTCCTTCCCCAACGGTTCTCGCCTCTACCTGGGATGCTGATTTGGTAAAAGAAGTCGGAGACGCGACTAGTGAAGAAATGAAGGCCTATGGGATCGACCTCCTTCTTGCTCCCGGCATGAATATTCAAAGTTATCTACTAAATGGAAGGAATTTTGAATATTTTTCAGAGGATCCGGTTGTTACGGGTAAATTAGCCACAGCTTTCGTTAATGGTGTAGAAGAAAATGGTGTGGGCACAACGATTAAACATTTTGCGGCTTTCAATCAGCGGACAAACAATAACGGAAATATGATCGTCAGTCAAAGAGCATTACGGGAAATTTACTTAAAAGGATTTGAAATGACAGTAAAAGAAGCGAAGCCTTGGTCGATAATGGATTCCTACAATAAAATTAATGGCACATACGCAACCGAAAACAAAGAATTACTAACAGATGTGTTACGAAATGATTTTGGCTTTACTGGATTTGCGATGACAGACTGGGAGTTTGCCGACCGGGACATCGTCAAGCAAATGGAAGCAGGTACAAACTTATTAATGCCAGGAAGAGCAGCGCAATCGGAAGCTATTATCGCAGCTGTTGAAAGTGGGCTTTTAGATGAAAAAATTTTAGATCGAAATGTTAAAGAAATTCTTCAAATTGTTGTGCAGTCCCCTACCTTCAAAGGAGCAGAGCCAACAAACTCACCAGACCTTGCAGCGGGAGCAAAAGTAGCGAGAACGGCAGCTGCCCAGGGAATGGTGCTTCTGCAAAACAAGAATCAGGCTCTGCCTATCAAAAACAATGTAAGCGCTTCTTTATTTGGTGTCCCCGTTAGTGAAATCAACACAGGTGGAAGAGGAAGTGCTCTCGTTTATGCGCCTTATCAGCTTGGCATTGCAGAAGGGCTGCGAAATGCCGGCCTGACGTTGAATGAATCTCTGCTTACAAAATACGACCAATATGCAGCAGACTTACGGAGCCAGGATGCGTACAAAGGAACACCGGGCACTTTCGGTTCTGTTGGACCGAAGCTTCCTGAGATGGACATTACCGAGGATGTGCAAACAGCAGCAGCCAACACGGATATTGGAATCGTTGTAATTGGCACTGCTCCTGGTTCTTATGCTGTCGATCGCGCCAAAGAAGATTTTTATTTGTCTCCTTCACAAAAAGAAATGGTAGAAAAAGTGTCCAAAGCGTACCGCGATCAAGGCAAGAAAGTGATTGCTGTCTTAAACGTAGAAGGTCCTGTTGAAGTGGAAAGCTGGAAAGAAAAAGTAGATGGCATCCTTCTTTCCTGGCAACCGGGGCAGGAGCTTGGAAACGCCGTTGCGGATGTTTTGACTGGTAAAGTAAATCCATCTGGTAAACTAGCTCAAACATTTCCGGTTGATTATACCGATCTTCCGTATGCGGACCGCTATCCTGGCTCACCGGATGGATTCCCTTATGAAGAGGATATTTATGTTGGTTACCGCTACAATACTACCTTTAATGTAAAACCTTCTTATGAATTTGGCTATGGCTTGTCTTACACTACATTTGATTACGACAAAGTGAAAGCCACAAAGAAATTCAAAGACACACTATCTATTAGTACGACCGTAAAAAACACTGGAAAAGTACCAGGAAGAGAAGTAGTCCAAGTATACGTGTCTGCGCCTGACGGAAAACTGGAGAAGCCTTCTCTAGAGCTGAAAGCATTCACTAAAACGGCCGAACTGAAGCCAGGAAAAAAAGAAAAAGTAACGTTTGGACTGGGTGCAAAGGATTTAGCATCATTCAGTGAAGAACTTTCTGCCTGGGTGCTTGAAAAAGGCACGTACACCATTCAAGTGGGCGCTTCTTCTGAGGATATTAAAGACACGGCCACTTTTACAGTTGCAGAAGATATCATTGTTGAAAAGGTCAGTGATGTACTAGAACCTGAAACAGCTATCGAACGTCTTTCAAAAAGGTAACGACTTTCTATAAAAGCAAGTAATCATTAGCAGCAGAATTTTATAAAAATGCTTTCAAAATTAATACGAATAAAGGTGGCCAAAGGATATGTTGAAAAAAATAAAAACACAAGCAAAAACAGCCATGATCTCTACATTAGCAGCCGGCGCACTGCTTTCTTACAGTACAGGAGCAGCGGCTCAAGAAGTAAAAACACAGCCGGCTTCTTACCAGACTGTTACTGAAATTAAAGATTGGGGAGCAGTCAACACAAAACTAATTGTAGATTTAGGAAGATCTGTTCCAAAAGGTTCTATCACACCTGATACATTTTCTGTGCATGTAAAAAGAAGCGATCACCGCTTAAAAACACCGTTTTTGGAGGAAGGCAGCCGGAAGATTACCAATGTTTACGTTTCAGATAAAAAAGGCAATCCTGCCGTTAAAACAGGCAGATACGCCGTTCTGGAAATGGAAGTAAGCCCAGCAAGCTCTTTGAGTTCTGCCCTAAACTATGATGCAGCCGGAACAGGATTTAATGACTGGACAGAAAATAAATACACCATTACGCAGCAAAAAGATATCCAAACAAACGCTGGAGTCATTTCGGGTTTGGTTATTAACCAATTTGCGGGAGAAACAAAAGAGCTAGTAGAGGATTTCTCTACCGGCCAAGCCACATATAATCATATAACACTATCCTATGCGAACTACGCTCCCGAGAAAGATAAAGAGAAAAATCCGCTGATCATTTGGCTGCATGGTGGCGGTGAAGGCGGTACAGATGGTACGATTCCGCTGTCTGCAAATAAAGCGGTTAACTTTGCCACAGAAGATATTCAAGACCATTTTGACGGAGCGTATGTTTTAGCACCGCAGGCACCGACTTACTGGATGGATGGAATCACTGGCAGAGCAGACGGAACATCCAAATATGAGGAAGCGTTGATGGCGTTAATTCAAGAACAGGTGGCTGCTAACCCAGATATTGATCCAAGCCGAATTTACATTGGCGGCGCTTCTAATGGAGGATATATGACCATGCTGATGACGCGAGATTACCCTGGGTACTTTGCAGCGGCATTCCCGATATGTGAAGGGTTAAACGACTCACTTATCTCTGACGAGGACATTCAAAGCATGAAACAAACACCAACTTGGTTCGTGACGGCAGAAAATGATACAATATTGCCTCCTTCTCTTCATACAGTGCCAACGTATGAGCGCTTCGTTGCTGCTGGAGCGGAAAATGTTCACCTGTCTTTATTTGAGGATGTCCATGATACGTCTGGTTTGTATACGAATGCAGATGGTACACCGTATGAATATAACGGTCACTGGTCATGGATCTATGTATTTAACAATGAAGTAGATACCGTAATAAACGGAAACACGACTACCCTCATGGATTGGCTGGCTGAACAATCTCTTCAAAACTAAAAATCGAACTTTGTGGCAAGATTCACTTGTTGTGAGCTTAACCCAGACTGTAGATAAAGTCTTTCACTTTTAAAAAGAGCCGATAAGTGAAGCCGGCCGGACTGCGCTTTCCACGGGCAGTGCGGGAGCCTCCTCGGCTGCGCCTGCGGGGTCTCCCGACTCACTGTACTTCCCGCAGGAGTCTTCGTCCGGCAGGCTTCACTAAGTGGTATGGAAGATCCCTAAGCAAGGCTGAACAGACATTTTCTCTTTTTTAAATCCTTATTAACTCTATGCCATCTTGTCGCGAGCCACTTGGCGGCGGGAAGGCAGCGTAGACTCCTATGGGACTAGCGGACAGCTGAGACCGGTAGAGCCGCCAGGCGAAGTCGGGCTCAGCGCCTGCCCCATGGAAAGCGGAGCTGCCTGGACGCTGCCGATCCATCCCATTCATGTGCACGGTCATCCATATCATTTGTCTACACTCTGCGGCAAGATTCACTTTTTGTGACTTGCCCTTTTTATGTTTTTCTTAAAGGTATGCTGTGCCTTAACTACCTTCCCTGAACTAAACGTCAAAAAGGCTTATCGGCAATGGAGACAGTCACTAAAGCATAATTTGCAGAGGATAATAAAGAGGAAATTAAAAAAAGCCGCTCTTTCACTAGCGGCTTTTCCTTTTATCCTTTTACTGATCCGGCCAGCAGACCTCTCACAAAATACTTCCCGAGAAGAATATAAACCAACAGCGTAGGCAGTGCAGCCAGCAGCGCTCCCGCCATTTGAACATTCCACTGGACAATCTGGCTTCCCGATAAGTTTTGCAGCGCGACCATGACCGGCTGCTGATCAGCGGTTGTAATGGTAACTGCAAATAAAAATTCATTCCAGATGTTTGTAAACTGCCAAATAGCCACTACGACAAATCCTGAGACCGATAACGGAATCATAATATGCCGGAACACGCCAAGAAAGTTAGCTCCATCAATTTTGGCAGATTCAATCATTTCATCGGGAATATTCACATAAAAGTTTCGAAACATCAGCGTGGTAATCGGGATGCCATACACAACATGAACAAAAATCAGCCCGGGTATAGAGTTATACAGCCCCGCTTCTCGTAAAAACTGAATCAGCGGAATCAAAATACTTTGATAAGGGATAAACATACCGAACAGCATAAGAGTAAATAAGATCTCCGACCCTCTAAACCGCCACTTCGAAAGTACATACCCGCTCATCGCCCCTAATAGAGCAGACAGCAAAGTAGCTGGTATAACGAGATAAAAAGAGTTCATCAAGTTTGGCGCAAGTTTGGAAAAAGCTTCTCCATAGCTGCTGAAATCCAGCGAGGATGGCAGCGTCCACATTTGGTCCAGCGTAATTTCATCCAGCGGCTTTAAACTCGTAATGATCATGACATAAACCGGCATCAAAAAGAATAAGCTGACCGCAATCAGCACGAAGTAGCTGGCCGGTTTTGTAAACGCCCTGATGACCATATTACGCTTCCCCCTTTCGGCTGTTTAGTAAGTATGGAACGATAAATATGGCAACACTGAGAAGCATAATAATCGCAATCGCAGCTCCGTTCGCATAATAATTACCCCGGAATGTGGTTTCAAACATATAAACACCTGGAACGTCCGTTACAAAGTTTGCACCAGGACCTGTCATCGAATAAATCAAATCAAAGATTTTTAAGGAAATGTGCGCCATGATAATAATGACACTCACTGTAATCGGGCGAAGCTGGGGCAAAATAATCTGCCGGTAAATTTGAAATTCAGAAGCCCCATCCATACGGGCCGCTTCTTTTGTTTCATCCGGGATCGCCCGAAGCCCTGCAATATACATAGCCAATGAAAACCCGGTCATTTGCCAGACAGCCGCAATCCCTACGGCAATCAGCGCAGCCGGCAGGCCAAATTCAATCTGTCCCCATTGAAAGCCCGCTAAAATATTGGTATCTGTGTACCACTTAGGTGTAATCCCGAATGTGTTTAAAAATAAGTTAATTCCTGTTGAAGGATTTAATAACCACTGCCACACGACGCCGGTCACAACAAACGACAACGCCATAGGGAAAAAGAAAATATTTCTGAAAATGGATTCTCCTTTTAGCTTTTGATCAAGCAGAATAGCCAGTGACAGCCCGAATAAAATCACCAGGCCGATAAAGAGAATCGTAAAGAAGAGAGTATTGCGTAAATCAGCTTGAAAACGAAAATCACTGAATAAATACATGTAATTTTTCAAGCCGGCAAAAGAGAAATCAGGAATAAGTGAATTCCAGTTGCTCAGTGACACATATCCTGTCCAGCCGATAAATCCGTATACAAAAATGACGATCAGCAAAAAAGAAGGCAGCAAAAAAGCAAGCGCCATCCATTGGTCAGAGGAATAGCTTTTTTTAGACGCTTTTTCTCCCTTGGCTGTTTCTTTTCTTACTGCTTCCATAGTAGATGCCTCCTTGTAAAGAAAACCCCCCGTACGGAGGGTTTCTGCTTTATTTTAATTCGGTTCCTGCCGATTGAAGCGTACGAACAAGCTGATCGACATCTCCCTGTGTAACAAAAATATTAACCGCTTGATTGACCTTCGTTACAAATCCTTCTGGTGCTGCTGAGCCGTGCGCTAAGCTTGGCACAAGCGCGGCAGATTTAAAATCCTCCATTGTGTCTTTTCCATATTGATCGTATTTTGATACGTCTGCGTCAATACGAGCTGGAATAGAACCTTTTAATGGGTTAAAAGCATCCTGGCCTTCAACCGATCCAAGTACACTAAGGAATTTCTTTACATCTTCTGAATTGTTTAACCCTTTCGGAAGACCAAAAGTATCCGTAATAACACCGAATGTTCCCTCTGTTCCAGGTGTTGGTGCATAGCCAAAATCTTTATTGACAGCCAGTTTCAAATCATTTGTAAAGTATCCTTTTGCCCAGTCACCCATAACGTTCATCGCTGCTTCTCCACTTCCAACAAGCTGCGCAGCATCCTGCCAGTTGCGGGAACTGTGATCTTCATTTACATAAGTAAGCATCTTTTTAAACGTTTCGGCTGCTTTTTTAACTTTTGGATCGTCAAAAGCCAGTTCGCCTGTCCAAAGCTTTTTATAGTCTTCTGCGCCCAGCTCGCCAAGCAGGACAGTTTCAAATAAGTGTGTGGCTGCCCACGGCTCTTTGTCTCCAAGTGCAAGCGGCGTAATGCCTTTTTCTTTTAAAGTGTCTGCAGCTTCAAAGAACTCATCAAACGTTGTTGGAACAGCAATGCCATTTTCCTCGAAGACTTTCTTGTTATACCAAAGAACATTCGCACGGTGAATATTGACCGGCACCGAATACATATTGCCGTCTTTGCTGACAAGTTCAATTAATTCTTTTGGAAATTTATCATTCCATCCTTCCTGCTCATACAGATCATTAAGCGGCTCCATTTTATCCGCTGCTACCCAGCTGTCATTCAGCTCTGAACCGCCATGCACCTGGAAAGTAGCGGGCGGATCATTTCCCTGCATCCGGCTCGCCAATACGGCTTTCGCATTGGTTCCAGCCCCTCCGGCTACAGCAGCGTTTTCAATTGGAATATCCGGGTATTTCTCTTTGAACAGGGCAAGAAGTGCTTTTAAGCCGTCTTCCTCTCCTGCACCCGTCCACCAGCTGAAAATATCAAGTTTTCCTTTTTCCCCGCTTCCCCCGCTGCTGCCCTGGCTTCCTTCTTCCGTCTGTGTGTTAGATCCGCAGGCAGATAAAACGAGCGTTAAAATCATCATTAAGATAAGCCCCAGTCTTTTCTTCATGCCTTTAGCCCCCTTTATTGTAAGCGTTAACACAAATAAGTATATCCCTCTTAAGAAGGTGACTTTTCTGAAATCTTTTATGATTTTCTGTACTTTTTTATGCAAAAGAAAAACAGCGGCTCCAGCCCCTGCTTAAGAAAAAGATTTCCGGTATTCCTTTGGTGAACAGCCAGCTGCTTTCTTAAATACACGGCTGAAGTAATTCGGATCATTGTACCCTGTTCGATCCGCAATTTCTTTCAGCCCTAAATTGGTGTGCTGAAGCAGCTTTTTAGCCGTTCGAATTCTATAATTGGTTAAGTAGCCAATAAAGGTTTCGTTCATTTTTTCTTTAAACAGTTTCGTAAAATACGTTGGGCTTAGCTGCACGTGATCCGCCACATCCTCCAGGCTGATTTGCTGATGAAAGTGTGTGTGGATAAATGTTTTTGCTTTTGCAATCATTTCTCTTCCCTGCCGATGCATAGTGACTCGGCTGGCCAATTCATTGCCAAAAGCAAGGCAGTCTTCAGTGGATGCGGCTTCCATAATATTTACATCATCAACGTAAACACCGATGGCGGTCATTTCTTTTTTGACATGCACCAATTCTTCTTTTAATTGATTAAGCGAATAGCGGGTAAAAAGAGTATCTAAAGGATGATGGTTCATAATCGCTTTTTCAACCGAATTATGCGAAAAAGAAGCGCTCTGATCCGCAAACCCGTATGATGCCCCGCGTCCAGCTTTTAGCTGCTGAAAAGCAAGCAGTGCCTCAGAATAAGAGGATCCCAGCTGTTTTAAGGGGTAAGGAACACTTGTGCCTACGGTGATTTTGCCGGGCCAGGAGCGAACGATAGACTTGGCTAAAAGAAGCACATCTGACTTCTGGCATTCCTTGCTTAAAAATAAAACAGCCAGCCCGCCGGCCTGTGGATGAGCCGCCAAAAAAGGAAACGGGGAGTGTTCGTTAAGCTGTTCGATAATGTCCTCCCTTGTATTTGCATCTGGACATTCATACATATGCATAAAACCGGCTTTTGCCTCGGGGTGAAGCATCCGCAGGCGCCTGCACACTTCTTCATTCATGTCCTGCTGCATTACTTTAGCGAGTACAAGCTGCCAAAGGGCAGCTTCTGAGGCCTGTTCTTCCTTTACTTCCTCTTGTACTTGTAAAATCGTTTGAATCGTTTCATCTCTTTTAGCTGGTTTAACAAGATAGTGTTTTACTCCCTCAATCATCGCTTCTCTTGCATAATCAAAAGAAGCATATGCTGTCATCATAATAAAACGAATGGAAGGCTGCTTTGACCGAATATGGCGAATCGCTTCAAGACCATTCATGCCCGGCATTTTAATATCCATCAGCATTAAATCCGGATGGAGCGATTCGGCAAGCTCAATCGCTACCCGCCCATTTCCGGCCTCACCTACCACCTGAACCTGTGGAATATGCTGTTCAAGCAGCTTACGCATCGCTTTTCGTTCAATCATTTCATCGTCAACGACAATCACCTTCATCCTACTCCTCTCCCTTCATAAAATGGTATACGAATTTGAACGGTGGTTCCCATTCCTTCTGTCGATGAAATAGAAAAAGATCCTTTTTCTTTATAGAAGAGATGCAGCCGCTTTATGACATTTTCTAAACCAATTCCAGTCGAGTGTCCGGTATGTTCCGCTGCCTTCCCTCCTGCTTTTAGCTTTTGAAGGGTTTCCTTGTCTATGCCCGCCCCATTATCTTTTACTTCAATAACAGCCTGTGTGCGGCTGCTCGTCACAACGACAGAGATTTCTCCGCCTTCCTCTCTATTTTCAATCCCATGAATAAAAGCATTTTCTACAATCGGCTGCAAGATCAATGCTGGCATAGAGATAGGAAGGCATTGTTCTTCTACAGATAAATGAAAAGAAACACGGTCCGAAAATCTCGTTTTTTGTATGGCAAAATAACTCTCTACCGCTGCCATTTCATCCGCCAATGTAACGGATTTTTGCAAATCCCCAAGGCTGTACCGGAGAAGGGATGACACGGATTCAATCAGCTGTGTAGTCATGGGAGCATCTTCCAGGTATGACATTTGCTTTACGGTGTTTAAAGTATTAAATAAAAAATGCGGATTAATTTGGTTCTGAAGCTGCTTTAATTCCAGTTCCTTCAGCCATTGGTTGAGCGCTGCTTTTTCTTTGATTTCTTCAATAAAACGGCGCATGTCTCTTCTCATCTGGTTAAAAGACTCCCCGAGCTGATGAATTTCATCTCTGGTTAGAACGGAAACATCCGGCCCATCGAGCCGCCCGGCAGACATTTCGGCTGCCGCCTTCGTTAACGTATGTATGGGCTTTGTAATCCCTCTTGAGAACCAAAGAGCCATGAAAACAGCAAGAAGCAGCGTGGAGACAAATAAACTGATGATAAAATGCTTAAAAGCTGTATTTCGCTTTTCCATTTGATCATAAAATCGCTGGTATTCATTTAATTCTAAGTTTAAGTAGGCGAGCGTGGCTTCTTGTACATAACCGGAGACATTCCGAACTTCACGTAAATGGCCGGGGTATTCATCTACCGCCTCTGCCTGAATCGCTTGAATGGTTTTATCGCTTTCTTCAACAAGAGTATCCATCATTTCCTGATACATGGTCATGGACTCGGGCTGAATATCGGCTGTATTGGTTGCTTCTATCCTCTCTTTATTTTCAAGTAAAACCATTTGGGCCGCTTTTGCTTTTTCCAAGGAACTCTTCTCCCGCTCAATCGCATATGAATTGACTCCTTCATACAGGGCAGCGGACTGCTGGGATATTTCATTCAGAAGCAGAAATCCTTGGAAGCTTTTATGATATTCATTCACAAGCTGCCGGCTGCTTGCGTAGATAGAATATGAAACGACATTAAACAAGACTACAAACACCAAAAAATAAAGAAGAAGCTTTTTCCTGATCGTAATCATGATCCGCTTTCTCCTTCCACAATTGGTAAATCCTCTCTTCGAATAATAGATGTATCCGTATACTGAAGAGGGTGAATGGTTTCTCCTGCTTTCAGCTTGATTAATGACGCTACTGCGTTGTAACCCATCTCATACGGATCCTGGGCTACGGTAGCCTGAATCGCCTGCTCATTTAAAAGAAACAGGGTTTCTGGAAGTGTATCAAATGCAATCACATAAATATTTTTTTTATTAAAGTACCGGGTTACACCGGCAATACCGATCCCGTCTAAAGCACTGGTACCATAAATGGCCGTGGTGTCAGGACGGTTATGAAACAGGCGGTATGTCGCTTCAATGGCGCCGATCTTTGTAATAGAAGACTCTTCAATTCCAACGATTTGAATCCGTTCTTCTTTTTTAATCGCTTCTTTAAAGCCCTCTACCCGCTGTTTCTGATTTTCGGATTGAAACCGGCCCGTTACGATACCCACTCGCTGTGGACCAGTTGTATCCGCCAAGAGTGCCTGCCCCGCTAGAAAACCTGAATAATAATTGTTCGTTCCTACATATGCAGCCCGTTCTGTCTCCGGAGCATCTGTGTCCACTGTGATAACTGGAATTCCTTTGTCGTGTGCTTTTGATATTAACGTTGTCAGCATTTCACTTTTTCCACCCTGCATTAAAATACCGTCTACTTTACCTGCGATGGCCGTATCAAGTGTTTTTAAATGCTCGCTGTAATCGGCCTGACGGGGACCTGCATACTCTAAATAAACACCGTACAGGCTGGCTGCATCTCTTGCTCCTTTTTCAACTAAACGCCAATATTCGTTATCCAGCTCTTCCGGAATCAAGACAAAGTGATACATGGATTTATCATGCTCTGCTTCTGCTTTTTTCATATGAAATGTTAGTTTCCCATAGTAAATCATACAGGCTGATGCCGCGAGAAAAGCAAGGAGCAGGATGCCGTATGCAAGCCGCTTCATAAATCTCCTCCTTGTAGTAAGCGTTTTCATTTATTCAGTGCCTTTATCTGTCCATCTAGCCTTTTCCTATTTACTTCTCTATGTATCGTTTTGTTTCCTTTAATCTTCCATTAAAAATAAAAGCAAGCAGCATTTATCATTCAACTAATAAACTTCCTATGTTTTCTTTCCCTTTTTAGTCCCTCATAGAATATCAAGACCTGCCGATGTTTATGACAAAAGGCTGCTTTCGCGAAAGCAGCCTTTTGTTTGGATCTTATTCTGTTCACAGGCGTTTATTAAATCGAGATAATCCCAAAAAGAAGGGCAGCCACTGTCATTACGGTTGTAGTGCCCAGTGCCCACTTAACCGCAAACCGCTGCAAGTCGCCAAACTCTGTTCCCACAAGTCCAATCAACAGGTGGGCTGCTGCCACAAGCGGACTGAGAACGTGGACAGGCTGGCCAAGCAAGGAAGCGCGTCCAATTTCCACAGCGCTAATCCCATATGCTTCCGCCGCCTGTGCAATAATAGGAAGAACCCCAAAATAAAACGCGTTATTAGACATAAAAAATGTGAAAGGGGCGCTTAAAAAAGCAACGATCACCGGCAAGAACGGGCCGAATGAATCTGGAATAATAGATACAAGCGTTACAGCCATGGCATCAATCATTTTTGTTCCAGACATAATCCCGGTAAAAATTCCTGCTGCAATCACGATGGAAACAACAGCTAATGCATTTTTAGAATGGGCAGCCAGCCGTTCCTGCTGGTCTTTTAAATCTGGGTAGTTCACAAGAAGAGCAATACCAAAGGCGATCATAAATAAAATAGTCAAGGACATAAAGTCAATGATCAGAGAAGCCATTAAAACAATTGTTAACAATAAATTAAACCAAACCAGTTTTGGGCGTTTATAATCCGCATTCAGTGTTGTGGCGGCAAGTCCTGTGTTCTCCGCTGATTGATGGGCAGAATCAAGCTCAATTACACCAAGCCGTTTTCGTTCTTTTCGGCCCAGTAAAAAAGCGGCCGTAAGAACCCAGACAAGGCCGATGCCCATTACGGGAATCATAGGAATAAACAATTCAGATGCATCCAGCCCGAGGGAAGCCATGGCCATCGCAGAAGCCCCTCCCCATGGAGTCATATTCATTACCCCCATCGAGAGCATAGCGACTGTGGCTAAAATAAGCCGATTCATGCCAAGCCGCTTATACAATGGCAGCAGGGCAGAAACCGTAATAATATAGGTAGTCGTCCCATCCCCATCAAGGGCAACCGTCATAGAAAGAACCGCTGTGCCCAGTACAATTTTAAGCGGATCGCCTTTTACAATCTTTAAAATTTTGGCGATCAATGGGTCAAACAAGCCAGAGTCAATCATAATGCCAAAATACAAAATCGCAAACAAAATCATGATAGCGGTGGAGGCAATGCTTTCAACGCCTTCCTGCATCATCGGTCCCAGTTCGGTTAAAAAGCCGCCGAGAATACCAAATACGATCGGCACAAGCATAATAGCCACCAAAGCCGATAATTTTTTTGACATAATTAAATACATAAATACCGCGACCATCGAAAATCCCAATGCAGCTAACATATATTCATCTCCTTTACTTCTCATTTGTTGATAGCGCTTTCTTTAGAAAAGAGTATCAATCTTCTGATATTGCGTGTAGTTAAAAATTGTTTTTACTCTTTTAATTGTAATAATCGTTTTTTTCTTATTTTTCACAGCAAAAAAAAAACCGCAGCTTCAGCTTTACGGTTTTAAAGAGATTTGTATTTTCGCTCCGGCCGCCCGATGCTGCCGTAAATCACTTGTACCTCCATCTCATGAGTAGAGACAAGGTACTCTAAATAACGCCGGGTTGTGGAATAGCTAATACCGAACAGCTGACTAAACTCATCCGCATTCAAGCTTTCCTCAACCGTTTTTATTTTCTCCCTGACCAGTTTTAGCGTATGTTTATCGATTCCTTTTGGCAGCTGGGCGGTACTAGTGCCCGATTGTTTTTTCAATTGAGCAATACGAAACATGCGGTCTACTTTATCCTGATCCACTTTTTTCTGCTCATAAAGCTGTGATCGCATCTGCTTGTATTCCTCTAAAGTTACAATCAATTTATCAATCATAATTGGCTTTATTAAGTAGCCAAATGCGCCCCCGCGAATCGCCTGGCTGACTGTTTCGGTATCATTAGCCGCTGTAATTAAAATGACGTCAACTCCCCAATGCTGTTTCCTGATTTCTTTTAGCAGTTCAATACCGTTGGTGTCTGGCAGAAAAACGTCAAGTAAAATCAAATGAGGCTGCACCACCTTTAACAAATCCAATGCTTGTCTGCCTGATCCAGCGGTTGCAATCACATCAAAACCAGGCTGCTGGTCTGTAAATTGCTTATAAACGCCTGCTGCTTCATAATCATCTTCTACAATAATCACTTTAATCGTCTCCATCAAATTCCTCCTTTTTAGGCACGACAATGGTAAACCGGGTGCCTCCAAGCTGACTTTTACTTAAGTAAAGATCTCCCCCCAGCTGCTGCAGAGCATGCTGGACAATCGTCAAACCAATGCCGTGATTCTCTCCTGTTTTGGTCGTATACCCTTCTTGGAATATCCTCTCTTCCATATGAGCCGGAACACCCGCTCCATTGTCTTCAATATCAAACACTACTTCTTTTCCAAAGTCCGTAAATGACACAGAAACTTTTCCTTCTCTTCCTTTTTCGGTGCGTGCCGCTTCCAGTGCATTGTCTATGATATTTCCAATGATCGAAACCATCTGCTGGGCTTCTTGGGCAGTAAGTGAAAGAGATAAACTGCTTTCTTCATCAATGGTTAAAGATACTTGCTGTTCCTTTGCCCGATTCAATTTCCCCAGCAGACAAGCAGCGATCATAGGGTCCGCTACAGATGAAACCAAGAAGGAGATGACATCCTGCCGCTCCTGGACTTCTTGAGAAATCAACTGCATCGCTCGCTCATACTGCTCTAATCGCAGCAGTCCATAAAGCGTATTCAGCTTGTTTAAAAATTCATGATTTTGTGAACGCATATTTTCAGAGAATGATTTCATCTGAGATAATTCTTCCGTCAGCTTTTCAACTTCTGACATAGGCCGGGCTGTCAGTACTACGCCTTCTGTCTGGCCATTCTTCAAAAACGGAGACAAATCCGCAATGAAAAGCTGGTTTTCAAATACAACCGGTTGATTGATCCTCTCTTCTTTAAAAGTAAGCACTTCTTTTAAAAGGGTTTGAAGCTTCTTCTCTTTTATCACATATCCTTTTTGGATTGTTTGGCCGCCAAATAGCAGACGGGCTTTCCTATTCATCGATGAAACCTGATTCTGTGTATTGATCACAATGGTTGCATCCCGAATAGATTCCAGTGTAGCTTCTTTTTCTTTGAATAAAGAGGAAATTTCCTCCGGTTCAAGCCCTAAAATAACTTTTCGAATCCTTCGTGCAATAATCATGGCTCCCACAGCTCCAATGGCTAACGGAATCATAGCGAGCTGGATAATTTTCGTTCGATAAACATCTGTCTGTTCTTCTACATCATTTAATAAAAACCCAACGGACGAAACACCAATAACCCTTCCCTGTTCGTTCCATATAGGCGTTTTTGCTTTGATTGCCGGGCCGGATATGCCCGTATCTTTATAAATAACCGATTGCTCTCTTAAAAGGGAAGCGTCATTACTAGTCGCTGTATGTTTGCCAATCGAATCAGGATTCGGGTTTGTATAGCGAATTCCTTTCGTATTGACAATCGTGACATAACTGGCTCCGGTTGTTTTACGTATTGTCTCAGCAATCGGCTGCATCGTTACAGTAGGATTTTTTTCTTGGAAGGCATCGATAATTTTTTCATTCTGGGCCGCAAGTTTTGCCACAGTCATTGCCTGCTTTCCCATATAGGATTCAACCATTTCATCGATCATGTAAGAAAAAAGGAGACTGACCAAAAATGTACTAATGATTACGACTATCGTTAAAAGAAGGGCAATTTGAGTCAGCAGGCTCAATCGCACCGGTTTAAAAAGCATGATGTTTCTCCCACCTTTATGCTGCTTATCTTTTGTTAAAGCGCTAACATGTTTAGCTATAAAAAAATGAACCTCTATTTTTCTTTTTAAGTATACCTGTTAGCAGAAAGCAGACAAGGGCTATTTCTCATTCGTATATAGAGCGCTTTCCTTTGCATATGCCTTTTATTGTGTGAAAAAGGGTACATTACTTTAAACGTTTGGACTCAAACGAAGAATGCCTGTGTAAAGGCAGTTTTCCTCCCGCTCCATAATCGGCTGATTCTTTTTAAAAAGGGTATACTAGCTATAAGCACTAGAACATTTAACAGCTGACAAAGAAAGAGCAAAGTAACGTACACTCTTTTATGAAAACAGTTCCAAAACCGTTTCTTTTCTAGTAGAATAAAAAAGAAGAAAAAAATTTTCTTGCTTAAAACAAAAAAAATAAATAATTTTCATTAACTCATGTTTGATACACACAGCAAAGATTGGATCATTTGATAAAGGAGACTATGAGTATGTCAAAACAATCTTTTTATCTAGGCGTTGATATCGGAACGACCAGCACAAAGTCCGTTTTATTTGGAGAAGCCGGCAAAGTGCTGGAAATGCACCATGTAGAGTATCCTCTTTACAGCCCCTCCCCATCCATTGCTGAGCAGGATCCGGACGAAATTTTCCGGGCTGTGCTTGAAACGATCAAAACTGTTCTGACAAAAGGACATGTTGACCCGGCTCAGTTGAAGCTCGTCAGCTTTAGTTCTGCTATGCACAGTGTGATTGCGATGGACAAAAACGGCAAACCGTTAACACGCTGCATCACCTGGGCAGACAGCCGGCCGACCAAATGGTCCGAGAAAATTAAAAACGAAATGAACGGGCTGGAGATTTACAAAAGAACCGGCACACCGATTCACCCCATGTCCCCTCTTTGCAAAATTGCCTGGCTGCGGACCGATCAGCCGGATGTGTTTGCAGCCGCTGATAAATTTATCGGGATTAAAGAATACGTGTTTTACCACCTGTTTGGTGAATATGTCGTTGATTATTCTATTGCCTCTGCGATGGGTATGTTTAATTTACATGACTTAGCGTGGGATAAGGAAGCACTCGAAGTAGCAGGCATTTCAGCGGACCGGCTGTCAAAAGCGGTTCCGACGACTCACTTTTTAAAAGGCTTAAAGCCAGTATATAAAGAAGAGCTCGGCATTTCTGATGACATACCATTTATTGTAGGGGCAAGTGACGGGGTTTTATCTAACCTCGGTGTGAATGCCATTGACCCGGGCGTGGTAGCCGTAACCATTGGCACAAGCGGTGCCATCCGTACTGTAACAGACAAGCCGGTCACAGACCCGAAAGGACGCATTTTCTGTTATGCGCTGACCGAGAATCACTGGGTTGTCGGCGGGCCGGTTAATAATGGCGGCATGACGTTTAGATGGGTGCGGGATGAATTTGCCGCAGCCGAAATTGAAACAGCGAAGCGGCTTGGCATTGATCCGTATGAAGTGCTGACCAAAATTGCTTCTCGTGTAGCACCAGGTTCGGATGGTCTTCTGTTTCATCCTTATTTGGCTGGTGAGCGGGCACCGCTTTGGAATCCAAACGCAAGAGGCTCCTTTTTCGGTCTCAGCCTGCACCACAAGCGCGAGCATATGATCCGCGCTGTTTTAGAAGGGGTGATCTTGAACTTGTATTCGGTTATGCTTGCCCTTCAGGAAGTCATTGGCGTGCCGAAGCAAATTCAGGCAACAGGCGGATTTGCCCGCTCTGAGCTATGGCGCCAGATGATGGCTGATATTTTCGATCAGGAAGTGACTGTGCCGGAAAGCTTTGAAAGCTCCTGCCTTGGTGCGATCGTATTAGGTATGTACGCGCTTGGGGAAATTGATGATTTCTCTATTATGTCAGAGTGGGTCGGCAGCACACACAGCCACCAGCCAAATCCGGAAAACGTAGAGGTTTATCAGGATCTTATGTCGGTTTATATTCGCGTGGCACGTGCACTTGAAAATGAATACGGCCTTATTGCCGAGTTCCAGCAGAAATGGATCAAATAATAGTGCTTGAAAAAGAAGCGGCCTGTTCTCTTAAACAGGCCGCTTTACTTATTTATGTGTTGCTGCTCTTCCTTTATGAAACAGAGACTTCACTGATCAGCCGTTTCCTATAAACTACTTTTGAAATCGTGATGCTTACTTCATATAAAAGCAGCAGGGGAATGATAACCAAAACGTCTGAAATCAGATCAGGAGGTGTAATTAAAATGGACACGACAATGAGTGCAAAATAACAAAGCTTTCTCGCTTTGGCCAGCCTCATTGGATTAATAATGCCGAGTCTTGTTAAAAACATCACAACGAGAGGCATTTCGAATAAAAAGCCAAATGGCAGTGTTAAGTGCAGCATAAAACGGAAATAGCGATCCGCTGTAAACATCGCTTCAAAGTGGCCGGATGACAGCGTAGTCAGGTAGTTTAACACGATTGGAAACAAAATAAGATAACCAAATGCAATGCCGGTAAGAAACAGAAGAAATAAACCCGGTATAAAGTGAAAGGCGACCCGGCTTTCTTCCTTTGTTAAAGCAGGAGCGACAAAGCGCCAGGTTTGATAGGCAGCAATAGGAATCGTTGCAGCAATCGCACATACACCCGAGATGACCATATAGACCCATAGAATATCACTCGGCCCTAGGATTGCCAGTTTTCCGTCCAGGTCTTTAATCAGCCAATTGTAAATATCCTCCACAAAAACAAAAGCAAGAATAAGAAAAAGGAGAAAAGCAATTAAGGTCCTAATAATCCTCTGACGAAGTTCTTCTAAATGTTCGATTAGATGAGCATCCTTGTTTTCCATCCAACCACCTCCTATCTTTTGCTAAAAAAAGATGTAGACGAGTTTCCTCGTCTACATGTCTCTTATGAAACCGCTGATTTCTCTTTTTTCTCCACCGTTGTCAGCTCAGGCTTTTTTTCTTCTTCCTCTTCCACTAAATTTTTTGTGGCACTTTTAAACTCGCTCAATGTACGGCCAAACGCCCGGCCGATCTCCGGCAATTTCGAAGGGCCGAAGATTACAAGGGCGATGATTAAGATTAACACTAAACCTGGAACACCGATATTTTGCAGCATGCAAATCTGCTCCTCTCATAAACATGTTTTATTTGTTTTTATTTTTGTAAGCCACAACCGCTTCAATTTCAATGAGCCAGTCTGAATTCACCAGGCTGTCGACGCCCACGGTAGAACGTGCCGTTTTAATTGGATTTTCTTTTGTATTAAAAAACTGTCCGTACGCGTCAAACCACCCTTGATAGTCCGGTTTTCCGCCCTTATTCGGATCTGATACTACATACACACGCAAATACGTTACATCCGCAAGCGTGAGTCCTTTCGCTTTCAGCTGCGTTTCTAAATTCTTTAATATACCGATAGCCTGCGTTTTGGTATCCCCGTATCTTTCATACGTCGTCGCACCGTCTTTATTCAACAAAGGCGGAACAGTCCCACTAAACAGCAGCTGGCCATAAGAAGAAGGAATGGCCACTGAACTGGAAATAGAGGAAGACGGGGTGCCAAAAAACGTTACTTCATTCGATTTTAACTCTTCTTTTTCGCTCACCGCCGAGGCAATCGAAAATCCGGCAATAACGTTTGCTCCAATTACTACCGAGGCAATCGTGGTTTTTAGTGATTTTTTCATTTTTCTTCCTCCATTTATAAAAGGTAAAATAACAGCCGGATCATTCATTATCCTGCGATTGAAGGTACCGGACCACTTTCTTTCAGCACTTTCTCATGAATCTGGCTGACGACTGTTCTTGCCGATTCAAAGGCACCAGCCATCCATCCCGTCATGTAGCTGAGGTGTTCACCGGCAAGGTAAATACGGCCTTGCGGCTGATTTAAAATTGGATAATAATTTTTCAAATCAGAAGCAGAGTATTCTGCCCATCCACCTTCGTTGTATTTGATTTTGTGCCATGCAAGTGAGAAAGAGGTTTCAAATTCATCAGCATATTGCTTATGTATTTTTCCACCCTGAGCCAAAGCATGGGATTGACGCTGGGCGATGGATCGGTTACCCACATCGACTGCATTTTGACCGAAATTATAGTAGCCGACTACAATTCCTTTTTGTGTTAAAAAGTCAGAAGATGGATACCAAATTTGTGAGATATCCATGTTGGTTGTTGTAATGCCGCCCAGAATGCGGTCTTCCTGCTCCCAGAAACGATTTTTAAATTGAAGGCCGATTTTGCCTGTTGTTGCGTAGTTGATGCTTTGGATCGCATTTTTCATTTCGCCTGTGAAATCTGCTTTTATATTTTTTAGAACAGGCAGCGGGATCGTACAGATGCAGTAATCTCCGCTTATTTCTTGTGTTTTTCCTTTGGTCTTGTATACCACCCGCGTGCCCTCTGGGGACTGCCGAATTTCCTGTACTTCCGCTTCAAACGTAATTTTGCCTGGAAGCTGTCGTTCAAGTGCTTTTGGAATCTGATCCATCCCACCTACGGGCTGGAACATCATAGGTTGTTGAGTAAAGGAGTATTCTGAGTTGAAGTTGTTCATCATTCCTGATTGAAGAAGTTCACTAGATGTATAGGGTGTGCCGACAGTTCCTGGGTGGAGGCCTGCACCTGGGAGTTCTGTATATCCGCGGCGGCTCGAGCCTTTGTAGATGTACTCGGAAGACAAATCACCTTCACGTTTCAGGTAATCCATTAATTTTTCCCTATCTTCTTTCGTTAGCTCCTGGTCAAGTGCAGACTTATTGACTGCTTTTGCTAACAGCTCGGATACAAATCCGCGTGTGTCTGCTTTAATGGCCTGCTTCCGAATTCTCTGGTTTGCGAGACCACCCACATTTTCCTGATAATAATAAGCATATTCATTTACGTTACAAAACACTTCAAGTGGAACCCCGAGCTCTTTACAATAATCCATGGTTACATGATGCTGGGGAATTCGGGCAGGGCCGGCGTTAAAATAAAGGCCTTTGTCAAATTTAGCTGTTTGTTTAACCCCGCCGATTTCGGTTTCTTGTGTTCCGTTTCGCACGGTCCAGTTCCGTCCTCCTGTTCGGCCTCTCGCTTCTAGAATATGACAATCGTATCCTGCTTTTCCAAGTTCATAAGCGGCTGTCATTCCGGCAATACCGGCTCCGAGGATAATGACTTTTTTGCCCATTTTCCCTGACTGGGAAAGGTCACTTTTGGACGGAGGGCGATAGCTGCTGGCGCTTGCCATCACAGGAGAAGCAAAAAACCCTAAGGATTCCATTGCTCCAAACACGGCAACGGCTCCTCCTACTTTTCCTACTTGATTCAGGAAATCTCTCCTTGTTAAGCTTTTTTGTTCTTTTGTCACTTTGTTTCCTCCTTTTATCACTTGGAATAAGAGTATAATAGAGGTTATATTTTTCCATATCTACACATTTGTTAGAAAATATCACAATTTTTCTAAAAAGCTATAATTATTATAAATAGTGAAAATATGTAAAACAAATCACTTTAAGGCTTATAAAATAAGTCCTAAATGAACAAAAAAAGAAAAAGCAATTCTCATCTAGAACAGAGAAAAAGCTTTTTCTTGTATATGAATATGATTTTTATTTGCACATTTACTTTACGTGATTAATTGCTTTTTTCAACGCTGTGTCCGCCGAATTCGTTTCGCAAAGAAGCGACAACTTTTCCTGAGAATGTGTCTTCTTCAAGCGAGCGGTAGCGCATCATTAAAGACAAAGCCGTAATAGGTGCGGCTGCCTGCATCTCAAGGGCCGTTTCAACTGTCCATTTTCCTTCTCCAGATGAATGCATAATGCCTTTAATGCCTTCAAGCTTCGGATCTTTTGAAAATGCATTTTGTGTGAGTTCCATCAGCCATGAACGAATAACAGAGCCGTGGTTCCACACTCTGGCCACCTGTTCGTGGTCATAGCCGAAATCGCTTTTTTCCAGCAGCTCAAAGCCTTCCGCGATCGCCTGCATCATCCCATATTCCACTCCATTGTGGATCATTTTCAAAAAGTGTCCGCTGCCGCTCTTTCCTGTATACAAATAGCCATTTTCAACGCAAATGTCCCGGAATACAGATTCTAACTGTTCAAAAGCGGACTGTTCACCACCGACCATCATACAGGCCCCATTTCTTGCACCGGACGTGCCGCCGCTTGTGCCGACGTCTAAAAAGTGAATACCGCGCTTTGCTAACTGTTCTGCGCGCTGCATAGAATCTTTGTAATGAGAGTTTCCGCCTTCAACGACAATATCGCCTTCAGTTAACAGGGACGCTGCTTCATGAACGACTCCTTCTGTAATCTTGCCGGATGGCACCATGATCCAGACCACTTTCGGACTTGGCAGGCTGGCAACCAGCTCTTCAATAGAAGAAGCTGTCTGTGCCCCTTCTCCACTCATTTTTTCTCTTGCTTCCTGGTTTACATCAAAAGCCGTAATTTCATGACCATGCTCCATTAAGTTCAACCCTAACTGAAAGCCCATTTTGCCGAGCCCGACTAAACCAATATGCATATGTGATAAGCTCCTTTGAAAATAATTTTCATCCTTCTCCTAAATTATATAAAATTTTTTTCTTAAATAAAACCCTTTCAAGAAATATTTTTTACTTCTTTTCTTATGCTATACTGATGTTATAAAACAGTTTGTAAGGAGGGACTTCAGTGGCACAACAATGTATGGCAAGAATTCGCTCCTATTATGCAAGGTTAAGTGCAAAAGAAAAAAAGGTAGCGGATTACATTTTACAAAACCCTGAAAAAATTATTCATATTACGATTAACGAACTGGCAGAAGATCTGCATGTTGCGGATGCAACGGTATTTCGGTTTTGCAAACGAATTGGATTTAAAGGATATCAGGCGATGAAAATTGCCCTCGCTTCTGAAATTATGGAACCGATTCAACAAATACATGAAGAAATTTCAGAAAATGATGATGAACAGACCATCACAAAAAAGATTTTTCAATCCAATATCCAGACGCTCGAAAACACACTGCATTTGCTCAATGAAAATGCGCTTCATCAAGCTGTGTCCCTGCTTCTTCATGCAGCGAAAATAGAATTTTACGGTGTCGGCGGCTCTATGGTCATTGCCATGGACGCTTATCATAAATTTATCCGCACAGGAATTAAAGCGTTCTCATTCGTCGATTCCCACTACCAGCTGATGTCCGCTTCCCAACTGACAGAAAAGGACGTAGCTGTTGTGATTTCGCATTCCGGAACGAACAAAGATACGATTAATATTTTAAAAACAGCGAAAAAAAACGGGGCAAAAACGATCGGTATCACAGGCTACCCGAAGTCGTTTATCGGCCAGAATGTCGATGTTGCGCTATTCACAAGCTCCGAAGAAACGGATTTTCGTTCTGAAGCCCTTTCTTCCCGGATTGGACAGCTGAGCATTATTGATGCCCTTTATGTAAATATCATGGTACTCAACAAATACAATGCGAATAAAGCACTCGATAAAATCCGCGACTCCATTTCTGAAACGAGAATTTAACCGGCTTAGCAGACGGTTACTCAACCGTCAAAATGAAAGCCCTTTCCACCAGAGAGGCCATAGGAAAAAAATGTGGCTTTTCTTTCAAACAACTCTCACAGATAAAAGTGGTTTCTTTACTACTTACATTATGTACAGTGGTATTTGTTTTCATGCAGGAGCTTTGCATGCAACTGCGTTAAAAAGAAAGTACTTCTGTCTGACCAATGTTTTGCTTGATCCCCATAGCAGCTCTTTTCGTTTAAATAAGAAGGAATTTTCCCATTCACCAAGAAATAAATAGCTGTGCAAGCGATTCTGTTTGCACGATTCCTTGGGGAAAGGGCGGCTGAAATGGACCAACATATTCGAATGAACATGTTCCAGGGCACGGAAGTAAAAGCCACAGTAGAGGGATTGCAAATGCTGCAGCAATTATGTGAGGATGAAGCCGCTAAAAGTGAAGTGCCGGAAAGAAAATCTTTTTATGAAGGAATGGCACTTGCCTACTCGACGATTGAGCAGAAGGTAAAGGGACATGCAGAGTATATACAGCCTGAATTTATTGAACGTTTGTTTGATGCCATGACTAAAGTAGAAAATACACCATCAGCGAAGCATGATTATACGGAAACTTGTTCTTTTTGTGAAAAAAACAGAAATGAAGTGGATGCGTTAGCATTAGGACCCGGAGTTTCCATCTGTATAGAGTGTCTGGATTTCGGCAAAGAAGTGATTGAGTCACAACCCCAGCAAGCTGTAGAAAACACACCAGCAGCAAACACATCTTATACGGAAACTTGTTCTTTTTGCCAAAAAAGCATCAGTGAAGTGGGTGTATTAGCGGTCGGGCCAGGTGTTTCGATTTGTGCGGGCTGTTTGGAATTTGGCAAAAACGTGATTTAACCAAATTCATTATATGTATGTAAAATCATAAAAAAAGCCCTGGATTCCCAGGGCTTTTTTCGATCTTCACTCTTCACTTTTATTAAACGAACATGCTGACGATCAAGACACCGGCAAATGCCGTAAAAGAAAGAACGGTTTCAAGAACCGTCCATGTTTTAAACGTTTCTTCGACAGTTAATCCTAAATATTCTTTTACCATCCAGAAGCCTGCATCATTTACATGAGAGAACATTAAGGAACCAGCGCCTGTTGCAATAACAAGCAGTTCAAGGTTTACATCCGGCATACCGGCAATGATCGGTGATACGATACCTGCTGCCGTTGTAAGAGCTACCGTGGCAGAGCCGGTTGCAATCCGGATTAAGCCAGCAATCATAAACGCCAGTAAAAGCGGCGACAGAGATAATCCTTGTGACATATCACCAATTGTTGCGCCTACTCCGCTGTCAATCAGAATTTGTTTAAACGCACCGCCCGCTCCAATAATTAAAAGAATAGAGCCAACTGGCAGAATGCATTCTTCTGTAAATCTCTTGATTGTATCGCGCTCCATCCCCTGACGGAAACCGAGGAAATAGTAAGCAGCGAAACAAGAAATTAAAAGGGCAACAAGCGGACTGCCGATAAAAGCTAAAATTTGTTCGGCTTGGCCAGGCAGTCCGGTATACGGCGCTGCGGTACCAATGATCATCAAAATAACAGGCAGTAAAATAGATAAGAATGAAATTCCTACGCTTGGAAGAGAAGCAGGATCTTTTTGTTCTACCGTTACTAAGCTCGGCTCTCCTTTTGGCATAACCCGCTTGTAAATGAACTTTGCAAACAAAGGACCACTGATAATACCAGCTGGCAGTGCAATGATTAAAGAGTACAGCAGTACCTTTCCTAAATCAGCGCCATAAATGCCGATTGCTGCAATCGCGCCTGGATGCGGAGGCACAAGGCCGTGCACAATAGATAAGCCAGCGATCCCTGGCAGTGCAATTAATAAAATATTTTTCTTTGTAGCTTTTTGAATTGAAATGACAAGCGGCAGCAAAATTAAAATGCCGACCTCAAAAAAGACAGGAATCCCAATGATAAACCCTGAGAAAAACATCGCCCACGGAAGTTTTTTCTCACCGAAAACCTTTACAAAATAGTTTGCAATCTGCAGTCCGGCACCGGATTCAGAAAGCATTTTCCCCAAGATTGTACCGAGAGCTAAAATACCAACTAAATGCCCCAGTACCCCGCCGACTCCCGTCTCATAAGCGCTTACAATTTTGTCCCATGATAAACCGGAAAGAACAGCTAAAAACAAACTGGCTACGGTTAAACTTATAAACGCATGCCATTTAAACCAAGAAACGCCGATAATAACGAGAACAATTGATAGCAGCGTTACAATTAATAAATAAGCGTCCATTGAAATACCACCTTTATACTGTAATACATTTCCGGTTGATAATGTAAGCATTTTCAACCGATGAACTCATTATACGAAAAAATATTTTTGAAATCAACAATAATACAGAAAAAATATTTCTTTATTTTGGGCTTAAAAGGTGAAATAATGAAAAATTTTTTTGATTTCTCTCCTTTCTGCTGCCTGGATGCTCGTGCAGGAAAAAAGTGCTTCAATTTGCAACTCATTTTTTATTCATCGTTCCTCTAAGAGAATGAATGGAGCACCTCTTTTCAGTTGCATTTCTACCTTTATTTTTGATCATCCAAAAAGGCCCCTGCGTAATAAACATACGCCAGGGCCTTTTCAAATGAAAAAAAGTATTTCGTTTGTTTGCTTTTCATTTATCGGATCATTTTCTGGATCAATCTGGTCATCTGCTTCACTGTCATTAATGCCGTTATCCAGATCTTCCCCTCCCACACCCGGCTAATCCGCTTAGTGTTAACAGAGCAGCCATGCCGCCAGCAATCTTCCAACAAGCGCTTATATTTGTTTCCTTCTCGAGTATCCGTCCTTTGTGTTTTAACGACTAAATCAATTCCCGGTTATGAGCTGGACTAAAATGCGAGAAGCATATTGAAATGAGGATACCCATGCTATTTAAACGCTGCTTCTTTTACAATGGTTTGGAGGATTTCACGCCATATCTTTTCTTCTTCTGTAAGAAAATGACCCCCATCTTTTATATACCGTGATGTAACAGTTGAAAATCGGCCAGCCATCTTTTTCACTTCACTGACAGGTGACAATGTATCCTCTTCACCATGCCAAATATGAACCGGAACCTGAATATTGCTAAGGTTGAATCCCCAGTTTTCCGTCAGCAGCCTTGTTTCGTATAAAGCACCTTCAACTCCTTGACGGTAGGCTTCTTTTAAATGAAGAATCGTACTGTCGAGTACCTCCTCTTGCGTTAGCTGGCGGTTGTCCCATTCCGGTAAATGCCGTCCTCCTTTTTGAAGGGCTGCTTTATACTTGTCAGGATCACGATCTATCATTTTTTTCTGGAAACTATTGATCTTTTTTAATATCCATGGAGCATGCTTAGACAGAAAAAAAGCAATTCGGTTTTCTTTTGACATATTTTTAGGGGGTTTACCCGCATGAAAAGGGGTCGCTGATGAAACAAGTACACACAATCGAGTTCGTTCAGGAAAGCGATAAGAAACAGCTGCTGCATAAGCACCTCCTCCAGACACCCCTAAAACAGAAAACGACTCTGTCTTTAAAAAATCAGCCAGTTCGGCTATATCGGCTGCCCAGTCGAGAAGACTACGATGCTTTTTTGATCGGATAACCCGTATCCTGGCCTATCGGTCGCTATAAAACGGATACCAAGCGTATTCGCTATATCATCATCTTTTAAAAACCAAATTCTTGAACCCGGTGTGCCATGAAACAAAAAAACCGGAACCCCCTGTTTGTCCCCATACTCCCAAAAGCCAAGTTTTCTTCCATCCGCCAGAGTCATCATGTTCTCTTGCATTCCCTTTCTCCTTTCGCCTTCTTTCTCTGCTCATTTTATTCTTTTTTCTGCTACATATCTGTTAAAAAGGTGAATCGTTTACTTTTTTGTGAATTTTCATTTAAAAAAATGACATTTTGGAGCTGTTTTTGTAAAATGATAAATAGACTTTTGTTGATTTATTTTTGTTTACCTTTTTATTAAGAAAAGCAGAAAAAGGCAAACCAGTCGAAAGGCTGGGACGCAAAGTTTCAGATCTACGGTCGAAAGACTAAGATGGCTGAACTGCCTCGTAATCATAGAGGAGGAGTAGGCACGTTGCGTAAAATAGACATTGCAGATGAGTATTTAATAGAAGCTTACATGGATGCATTACGTTTAAAATTAACGCCTGATTTTATTTATCTGCTTGAAACAGAAATGGCGGCAAGAGGACTTATTTTTGTAGGCCCGCCCTCTTTAGAAGCTTATGTAGCGGTAACTAGCAGGTAGTTTGCCTTTTCTCTCTCGTAAGCAGCCTCACCTTTTCAGACAACTAAGAAACCTGGTTTGTTGTACTGTAAAGGTTTCAAATCTATAAATCTATCAAAATTGTTTCACGTGAAACATATTTTAAGAGATTTATTATTTAATAGAGGAAAACCGTTATTGGAGAAAGGCTTTGCAATGGATTAAATGTTCATTCTTTAAAGATAAGACACGTTTTTTGATAAGGATTCATGGATTTATACATCATCTCGTCAAATATCGACAGAAAATACAGATCTTCCAGCTCCCGAATCTAGTATATTACATTTTAAAATATGGCTGTTCTTAATAGTCAGTAACACCGTGAAAAGATGCGGCCTTTACGAATGGGAATGGCTGATGAAAACAATAATTAAAGTATATTTGCTGCACGCGCTATGCCGACATGTTAACAACTAATCAAAATTTCTTTTAAGCGATCGTGGTGTCATCATCCAATAAACAGAGAAAATTAAGCACTCCCTACATATATAATCCTTACATAGAAGCACACCAGCTATATCCTTTTTATTTATCCCATAAAACGGCACCTTAGAAGAGATTTACCCCTGGTCGCAGAAACAGGTACTTGTATATAAACCAAGCCCTGTTTCTCTTTCCCATTTTGTCACTTTCGCCTCAGCATTAAGAAATAGCTGTCCTATAATGTCTTGTTATTGAGGGATAAGGATAACCTAATGCTGTTTTCACTGAAAGAGCTTTTCTTGCCTGCTGTCTGTTTAAAAAGAAGTGCCTTCCATTCATATCTCTTCTGCGTACAAAATGTGAAGCCACTCTCTTACACTGCCGTGCACGATTTACTGGACACTGAAGACAAACGACAGGCTCAGCAGAAAAAAGCTCTGCTTAAATTAAAATTTTTTTACTTTTGTTAATGAGAGTCTCACGATGGGCCTTCTAGTAAATCAATGTTCTGACATTCCATTAAGCAACAGAAGACCCCACTGGTTTACTAGCTGATCAAACGGGGCCCTTATGAAGGCAGGAGTAGTATTTTATAAAAAGTCTACGCAGTTTGTAGAAATGTCAAACCATGTAGCAGAAATAAAAAAAAGCTGCAGTGGCTGCTGCAGCTTTTTACATTTCTTTTAAATAAGAATGGTTTTGGATAGCCCCTGTTTATTTTCAAGAAATCGTATATGGGAATTCTTTATCAAACGTTAACTTCTTCATATAAGGGAAATAGGGAAAAGAAGAGAAGCTTCCTTCGTCTCGTATATGGTAAGGTTTATCTATAAACTCTTTGTAGGCTTTTTTATTTATTGGTGCTAATTTGTCTAAGCCGTAACCGTTATAGTATACAGGCTTTTCACTCTGAACATTCATTACACTTCCCCCTATTGTTTTCAGCTTATTTCATTTATATGCTAGACTTTTATTTACTATTCATTTTCATTGCAGTAAATCCTCTTCTTATGCCCAATGATAAATGTTCACACAAAAAAGCCCCTGGCTAAATAGGAGCTTCTTTTCATATCTTTATATCGCCTTCCAAATCTACACGAATACAAATATACATGTATATTTGTATACACATATATATGTATACGAAAGATTAAAACAGCTATTCTTTCTTGTCTGTCCTGCAGGCAGTTTAAGAAGGATTGGTCGGCTCTGAGTAAAATTCAACCAGATCTCCTCTTGCTAATCCATTTGTGTATTCGATAATACGGCCTGACATATCATGGGTTGTGCCTTGAATCCATAAACATGGGCTTTCCGGTTTAAGCTGCAGCAGTTTGCTTTCAGATGAGTTAGAGTAGGAAATTTTCATGCGTTGTTTTTGTTTTTTCAATTGGATTCCATATTTCTGGGCTAATACCTCGTACAAAGAAGCATTATCCTCCATGTATTTCTCAATTCCTTCGCAGTATTTATAAGGAATCTGGCTCAATTCAATCGCAATGGGAATTTCATCTACGATTCTCAGCCGTTTCAAAGAAAAAACTTCTTCCCCTACATCGATATTAAGAGCTTTTGCCAGATGTTCATCTGCTTTTTCGAAAAGCATATGTATTTTTTTTGTAGAAGGCTTAAACCCTTTATCAATCATTCCTTTTGTAAAGCTGTTGACGGTGATAAAGTTCCATCTGATCCGGCGGTTTGCCACAAACGTGCCGACCCGCGGACGGCGCTCGACAACCCCTTCTCTTTCTAAAAGGTCAATGGCATGGCGGATGGTCATTCTGCTGATTTTTAATGTTTCGGACAGCTCTCTTTCAGAAGGGATTTTATCACCGTGTTTTAACTTTCCGCTTTTGATTTCCTCGAGCAGCATTTCTCTTATTTGCTGATAATAAGGCGTATTCTCTTCTGATTTATTCAACATCTTTACCACCAACTTTGTCCATTATATAAAAATGACTTTCTTGTTATATCAGTATATATTAGATAGAACATATTGAGAAAGAAAACGGTTTATTGGAAAAAGGATAAGTGTTAGAAAAAAGCGGTTCCTTTGGAATAAGGAGCCGCTCTGCTTTTTCTTATGCTGGTTTATTCTTTCCCCTTACCAATTCACATGAAAACGGCCGAATGTTTTTCGGGTAGGAACAGACGTTACAAATGAATCTGCATCTACTTCTTTTACGACACGAATTAATTCCGACCATTCAATATTAATAATCACACACAGCAGCACCGTTCTTTCCGCATCACTATATGCCTTCCAGGAAGTGATACCCCGGTTAAAAAGATGGTTTAATGTAGAAGAAATTTCATCCCCCTGGTCCGTCACAATCAACACCGTGCTTTTTTCAGCAATACTCAAAATCGCATCATATGTTTTCGTGCCGACAAAAAAAGAAATAATGGTATACATAGCAGACTGGGCATCGAATAGGAGCGCTGAAATCAGAACAATGCACGCACTGAAAATCAGCCCGAACTTTCCTATCGTTATATTAAAGTACTTGGCCATCACCCGGGATAAAATGTCCAAACCGCCAACAGATCCACCCAGCCTCAAAATAACGGCAGCGCCGATTCCTGAAATAATAGCACCGAAAACCGCATTCAGCATCACATCTTCTGTCCATATCGGCCCAACCGGTATCCAATCAAAGAAAATGGAAGAAACGATTACCGAATAAATGGTGTATACAATAAACTTTTTGCCAATATGAAGATACCCAAGTACAAGCAGCGGTACATTGAATAAAAAATACTGGGTACCAATTGGCCACCCAAACAAATGATAAAAAATCACACAAACACCACCCAGCCCGCCAGCCAGAAGTTCAGCTGGCGTCAGCAGCCGATTGGTGCCGAATGCAAATAAGAAGCAGGCAATTGTCAGGCCTGTCAGTTCCCCTGCTATTTTAAAGTGGTGGATCGGTTTACTGAAAAAATAAAGATTTCATCGTCATGCCCACCTCCTTTTCATCAAAATGAATTTACACTTCCTTATGGGTTTGAAGGTTCCGAGTAAAATTCCACTAAGTCTCCTCTTGCAAGCGTTTGTGAAACTTCAATCGGTTGACCTGATTCTGCAAATGCCTGCCCTTCTATGGATATACAAGGACTTAAATCAGGAACTCCCAACAATGTACTTTCGAACTGGGCAGCCAGAGATATTTTCATATATTGTTTTTGGCGGATAAGCTGGATATCAAAATATTGATGGAGTACATGATAGAGAGAAACATTATCTTCCATATAATGTTCAATTTGAGGGCAGTATCGATAAGGGATTTGGCTGACTTCAATGGCTAACGGAATATTGTCCACTTTGCGAAGCCGTTTCAAGTAAAAAAGCCGCTCACCTTCTGACACTTTTAATTGCTTTGCCGTCTGTGCGTCTGCTTCTCTTTCCTCCATAATTAATGTTTTGGTGGAGGGAGCCCGCCCTTTATCCTGCATGCCTTTTGTAAAGCTGTTAACGGTAACGGTGTTCCACCGGATTCGTTCATTTGTAATAAAAGTTCCCGCCCCTACCCTTCTTTCTACAAAGCCTTCTCTTTCAAGCATCATAACCGCATGCCGGGCTGTCATCCGGCTTACTTGATAGATATCTGCAAGCTCTCTTTCAGAAGGAATTTTATCTCCGTAGCCCAATTTCCCGTTTTTAATATGGTTAATAAAGATTTTTTTTAACTGCTGGTAATAAGGAATGTCTGCTCCCTCGCTTTTCATGATGTCCTCCTTCCACGAAAGCACGGCTTTGCATTCTACTCACAGCATGTGTACTTTTATAAAATGTTTTCTGCTTCTTTTTTAGGAACGCCATATCCGAAAGCGCCATAGAATTCACAAGTAGCGGCTGCAGCTTGAGCGGCTTTTTGTAAAGCAGAGGCCATATCCCGCTTCTCGTAATAGTCAACCAATGTCATAGCAATAAAAGAATCGCCTGCTCCGAGTGTATCGACGACAGCTGCCGGGACGATTCCCTGCTTGTACAGCTTTCCATCTGCCAAAGCGATCGCTCCTTTTTCTCCTCTTGTCATAACACAAACAGCTGCGCCTAACTCGTTTGCCCGGTGAAGCAGACGAATGCCTTCTTCTTCTGTCAGCTCACTCCCCGAAAAAAACGCGTAAGTTACATGCGGGCAGAGAAGCTCCAGGTAGTCTTCTTCATATTTAAATGAAAAATCAAACGAGACCGGAATGTGCCGGGATAGTAAAGCAATATCAGTTTCTGTATGACTGTACATACTGCTATGCAGAATATCATGCTGCGCGATGTAGGCAAGATCCTGTTCATTAAAATTCAGTCTGACCGATGACTGAACGCCTCCCTTATTCGATCCAACAAATACCCGGTCCAGCTCTTCTGTTAAGGCAATGACGGATTCGCCATTTGGTCCACATACCTGCCGGACGGTCGAGATATCAATGTTTTCTGCTGTTAAGCTCTCCAGTAAATGTGCCGCGGAGCGGTCATTTCCGACAATCCCCATATAGGAAGCAGCGCCGGCTCCGTATCTCTTGGCCAGCACAGCTACATTCACTGCATTGCCTCCAGGGAAAATTTCCTCACGGTCTTTGTAATAATCGACAACGTTATCGCCCACTCCAATAATTTTCATGTTCAGCACCTCATTTTTTAATCATTCATTTAAACAGCTATAAAATGTTACACAACATTTCTGGAAATGGTATTTAAAAATCGCTTAATCCGGTCATTGTTGTTATTGATATGGAAAAAATGATGGGCCGGTTCATCCTGTACGATGACGCCCTGGTCGATAAAAATAATCCGGTCGCCCACTTCTCGTGCAAAGCCCATTTCATGTGTCACAACGGCCATGGTCATTCCTTCATTCGCCAGTTCTTTCATTACCAGCAGCACTTCGCCGACCAATTCAGGGTCCAAAGCGGAAGTTGGCTCATCAAAAAGAAGGATTTTCGGTTTCATGGCAAGGGCCCTCGCGATGGCAATACGCTGCTGCTGGCCGCCCGAAAGAGCATGGGGGTATTGATCGCGTTTATCCGCAAGCCCTACTTTTTGTAAAAGACGCTCCGCTTCTAAAATAGCCGTTTCTTTGTTGACTTTGCGTACGCGCATAGGCCCTTCAATGATATTTTCTAATACGGTTTTATGAGCAAACAAATGAAATCCTTGAAATACCATGCCTACTTCTGCCCGAAATTTGCTCAGCTCTTTTTCTTTTCTTGGTACTTTTTTGTTTCCAACGGTTCGATACAGAATCGATTCGCCTTCAAGCAATACGTCTCCTTCTGTCGGAAATTCCAGCGCATTCATCATACGCAAAAACGTACTTTTTCCGCTTCCGCTCGGCCCAATAATCACGACGACCTCTCCTTTTTGAATAGAGAGATCAATGCCTTTAATCACTTCTTTGCCATGAAAAGATTTATTAATGTTGGTTACTTGTAACATGGTGAGCCGCCCCTCTCTTTTCTAAATAATCCACAAACAAAGACAATGGATAGTGAAGAACCCAGTACACAATAGCGACCATCGTAAAGATTTGAATGTTTTGATACGTAGAAGCAGCAAGCAGGTTTCCATTATGCATCAGTTCCGTCACTGTGATAACCGCAGCAAGAGAAGAGTTTTTAATTAACACAATGGCCGAATTTCCAATCGCCGGAATCACATTTCGAATGGCCTGTGGCAGAATGATCCGGCGCATAGCCAGGGAGTAGTCCATCCCAATTGCCTGGGCAGCTTCCATCTGTCCTTTTGGAATTGATTTGATGCCAGCTCGAAATGTTTCAGCTAAATACGCACTTTCATTAATAGAAAGAGCGACAATCGCCGCTTGAAAAGCAGTTAAGGATATGCCGATATCCGGAAAAACAAAGTACACATAAAGCAGTTGGACAAGAAGAGGTGTGCCGCGGACAATACTAATATAGAAATTGCAAATTCGGTTGATGGTTTTGTTATGTGTGATTTTACCTAATGCAACGGCAAGTCCGATGATCAAGGAAAAAATTAAAGAGATGGCTGTTAACTGAATTGTAATCAGGGTGCCCTCAAGCAGTCTGGGGCTAAAAAGAACAATATTTGACCAGATTTCCTGCATATCTATCCGCTCCTTTTATAGATTACAGCAGGCAGAACCCTTCCTGATGACAGAAAGGATTTTCCTGCTCAATACCCGTTTTGCTATACTTACGGCTGCTCCCATTCTACTCCCCATTTTTCATAGATGGAGGTCAGCGTTCCATCTTCTTTCATCTCTGCAATAGATGTATTCAGCTTTTCAACAAGAGCGGTATTCTCTTTTGCCACACCAAGTCCGATTTCACCAGATAAAGAAGGTACATACTCGTCTACAATGCGATAGGTCATGTTTGGATTTTGGCTTTTCATGTACGTAAAAGCCGGTTTATCGGCAAGAGCAGCATCAATACGTTTCGATTCAATATCTTTCAGCAAATCAGCCAATGTTTGGTAGGTTTTAACTTCGAGATTCAATTCAGGACTTTGTTCTTCCAGCATGTCTTTAAACGATGTGCCCATTTGAACGCCGATCGTTTTATTTTTTAAGTCTTCAAGAGAAGCAGTGGTTTTGTCGCCTTCTTGAACAATCAGCCCTTCTCCAAATCCAAAAACCGGATCGGTGAAGTTAATTTCTTTTTTTCGTTCATCGGTAATATACATGCCATCCACAATCACATCCGCTTTGCCTGATTGCAGAGAAGGAATGAGTGAATTCCATTCACCTGTTACAATTTCCATGTCCATATCAGCCCGCTTTGTTGCTTCCTTGGCAATGTCAATCATAAATCCTTCTATCTCATTCGTGCTTGGGTTTGTTGCATTAAACGGATATCCACCGGCTGTTGTAATGACTTTCAGCGTATCACCGCTCGCTGACGCTTGCTCTGCTTTTTCTTCCGTATTTCCGCAGGCGGCGAGTATCCCGACCATCAATAGTAAAGAAGCCAAACGTACCTTTTTCATTTTCCATCCTCCTCTACATTTATATCCCCCACTTTGGTATAGACCAAAGTGGGAAAGTGTTTAATACGCTACCGTACGATAATAGCGGCGTGTTTCTAACGAATGCCCTCTTTGCTTTTCTAAATGAATGCTGACTCGCTGCAAAGCGGTGGCCAATACGAGCGGAGCTAAATATTTTCTAAATTCCTGGCTGATTCCATCCAGCGGGTAATCAGCTGTATCAAAAATGCTCAACTTCTTTGTATATTTCTCCGCAAACCGCTCCACGCGCTCCATTAATGGGCGTGTTTCATCTTCACATTTCAAGAGAATCATACTTAAGTCTTCTTCTACTAATTCGATTGTGCCATGGAAAAATTCAGCGGCATGAATGGACTTTGTGCGAATCCACTGCATTTCCTCCAGCACGCACATCGCATAAGCATATGTACGGCCCCAGGCAGTACCCGATCCAACGAGCATATGATAGTCTTCATTTTTATAACGAGCTGCAAAGTCTGCTGCTTTAGGATCTGTTAATTCTTTTACTTTAATCAGCTGCTGTGGAATGGTTTGAAGCTGGTCGATAAATGTCTCATACTGCTCAAATTCACCATGATTATGAATAAGACGAAAAACAAGCATATACATTTGTAAATTAATTGAATCGGCAGCAAAATCGTTTTCTGCATAGTTGGCAATTGGATAATCCACAAGGCCGGCAAGCGGTGTTCCCATTTCACCGACTAACCCAATAGAGGTTACCCCATGCCGTTTACAATATTCCGCAGCGGCTACAGTTTCTTCTGTTGTACCAGATAAAGAAGATAAAATAACGAGCGACTCTTTTGTAAACTGTTTATGGTTTTGAAGCATGAATTCTGACGCAATTTCAGCATAAGAAGGAATCGTTGAAAGTGAGTTGAGCATGTATTCAAAAGGATACATGATAGCAATGGATCCGCCTGATCCAAGAAGAAAAATGTTTTTAAAACCTTTTTTTGAAATCCCATCAGCAGCCTGCTCAATCTCGCTTCTTAAGGAAAGCGCTCCTTCCGTAACCTTTAAGTACCTTTCTTGACTGAAATTCAACATATTATCCACTCCTTTTATTTTTTGGTATATACCAGAAAATCCATTTTGGTATATACCACAATTCCCATTTGAAATTCTTTGCTTCCGTTTTTTTAAGGAATACCTTCATTATGCAGAGGTCGATAAGCGTGCACAATGAATTTGTCAGATTTACTGACGTTATTTCTGAAAACTAGAAACTGTTTAAAGGACTTGGTGTTGAACACATTATATTAAAGCGCTTTCTTTTTTGCAATATTTTTTTGTGTAAAGGAAAAAGGAAGTAGCACAGATCGTGTATATATGTATATCAATATACATATATACATATATATACATATATACATATATACACGTACACTTATATACAATAATACTTGTAAATGAGTATATATGTATCATTGTATATTAGCGAAAAGAAAACTGGCGGATCTGTTTGGATAAAGGGCTGAATCACTCTTGAGCTGCTATAGAAAAGTGACCTGCTGCTGGTACCTGTATCCTTGGCATGCAAGCATAGCTGCTCTGCTTTTCTGATTATGTAGATTTAATCCGGGAACTTTCTTATACGAATGGAATCGTAATCGTCTCTTTTTTAAAAATAGAATGCTGCCTAACGCCTCTATATCTCCTCTCGTCTCGAACGAGTGAAAGAACAAAAAGCGGACGATCAGATATTTTCTAAACGAGAGAAAATCAAAAACTATTTGTCACGATTAGCACACCATGATGTCCATACGCCAATAAACTGTTTAAACTTTATTGGAAAACGGAATTATTCTCTTGCTATTGAATATAAAAAAAGAAGCAGAACGATTTCTTACATGCGTATACTGTCCCATTTTACAGTGCGGCCTTAAGTAAGGATCTTCTTCACTCTTTGTGGATAAAGAACCTGGTAAACACGACGCTCTGCACCTACAGCCTGGCTTTGACTTTATACTTAAGTACAACAAATAAGGTCCGCGCCATATCTTATTGCGTAATACTTTCCCCTATGCTTATAGTCAAAGGGAGCATTTTAAGAATCATCATTTCTTTATTAAGCAGGCTAAGTTCAGCTTGTTTCAAAAAATAGCTGATCTGACGCGTCCTTCTGCTTTTGTCAGTAAATTTTAAACATAAATGCAGAATTTTTAGTTGAAAAATAACAGTAAAATATTGTATTCTAAATAAAGTAACTATTTAAAAAACTGTATTTTTCTCATCCAAAAAACATGACGGGTTCCTATCTTATTTGCACCCTCAATAAACCTGCTTCATAGTAGGCCATAATAAAATGACGCTTTCTTATTACATTGTTTATGAAACACGGCTATATCCTCGTTTTCTCCAAAGAAAACAAGCGTGAACTACTCTACTACAGACACAAAACCGTTCTATACTTCTTGTAAAAGCCAGCATTCTATTGAAAAGCAGCCACTTTTACTCTCGTTTCACGATTAAAATGAGCAGCTGTAAATAACCATATGCTTTTCTCGTAAACATGCAGCCACGAACCACTTCATATGCAAACATATTTTCTCTGTTAAGAAACCATTATAAAAGCAAATAGTTAATTTCTATACTCTGCTGTTAATAAGGAATTTCGTCTGGATGAAATTGAATACGCTGATCTTCTTTTTGCATTAACTGATTAATTTGTTCCTGCCAGCT
Source organism: Domibacillus sp. 8LH (assembly GCF_038806185.1). Taxonomy (NCBI): domain Bacteria; kingdom Bacillati; phylum Bacillota; class Bacilli; order Caryophanales; family Bacillaceae; genus Domibacillus; species Domibacillus sp. 8LH. Next base: position 48,468 of record NZ_JAVJNG010000006.1, on the reverse strand, counting down.
TTGTCTACTGACTTTCTTAGGAGGAATTGTGCTTTCTTCCTCTTCTTCCAGCCAGTTAAAAATCGTTGGATGACTGGTGAACGTTTCTTCGCGTTTTTTGTATGTAAACATGCGTACGAGCGTACCATAGAAATAACCATTAAAATCTTTTCTAATTTTTCTTTGCTTATGAGCGAATACAGATTGTTTAAATGCTTCAATCACCATTTCCTCATAAGACTCAAGCACTTGAGAAAGATCAAACTTCTTATAAGCAAGTATAGCTTTGCCCCACAAATGGTAGATGTCCGCTGCTTCATCAAAAAACGGTTTTACAGCTTTGATAAATGTTTGTGGAACGTTTTTCGGTGTAAAGGTGTAACCGAGACGATTTTCCTTACGTAAGATCTTTAAAAGATTTTTATTAAAAGATAAATACTTGGTAGAAACTTTTTTTGGCTGTTCATCCTTACTCTCACAAGGGGTTTCATCTTTTTCAGCTTGGAAATCAGCTTGGAAATCTGACAGTTGAAGAACTTGTTTCCAGTGATCGAAATAAGGATGAGCTGTGAATAAATGAATGGGTGCACTAAGACCGTTTTGTGTGCTGGAGCGCCGGTAGATCGTTTGAATCACCCCATGATCCCGAAGTTTTTTCGAAATATTGCGGACTGTTTTATCCGTAACGCCATACCGAGCGGCCAAGTAGTCATCGCTGGCAAAAAAGAAGCCTTTCTCTGCTGCAAACCAGCACATCATATCGATCGCTTTTCTGGTCCCTTCTTTTAAGCGGTAATACCGATCACCGTAGATGGCTTCAACCATTTTTAAAAGTGTTAACTTCATATCCTGCTGTTCCTGATGTGTTTTAGCGAACGGAACATAATCGTTCATCTCTTTAAATTCACTCACTGAAATTACTACACTTGCAGTCATGCTATTTGCCTCCGTTTCCAGAAAACAAAAAGGCGCATTTACCGTTTATCGGTAAACACGCCGTCGATCTGCAACAGAAAGATACCTCTTGAAAATACCGTCTATTTATCGTAAAATAAACATATAAATAGAGGTATTCAAGAAGGTAAAAGCAGGTGTTTACCGTGGGTGGTTCACGGTGAATGGTTGTAAAGATGTTGGTAGCATCTTTGCAACACGCTTTTGCCTTTTTATTTTTTTAGTTTTCATTTTTGTAGATTCTCTGCTGCCCATGTTGTTGTTTGGTTGTGGACAACTGTTGATATTTCAAATTGTAAACAATAAAAACCCGCACTGCAATAGGGTTTTGGGCGGTTTTGCAATATGGTAGATATGTATATGCAAATACATGTATATGAGTAACTATGTATATAAAATAGAATGATTGAAAAATGTATACATGTATACATTAAGACGCTTCAACCCTTGGTACAATAGGGTTTTCCACTGTGGATAACTTTGCTCATCTTTTAACATTGTAGATAAGTCTACAAAAGTATAAGTAGATAAATCTACTTATCCACACATCTATAAATCTACCGTTTTATTTTTATTCACTTGTGGATAAAAAAAGAGCCTTTTTTGGGCGATTTTGATGAAAAAAATAAAAGATACCCCCAATTATCTGGGGGTATCTTTTATTTTTTTCGGCTGGCATAGATGTCGAGTATTAAAGAATACTGCTTCTTTTGTTCTTTAGTAAGGTAGTTCGACTGATATTCTTCTACTAAGATTTCCAATAGACTGTCGACGCTTTCTGCAATCCCTAATGTAACAAGGCCATTCAGCTTTTCTTTTGTTGTCGTACTAACCCGAACGGTTGTCGTTCCCGGCTGCTGCACTCTTTTTGTCTGCGTTTCTTTCTTTTCCGGCGGCGTTGTGTCTGTAGCGATGCTAGGTTTATTAAAACTATCATTATCAAGAGAAAAAGTCGTGTTAGGCGTAATTTGCTTGCCTCTGTTTAAGAGCTTATTGGGTTTTTTCTTTAATAAATCAGACATTATTAGTCACTCCTACTTCTTGTTCCCAGCGCTTAAGAAATTCTTCTGTTACTTCGCGATAGCTTTTCATGACTTTTTTGTCGTGCATGTCTTCATCTGAAATCCCGGTAATATCGTAGCGTTTCAAGCGTTCCATATTTTTTACGAGCGTTTCAAAAATATTGTGCTCACCAAAAATCTCTTTTGCGTTTTCAAGTGTAGCAATATCCACAGGCGCGCCGTTTTTCAATAAAACAGGCAGGATACCTAGGATATCCATATGTGCATCGTAGTCATCAATCAATGATTGAAGATATTTTGTAAACATTTCAGCACCCTGTAAGCTGCGCTCCTGGGTTTGAAGAACGACTACTACGAAATCAGAAGCGTAAAGAGCCGAATCCGTAATATCCGAGATCGTTGGCGGTACATCAATAAAGATAAAATCAAAATCTTTCTTTAATGGTTCTAATAATGTAGAAAAATATTGTACACGGTCTAAATTATTAGGGAATTTCTTTTCCAGAAACTTTGGATAAAGGGCAAAGTCACTGAAGCTTGGCAGCAAATATAGATTTTCCTTTACTTCTGTCACAATACTAGATAAATCTTCTGCTTGAATAGCTGTCATAAGAGTCCTGTCAAAAGAAACAATTTCATCCGATATAAGCGCTTTTGTACGCAAATAAAGGCTCGTTGCATTCGCTTGGGGATCCTGGTCGCTGAGTAAAACTTTATATCCCATGTTTGATAGTGTGTAAGCAATCATCGTGCTGTTCGTTGTTTTGCCCGTCCCACCTTTAAAATTCCCAAAAGTAACGACAGTACATGGTCTCGACATTGTAGGCACTCTCCCTTTTTATCTACAATATACATGTAGACATTTGTTATAGTTAAAATCATCATATCACTTTTTTATTGCTAAGTCTTGTTATAATTGAGTTTTTTTATAGTAAGTGGGCTGCAAAAAAGCCGAATATACATATATACAAATATATTTATATACAAAAATACATGTATACTCGTATATCCATCTACTTGTATACGTACTTTTGAATGAAGAAATGAGTAAGGTTCCCCTCTGAGCCGTGACCATAAACGACTGCTAGTCTGACTTTTATGTTCCTATGTCATTAAAATCTAAGTAAGTTAGCATACTCGTGTACAAGTAATGGAGAGGTATCGTCTACCCCCTCTTTAAATACGTGTTAAAAGAGTTTAAGTTGAGTGATTGGATCTGTTTTTGTAAGAAAGCTGGCTGCCAAAACGATTGTTAAAAACAACTGCCTGAGCAGGAAAGGCGTAACCAGTTACTTACTGCGTTAAATACTTTATACAAGAGTTTTAATCTGGAACTGTTAAGAGGAGAAGCGGGAATAAAACTCTTTGCCAAACTTCATAGTAAGCTTAGAAATACTTCGTATACAAGTATATAAATATACTTGTATACGAATATACATATTTATTTGTAGATAGATTAAGTTACTCTTGTTAAATAAAACTGGATTAATCCTTTTCTTTAAGCATGGCCTTGTATTATCACTTTTTTGGGGAGATCAGAAAAGAAATCCCTTATTCCCTTGGGCAAAGTAAATAGGTATACACATAGATGGATATACAAATATATATGTATATACACATACGAATATACATTGAATTCTACTTTTTGTTCTTTCTGCTTCCTTCTTTAAGGGATAAAAGCGAATCACTAAGGAAGTAATAAGCAAGATCAAGTAGAACAGTTTAAACATTCATATCGCACGTCGGACATTCTTATACAAGAACCAAATTGAAAAATATAGTAGAGAACCAGTAAATTCCACTTGCCAGATATCTTTATTTCTTTGAGCAGGAAAAAGTCTTTATGAATGTAAGGCATTTAAGAAAGAGAGGCAGACAAAAAATAAAAATAATAGCCTGACCATAGAAGCTTCGCGAATATGCAAGTATATATGTATACACATATACAAATATATGTGTATACTAATCTATTTATATACTCATATACACGATTAAAAGGAAAGTAAATACGGGCAGGAGCTTTGCTTTTCTTACAACCAAGAGCTTTATCAGCAAATAAATAGAAAAGATTACGTAGTTAGCTTCTTTGATATTGCGGTAGTATGTTTCAACATTCAGCTTAACTCACGTTCATGTGGGTCTTTCTATATGTTCCTGGGCTTGTTACCAGGCTGCTTGCTCCCCTTCCCTTTCATATAAAAAGCTAACGGGCTAAAGAAGACGATCATACGCCTTATGGGGCCATTTGTTAAAGGCTAAGAAATATACAATTGTTCATTGGGAAAAAGAAACATGAGGAGAGTAAGGAGTAAAACTGAAAAACAGTATAGAGAGGTGAACTGCTGGCAGGGATCTTAAATCCGCTTAAGAGGAAAATCAATTTCTGCTTGTGAAACGAACCATTCTTTATGCAGGTAATATAGAAGGTTCATCTTAATCATAAGCTAAGCAAATTACAAATATACAAGTATATTTGTATTCTTGTATATGAGTATATCTGTAAATAAGTATACACGTATATATATCTATAAGTATACATTATAGCCACACCTGCTCTATTTATCTCTTGTAGCAAAACATTTTATACAGGTCACAGTTCTAAAAAAGTTTAATTTCTTCCTCGGTAGGCCTCTCCGTTCATGACCATGTTTAGTGAAGTGATAAATTTTTAAAGCAAGGGGATTGTTCCTTCTCTCTCACCACTCAATATACCTCAGTTATCGTAATGAGAAGAGCTTACAGTCTTTTATATCACTCAAGCAAAAGTTAAATCAATTGGGCAGCCTTCAATAGAATATAAAAAAAGCCCCTCTTTTACTTACAGAACAAGTAAAACGGACTCTCTTCATCTCCTCTATAGTTTGTTTTTGAAACAATCTTTTACCGTGTTTCTTCTATTATATGGTGAACGTAATGAACGTAGAGCGAATAGGAAGCAGTGAGAAAAAGTAAGGAGGTTTGTTATTCGCTAAAATCCAAGTTGCTTGGCTGCTTGAAGAGTTTTTCAATGACCAGCATATTGGTTACAGGTACTTTCTTGTCTACTTCCTCTAAACAAAACCCATCTGTCCATACTTTTCCTTTCCAATGAGTAAAACACCAAAGAAAATCGAGGCGCTTTATTTAGGAATATCCAATACGATAGAATAATGATTCCAGTCAGTTGTCCCTTCAATTGAGCGATCGTTCATATTATCAAATTGTAGTCGTCATCGTCTGCATTGTCTACCCGCAGCCAAGCTGCACATTTGGTAGCATTTTCTGTTTTTAAATAACAGGACAATTTTAAACGCTTCCCTACAAATTGCCCGGCTTAAAAACCTTGCGTCATCGTCCCAAACTGCTGTACGTTTGCTTCACTTTTTGCGGCGAGCAGCCCGGCTTTAGTTCCTGTGTGAAAAACATTCGTATCTACAGAAATATCATATAGCTTGGGTGGGGGTTTGAACCACTTAAATACCAGCCTTTAATGGATTCAGTCATACTCATCGCTTGTTCCTCCTCTTCGATCCATAGTTTTTCATTAATTTGCGATACTTTCCTGGAGGCAAGTTGTACACCTATTTCTTTAAATGCCTGCATGAATGCTTCCTGTGATTGAAAGTGAAATAAAAAGCGATTGTGATAAGGAGCTTCTCAGAATGCAATAATAGCGTTGCAGCCATAGCGAGCCGGCGAATGCGAATATATTCACCAATTGACTTACCTGTTTCTTGTTTAAAGACACGCAGCAAATGATATTTAGAGTATCCCGTTACAGCTGGAAAAGAACCCAAGTGCAGATCCTCTGTTAAGTTTCTCTCGACGAAAGCAATCGCTTTTTGTGTAACCTCGCTATCATACATTCCACTCACCTCAAAACCATCATATCGAATGTGGAGGGAAATTATTTGCTTCATATTGCTAAGAGCAGCTCTCCCGAAATCATGGTTTGTTTTCTATTATCATTGTTTTAAATATTAATATTAGTACTAACATAGATATTGAAAAGAGGAGGCGGGCAATCTTATCATTAAGCTTATTTTCGGTACAAAGTGAATATACATATATACACATATATCAATATACAAGTATTATTGTATATTGATATATGTGTATATGAATGAAAAATATTCTGTAGTAAATCAATATTGCTACCAGTGCGGTTACTGCACGTCATTTCCCTTTGTTCTTCCGTTCTCTTATAAAATATTTACACGATCAAGACCGGTAAAACGAGTATTCATATCATCATTTATTTTCTGTTTGTTTTTAATCATATAATCATTCGATCCATTTAACATGTACAATAATGTGTCAAAAGTTATTAGATTAAACGGGGTGGTTATATCCCCTGCAATGAAAATATTAGGGTGAATGTCCGGGCTCATCCTGATGAGTTCTTTCTATATAATAGGGTTACAAAACCAATACGGAATTCATCTTCCATAAAAGCACTAACAAATCATATAATAGCTCAACTGAAATAGAGGTAAAAGCATAATGGGTATTATTTCTCATATAAATATTTTTACTGATTGAATATGTAACTTGACTTCCACAGGGACAATTTTTCAATATCAATGTTAGTACTAGTATCAATACTAACATTAGTACTGACATGAATATGAGCAGTCATACTGCATTCATTGCCATATCTCTATCAAAAAAGATACGTACTTCATTTTTAAAAAATGTACTAAGAATAAATACTTCTTTAATAAAATAACCTATTCAATATAAGGATTAACTGAGGTAAAGAGTTTGAATTAAAAACGGAAACGGCATCAACAAGGAGCTTAAGTTTTGTACGGCACTTAGATTAACTTTCATATGAATCACGACTCTCTTTTAAACATCAAGCAGCTATTGACGTTGAAATGTTTATTGCTATGAATAATGAGCAGGCCTCGCTAATAGAATATATATTAGTGGGTTTCTATATAAAAAGAATCAGCTTAAACAGAGAGAAAGGGTGGTTAGAAAATGAGAGTAATTGCTGTCAACAATAATAAAGGCGGGTCTTTAAAGACGACGACAGCAACAAACCTGGCCGGCGTTTTGGCAGCCGAGGGAAAACGAGTGTTAATCATTGATGCAGACAATCAAAGCAATGTGGCTTTGTCGTTTGGGAAAAATCCAGATGAGTTTGAAGTTAGCTTGTATGATGTGCTGATCAATCAGCTGGATCCAAAAAAAGCGGTTCAAAACGTCTATGAAAACTTAGATATCCTCCCAGCCAATGATGATTTAATTGGATTTGATTTTGAGGTGATTGGCAAAAGCAAAAAGTATCGCGCACCTTTCTCGATTATGCAGAAAACATGCAGCTCTTTGCGGGATGACTATGAATATATTTTAATTGATACGCCGCCGTCTCTTTCTTTAATGGTCGGAAATGTATTTGCTTTTGCAGATTCCGTTTTAATTCCATTTTCTCCGGAGAGTTATTCCATGCGTTCATTAGTAAAAGTATTGGGAACCATTGATGATTTTAAAGAACAGTTTAACCCTGAGCTGCGGGTGCTTGGAGTTGTTGGAACAATGGTTAATTTCCAGACGATTTTACATCAGGAAGTGATGCAGGAAACACGAAGATATTGCGCCGAAAGCCAGATTCATTTATTTGATTCCTATATTCCAAGAAGCATTCGATTTGCCAGCAGTGTAGCATACGAAAAAGTGCCAGCTACACTTGCAAAAAAGTCCACTGATATTGCGAAAAGCTACTTTGAATTATGGAAGGAGATTAAAGAAAATGAGCAAGCAAGGTAAAGGATTAGCAGGGTTCGGAGCCGTCGCCGCAACAGCCGGTGCAAGGGTACAGCCAGAGAGAGAAAAACAGCCTGAAGCTAAGGTGGAAGAGATCCACAGCATGGAGAATACAGAGCAGATAAGAGAAGCAAAACAGCAAGATGCATTGAGTAATAGTGTAGGGGACATTCTCCACTCTGTTACTAAAAAGCCCAAGCCTGTTCTTAAGCGGCAGATCAGTGCTTATATTGATGAAGATGTGGCAAAGAAATTGGACAAGTTTGGGAAGGAACACGGGAAGGGAGCCAAGTCTGAGTTAATCAATAATTTTTTAAAAAGCGTACTAAAGTAGAAGTATACATGTATATTTATATATATGTATATAAATATATGAGTATATGTGTATATGAAAGTAAGGAACTTATATACGAAAATGAAAAGCTGCTTTTAGAGAAGACAGCATCTGCTGCTTGTTCTTAAGAGCAGCTTTTTTGCATTTAGCTCTATAAGAATAAAAGAAAATAATAAATATTTTTGTACATTTTCGTTAAAGTATTGTTGTTTGTGAACGGTTTAGAGAGTGTAGGGGGCATTTGTACAGAACATTATTAACAGAGTAAGCTTCTTGATTTTTAATTCGTTTGAATTTATTTTTATGTTTCTTCCGGTTGTGTTTATTGTTTACTTTGCTTTAAACAAAATTAATTTCACGTTATCAAAAACCTGGTTGTTTTTAGCTTTTTTATTTTTCTACGGCTGGTGGAATCCGATTTATCTGCCGCTGCTTTTGCTTTCTTTAACAGTTAACTATATTATCGGTACCAACCTGGGAAAAATGCATAATCAAAAGAGCAAAAAGATTCTGCTCACAGTTGGGATTTTGTTTAATATTAGTTTGCTGGGCTACTTTAAATATCATGATTTCTTTGTGGAAAATGTAAATGCCGTTTTTGGCACTGATTTTGTGATTTTAAATTTGGTTCTTCCGCTGGCGATCAGCTTTTACACGTTTCAAAAGATTCCTTATCTTGTTGATTCCTACCGTGGAGAAACAAAAGACTACAATCCATTAAACTATGGCTTGTTTCTTACCTTTTTCCCGCAGCTGATTGCCGGACCGATTGTTCAGCATAATGATATAATGGTTCAATTTGAAGATAAAGAAAATCGGAAAATAAACTATAACAATATTGCAACCGGTCTTTTTATCTTTGGAATCGGGCTGTTTAAAAAAGTAGGAATTGCAGATACGTTTGCTGTATGGGCGAATGCCGGATACAGCAAACCGGAAAACCTAACATTTGTGGATTCGTGGGTGACATCGCTATCCTATACATTCCAGCTTTACTTTGATTTCAGCGGATACTCTGATATGGCCATTGGGGCAGCTTTGTTGTTTAATATTGTGCTGCCGGTCAACTTTAATTCCCCATAAAAAGCGCTCAGTATTCAGGATTTCTGGAGAAGATGGCATATGACACTTTCCAGATTTTCAACGAATTATATCTATATCCCGCTTGGAGGAAATCGTAAAGGAGCTGTCAGAACCTATCTAAACATTTTAGCTGTCTTTTTTATCAGCGGAATTTGGCATGGAGCCGGGTGGACATTTATTATTTGGGGTATTATGCACGGTGTAGCAAATGTGATCAACCGATTGTGGAATCGGGCAGGCTTTAAGCTTCCTAAACTGCTGGCATGGTTTATTACTTTCCAATTTGTCAATGTGGCATGGGTGTTCTTCCGTGCTCCATTGGTGGAAGTCGCTCTTCAGGTTTTAAAAAGTATGGTCGGTTTAAACGGATTCAGCCTGCCAGATGATTTGCAGAACAAAGTGTTTAACACCTTGAACCTTCCACATTATGATTTTACGATTATGGATAGCTTCGTAAAAGGAGCACTTCTGCTTATCATTGCATTTGGGATTGCTGTTTTTGCTAAAAACTCTATTCAGCTGAAAGATGCATTTAAGCCAAATTGGCCGACAGCTGTTTATCTGGCTGTCCTGGTTATTTATTCGGTTCTTCAATTACAATATGTATCAGAATTTCTGTACTCTAACTTTTAAAAGGAAAAGCTGCCGCTATGGCAGCTTTTTTTGATAGAAAAAATCATGGCTGTGCCCGCCCGCTATTTGTTTAACGAACAGTGATTGACCCATATGTGATGAATTGTCATAATAAATGAAACGAAGTCATGAACAGGGAGTATGAATGTGAAGATACAGGCGATTTCAAAAGAGCAGGCATGGGAAATCAGGCACGTTGTAATGTAGCCTGAACGGGAACTCGAATATATTCAATTAAAAGACGATGGTAAAGGTCTTCACTACGGCCTATACAGCGGTAATAAACTCGTCTCTGTTGTATCGTCATTTGAAAAGGATGCTGAAATGCAGTTTCGTAAATTTGCGACCCTCCAGGAAGAGCAGGGAAAAGGGTATGGCAGCGAACTGCTTCATTTTCTTTTAAATGAAGCACAAAAGCGGGGCGTAAAAAGAATATGGTGCAACGCAAGAAAAGAAAAAGCGCCGTTTTACCAGAAGTTCGGCCTGGTTGAGACAGGGCAATGTTTTCAACGAGATCAGAAGAAATACATGGTGATGGAAAAGGTCTTTTACTAACAAATAGGAAACGAGTGAGAAAATGAACGATTTTTCAATTCAAAAGCCAATCCCGTATTATGAACAGTTTTATCATTCAATTAAAAAAATGATTTTTGAGGGAACATTCAAGCCGGGTGAGCGAATTGTCGAAAATCAGCTGGCCAAAGAATTTGGAGTGAGCAAAAGCCCAATCCGGGAAGCCATCCGAATGCTGGAAAATGAAGGGTTAGTCGTAACAGATGAAAAATCAAGAGTAAAAGTGTATGAACCGACGATTCAGGACGTAGAAGAAATTTATTTTTGCCGAATGGCTCTGGAATCATTTGCGGTTGAACGAATGACAAGCATGGCAACAGAGGAAGAAATTCAATCCATCCGCCAAGTGCTTCAAGAGACCGCCGAAGCCATTGAAAATGAAAGATCAGCGGAAGTGGTCGTCACATTAAATGAGCGGTTCCATCATTTGATTATTGCATACACACAAAATAAGCGCCTGCAGAAACAGCTGGATGGTTTAAAATCTCTTACGCACTTTTTTCGGATTTTAAATCTTGAAGGAGAAAACAGGGCTGAGGTCATTTTGGAACAGCATCATAAAATTTTTGGCTACATACAGAACAGAGAAGGAAAAAAAGCAGCGGAAGAAATGATCAGCCACCTCAAGCTGGATCTGAATCATTTAAAAGAAGTGCTGCCAGAATGAACAGAAAGCCAAAAATAAGTCTAGTTTGGTAAGCTGCCGGCCATAAAAGCCGCAGCTTTTTTATTTTTAAAAGATAAAACGCTTGCGTTGTTACAGGTTATTTTATATGATCATTTTATAAACGGTCGACCGTCGACCAAGCAGATACTTAGTAAAATAGTGAAAAGGGGCGCAAGCATGAAAAAGCTGAAAATAGCCAGTATTCCAGGAGACGGGATTGGGAAAGAAGTAGTGCCAGCAGCAACCGATGTGTTGAAAACGATCGCAGAAATTCATGGCGGATTATCTTTTGAATTTAAAGAGTTTCCTTGGAGCTGTGAATACTATCTGGAGCACGGACACATGATGCCGGAAGACGGAATGGACAAACTAAAAGATTTTGATTCGATTTTTTTAGGAGCGGTGGGAAATTTACAGCTCGTTCCGGATCATATATCACTATGGGGGCTGCTGATTAAAATACGACGTGAATTTGAACAGCAGATCAACATACGCCCTGCCAAAGTCATGAAAGGTGTTCGATCGCCGCTTGTAAACCCAAAAGATTTTGATCTGATTGTAGTCAGAGAAAATAGTGAAGGCGAATACAGCTCGGTTGGCGGAAATATGTACAGAGGTGAAGATGAAATTGCAATTCAAAATGCGGTCTTCTCCCGAAAAGCAACTGAAAAAGCGATGCGCTACGCATTTGAATTAGCTGCAAAGCGAAAAAAGCATGTAACCAGTGCAACGAAATCAAATGGCATTACATTCTCTATGCCATTTTGGGATAGCGTTTTTAAAGAAGTAGCTAAAGATTATCCGGATATTCAGCATGATTCCCAGCATATTGATGCTTTGTCTGCTTTTTTTGTTACACGTCCTGAACGTTTTGATGTGATTGTAGCGAGCAATTTATTCGGTGATATTCTGACAGACTTGGGTGCAGCCATTATGGGCAGTATTGGCATTGCGCCGGCAGCTAATATTAATGTGAACGGGAAATATCCGTCTATGTTTGAACCCGTTCACGGGTCGGCACCTGATATCGTTGGAAAGAGAACGGCCAACCCGATTGGCCAGATTTGGACAGCTAAACTGATGCTGGATCACTTTGGGGAAGAAGATCTTGGAGCTGTGCTGCTGGATGTAGTAGAAAGTGTGACAAATGACGGCATCTTAACGCCAGATATCGGCGGAAGCAGTACCACAAATGAAGTGACAGCCCAAGTGATAAAGCGATTGAAAGAAGTTGACCGAAAAGGAAAATGGGATTCTTCATTAAAGGAGAAGAACTGAACGCCTTTTTCTCATACACAATAGGATTACGGAAAAGGCACTGAAATGCATCCCGATGGTTGAACAAAAAATCAACGATCGGGGTGTTTCTTTATGTGAAAATATTGTAAGTAAGTAAAAGCAAGCAGGAGGCCTTCCTCCTTTATTTACAACGAGCTGGATGACCTTCTTCAAATTAAACATGCCATCCGTTCTGCCGTAGAAACAGCCAGTTATATATAATAGAAGAAACTCGTCCATCTGAAGTGTGACATCAATTTTTTTGCCTATTTTTTCCGCCTGTTAAATCCAATGATTACAGCACCATTCTCACCTCTATTTGTTTTAATAACCCATGTAATAATCTTGAAGTATCATTTTTTACAGATATGCTTATAATCGAAGCAAGGAAAAGCGAGAAACTAACCATTTCATTCGACCATTTTAAAACGATAATGACAGCCGGAAAATACAGAGTGAGACATACTTTTATTCTTCAGGGAACGAAGGCACAAAGCAGTCTGTATCTGTAGCGGCAGAGTTTACAATTGTACAATAAAATACAGCGTAACGTAGAAACAGTAAATAATCATTTCTATAGGAAACAACTTTGACATACCGCATAGGTGTGTTTTTTCGTGTATTTTTTTTAACAAAAAAGGCCTTTAAGTGTCTTATTTATCTAAAATGATAGATTACAGCATTAATAAAAAGTCGATTTTCAGCTTTTATCAACGTCTAAAAGATAGAGAGAAATGATTTTTTAGAATCACAGACCTCTTAAAAGAGTATGATAAAATTTAAACTGGGTGTTTTTGCAAACAAGGGATGTATTTACAGATTGAGTAAAAAAACTTGCCAAGAGATGAGTGAGCAAGAATTACTTGCCGAATAGGAAGAAGAGCATTAGGCTTAAATACAAAAAAAGTATTGAATCAAAACAGGAGCAGATCAAAAACCCTGATCTCATTCCTATTGAGAAGACAGAGCGAGATCGTACAATTTTAACGACTGCTGGCAAGTATTTAAAATACTTTGGCAGGGAACCAACGGAGATCGGAAAGATCACAAATTCAGTTGCGGGAGATATCAAAAAAGCCTTGAAGAAATGATGTCTTTCTATGTGGGCGCCATGTATGATCGATACCTTACTGGAAAAAATATAGAATGCCATACAAAGAAATATAGTCAACTCACAGAGCAGAAAAAATTGAAAAAAGTAGAGAAACTTGTAGAAGCAAGAGAACTATCCCAAAAAGACCGCTTCGGCCTGCTGTTGAAACATCTTGAAGTAAGTGAAAAAGAAGAAAAGAAGTTGAATTAGAAAGATAAAACATAACATCGATAGATAAAGCCGGCATATGCCGGCTTTACTTCGGTATCATAAAGAGAAAACAAATAACTGATTTTCCACTTTTTTATCGTCGATCACCTGCTAGTATTCTATAATAGTAGAAAAGGAGGCGGTTCAGGTGTTAATCGATTTTCAATTAAGAGATAAAGACGATGTACAGAAATTGAATCAAATTGCGCAAAGCCATTCATTTGATATATGGGTGCAGAGCGACAATCAGCTGTTTGATGCAAAAACCCTTCTAGCTTTGTATACACTTCCGTTTAACAAGCCGCTTCACATTGTAGTAGAAGACGATGTAGACACATCGCTGCTCCGCAAAGAACTATCGTCTTTATAAAGCGATTCACGCAAAAAACGTTTCAGCCTGCAGGCAAGGACTGCAGGCTTTTTTGTATTTTACACAACATAAAATCCTTGTGCTGCTTCTTCTCCATATTCCTGTATTAATAAATTAAATTGCATTTGCTTTTCGGTGGCAGGCATAAATCTAGCGGCAGAAACAACAGCAAAGGAGAATCTAGATGATTGAAAGAACAAGTAGTGCAGAAAGGCTATGTCAGCAAAGAGCATACGTAAAAACACCGCCTTTTCATTGAAAAAGCGGTGTTTTTTGTTAATTCATAATTCGTTTTGCTCCAATGTACCGTTTAGACCAATAAGAATTGTTCATCGATGAAATGCTTACTCCGTTTGAAGAAGAAGCATGGATAAATTGGTTTCCACCAAGATAAATACCGGCATGAGAAGCGCCTTTTTTATACGTTTCAAAGAATACAAGATCGCCTTTTTTCAGTGAAGATACTTTTGTGCCGGTTTTATAGATTTCCGCAACCGTTCTTGGGATGCTGACACCTGCGCCCTTTTTGAATGCGTATTGTAAAAATCCGCTGCAGTCAAAGCCGCTTGGAGTGGTTCCGCCCCATTTATATGGCGTACCCGTATGTTTTTTCGCTTCGCTGATCACGCTTGAAACACTGCCATAAGAAGCAGATTTCACTTTTGATGATGTTGTTTTGGTTACACCTAATGCTTTGTATGTATTAGCTCCAACAATTCCGTCAGCCCGCAAGCCGTTCTTTCTTTGGAAATTCATAACGGCTCTTTTGGTGCTTTTTCCAAAATAAGCATTTCGGTGGCTTGAATTAAAGAAACCTTTCTTCTGGAGTAAACCTTGTAATTGGATTACGTCTTGATGTTTCATATTTGCTTTTAGTGTCCGGTCGCCTAACGCTGCTTCACTGTTAAGTGGCCCGCTAAGCAAAATGCCAGTGACTGTCAATGCCGCTATCAATTTTTTCAAGTTTATTTTCCTCCTGGAATCCGTTTCTCATTATTTTATAGTTTAATATTTTGTTACCTTTATTATATTTTGGAAGTATAACAACTTAGTTGCAGAAATATTTCATTTTTACAACAAAAATAGGGGATTATCGATGTTTTTGGTAAATTTTATGAATAAAGGAAAGTTTTCTGATGAAAATATCTGATCACTGTAATACCAATGAAAAGAGAGAAAACAAAATATAAACAGGATATATATGGAAATAATGACCCTGTAAAATACTTTTTTTCGCTTTATGTTTGAATGAAGGTGGGGATAAAAGGAAGATATTTGAAGGTGAGAAGAGTAAGTATAATAGATAAACCTTCTTTATTAATAAAAAAGTTTGTGGAATTTATGAACATAATCTATTTTTTTGTCTCTTCTTCTTATAGAATAGATAAAAAGAACCATTATAAAAGGGGGATGTATGGTGCGAAAAGAAAGCGTTTTCTTAAAGTTGATGCTTTTCATTACGGTTATGATTTTTGTGACTGCTTTTGTTGTCAGCAGTATAAGCTACTATTTAACAAAAAAAGAATTGACCGAAGCAGGGAAAGAAGATATGAGGCATCTTGTAGAAACTTCGCTTGTGACTCTTACTTTATTAAACGAGCAGGTTGAGGCGGGAGCTCTAAGCCTTGAAGAGGCAAAAGAGAGGGCAAGGGTTCTCCTGATAGGGCCAAAAAAAGGGGATATATATGATCACACACAGTCCAGCTTCCTTTATAAGCAGGACGGCTATCTTGTTGCGTATGGGCAGGACTTTTCTTCCGAACTCCATCCAAAAAACCCGGTTGGAGATATACCGGATGATACGACTAACCGGAAAAATATGGTCCAAGCTTCAAAACAAACAGAGGCACAAAACCGGTATGTATACTTTCCTGATACGTTAGACGATGGAACATCCGTAACGAAAACGGCCTATATGTCTTACTTTGAGCCATGGCAATGGTCGGTTGGGATGATTGTGCTGGATGATCAATTTTATCAGGAGCTGGCCAAGCTAAAATGGTATATGATCGCAGCAGGAATCGGCATGACAGCCGCCAGCGTTCTCGTATTTTATGCGGCATCCCGTAAAAAAATCAAGCTTTTGGAGCAAATTGCGGCTGCTTTTGCGGCTATTTCCAGTAAGAAGCTAAATGATCAGAAGCTGCCCGAGTCAAAAGATGAAATCGGCCGGCTGGGCACATCCTTTAATGAAATGAATAAGCAGCTGCGCCATTTGGTTGGCCGGCTGCAGGAAACAAGCAGCCAAGTTGTTGATGCTTCAGCTTCGGTATCTGCTATATCAGAAGAAACCGCAGCGGGCAGCGAAGAAGTGGAGAGAGCGATTACGAGTATTGCTTCGGGTACTGTAGAGCAGGCGGCCGACCTCGATACGACAAATTCCAGCTTAAATCAGCTTAACCATTCGATTCAATCAATGAATAACCAGAATGAGCAGATTAAAGAAATGACGGAACACTCACAAAAAGCCGTATCACAGGGTCAGGCAATGGTTCGCCAGCTCAAACAATCGAACGAAGAGTCCCTGTCCTCTTCAAATGAAGTAAGTAAAAACATTTCTAGTTTATATCTGAAAATTACGGAAATCTCGCGTATTACAGATACGATTGAAAGCATAGCAGCTGAAACAAATCTGCTGGCGCTCAATGCAAGCATTGAAGCAGCAAGGGCAGGCGAACATGGAAAAGGTTTTGCGGTCGTAGCGAGCGAAGTAAGAAAGCTGGCCGAACAGTCTAATCAATCCACCAAGCAGATTCAAGGAATGATTCTGGGTATTGAAGCAGAAACAGAAAAAACGGTGCTGGCCGTATCCCAAACCATTGACCGTTCACAGCAGCTCGACGCAGCCGTAAAAGGAACGGAAGAAGGCTTTGTACGCATTTCAGAAGTGATCTCGCAGACAGCAGAGGGGGTTCAATTATTAAACAGCGAACTGCAAAAAGTGATGATTCAAAGCAAAGACATTTCTGAAGCTGTCCAAAAAGCGTCTTACGTTTCAGAGCAGACAGCAGCATCAGTAGAGGAAATTATTGCATCTATTGATGAACAAGTTCAAGCTATCGCTCAGCTGGCCCTTTCAGCTGAAGCGATGACAAACCTAAGCCGGGAGCTTAATGCGTTAACAGAACAATACTATATTGGCTGATGTGAGTATGCAGATATACAAATATACACATATACATATATACACATATACTAGTATACAAGTATATAAATATACTCGTATACATATTATTAAAAGTTTGATTTTACTGGGTTTCGTTCACATGTACGTCTGCTGGATTATCGGTTAGAATAAAGGAAAGAAGCTACAGGAGACGATAGTGTGGAAAAAAAGGAATCAAGACTTGCTTATGTGCAGGCATATGAATATGTTCGGGATAAAATTTTAAGCGGAGAGCTCGAGCGGGGAACGAAGCTGGTAGAAGAAAGACTTGCAGAAGAAATGGGCATCAGCCGGACACCTGTCAGAGAATCTATACGAAAACTGGAGCAGGAAGGACTGATTAAGCAAAAACGGGTGGTTAATCCAAGCGATATGGATCTTCGCCACATTTTTCAAGTGCGTATGTTGCTTGAAGGGTACGCCGCGCGTCACTGTGCCAGTTATATGACGGAAGAAGCACTGGAGAAGCTGAAGCAATGTGTGGATATCGGCCGGACGGGTACAGTAGAAGAGATTATGTCCGCCAATAAGGAGTTTCATGAGCTTATTGTAAAGGCTACACACAATCCAGTCATGATAGATATTTTGGACCGCATGCAGTCTATTATTTATTTGTTTCGAAAAACGGTTGTATACCACAAACGGCCATTTTTAATTGATGAGCATGAAGAAATTTACAACGCGATTATGCAGCATGATGGTGACCAGGCAGAAGAATTAATGAAAAAACATCTACAGCTGGATTTAGAATTTTGTTTGAATAGAATGTAAAAAGCGGCTAAGCAGATTAGCTGCTTTTTATTTTTACATATTTGATTGCAGGTTAGAAGAAATCAGCCAAAGGGGGAGAGCTTAGTATTTTAAGGAACGATCAAAATAAATGTATACATTTTAAATATTTTTGTATACAAAAATAAAATAAATGTGTACAATGAAGTCGTGAAGTAATGAAAGCGTTCTATAAAACAATAAAGTCATTAAGAAAAAGGAGAGATTTCATATGACTAAAACAATTGGATTTATCGGCTTAGGCATTATGGGAAAACCAATGTCACTAAATCTATTAAAAGCAGGCTTTAACGTAAGCGTTTACGATTTAAATACAAAAGCAGTGGAAGCGCTTGTAGAAGCAGGCGGAAAAGCGGCAGCACCTACCGAAATGGGAGAAACTTGTGACGTCATTATTACGATGCTTCCTGCTTCCCAGCATGTTAAACAAGTAGTGCTTGGTGAAGGCGGTATTTTGGAAACGGCTACAGAAGGAACCGTTATTATTGATATGAGCTCGATTTCGCCGGTAGCTTCAGTAGAAATTGCTGAAGAGGCGGCCAAAAAAGGAGTAGACATGATCGACGCACCGGTCAGCGGCGGTGAGCCAAAAGCCATTGATGGCACACTGGCTATTATGGCAGGTGGAAAAGAAAGCGCATTCGAATCCGTAAAGGATGTACTGCAGGCGGTTGGATCAGATGTAACATTGGTCGGCAAAAATGGCAGCGGTGTCACAGCTAAATTAGCCAATCAAATTATTGTGAATTTAAACATTGCAGCTATGTCGGAAGCGCTTGTATTAGCTGCAAAAGCAGGAATTGATGTAGAAAAAATGTATCAGGCAATCCGGGGCGGTCTTGCGGGAAGCGCGGTGCTTGACGCCAAAGTGCCATTGATTTTAGACCGGAACTTTGTAGCAGGCGGCCGGATTGATATCAACTTAAAAGATCTCACAAATGTAATGGAAACGGCTCATGAAATTGGTGTTCCGCTCCCATTATCAAGCCAGCTGCTGGAGATTTTCCATGCCCTAAAAGTCGATGGAAAAGCAGGCGACGACCATGGCGGCATTGTTCAGTACTATGAAAAATTAGCAAATGTTGAAGTAAGAAAGGCGTAATGTATCATGACTCATTCAAACATTTTAAATGCACAAGATACATTCGCCCATCTGCCAAACGTTCCAGATGAAAGCACTGTAAACGATCTGCTTGCACAGGAGCTTAAGGAATTCGGCCGGAAAATTATTGTGCTTGATGATGATCCTACCGGAGTTCAAACGGTCCACGGCATTTCCGTTTACACAGACTGGTCGCCTGAAAGTATAGAAGCTGGTTTTGCAGAAGAAAATGCAATGTTTTTTATTTTAACGAATTCAAGAGGATTTACAGCTGCCCAAACGGAGCAGGCTCATAAAGAAATCGCCACAACCGTTCAAAAGACAGCCGAAAAATTTGGGAGAGAGTTTATTATCATCAGCCGGGGGGATTCTACGCTGCGCGGGCATTATCCGCTTGAGACCGAGGTGTTAAAAAACACCATTGAGTCACAGTCGGACGCAGCGTTTGATGGAGAAGTGATTATGCCTTTTTTCAAAGAAGGCGGCCGTTTTACTATCGAAAACATTCACTATGTACAGGATGAACATCAGCTGGTGCCGGCAGGGGAAACGGAGTTTGCGAAAGATCGGACATTTGGCTACCGCTCCTCCCATCTTGGGGAATGGGCAGAAGAAAAATCAGCTGGCGTTTTTAAAGCATCAGATGCTGTGTACCTGTCCTTGGAAGATATTCGTGCTCTCCATATTGATCGCCTTGTACAGCAATTGATGACAGTTGAAAACTTTAACAAAGTTATCGTAAATGCGGTGGACTATGTAGATGCAAAAGTAGTGGTAATCGCGCTTGTTCGTGCTATGAAAGCTGGAAAGCGTTTTATGTTCCGAAGTGCCGCGGCGTTGACGAAAATAATCGGCGGTGTGAGTGACAGAGGGCTTTTAACGAAAGAAGAACTGATAAAAGAAGAATCAGATTATGGCGGGCTGATCATGATTGGCTCTCATGTAAAGAAAACAACTGAACAATTTGAAGCGCTTAAAACATGTGATTTTATCGAGTTCATCGAATTTAACGTTCATCTTGTTTTGCAGCCAGAGGAATTCCAAGCGGAAATTCAGCGGGTGATCGAAACGAGCGAACGTCTCATTCGGGCAGGACAGACGGTTGCTGTTTACACAAAACGGGAACGGCTGGATCTTGGCGAAAACAAGCAGGAAGAAGAATTAAAGCTGTCCGTTCAAATTTCTGATGCTGTAACGAGTATCGTGAAGCAGCTCAGTGTACGTCCGCGTTTTCTTATTGCCAAAGGAGGCATTACGTCCAGCGATATTGGAACCAATGGTCTTGGTGTAAAACGGGCTGTTGTAGCGGGACAGATCAAGCCGGGTATCCCGATTTGGTGGACAGGTGATGAAAGCAAGTTTCCGGGAATGGCGTATGTGATTTTCCCTGGGAATGTAGGAACAAAAACAACGCTAAAAGAAGTAGCAGAACTGCTGCACCAATAAGAGGGTGCGGCATCTGCCGCTTACACTTATTGTAAGCGAATACAACCAGGCTGGTAAGTGAATGTATTTACTTGCCGAAACATCAAGAGAAGGGTGAAGGAGGAAAAAACATGGATTCGATTTTTGGCTTGAGCCATAATGTCAGTTTGCTCTTATTCGCGATTATTTCAATTGTAGGGTTGATTGTTCTGATCGCAAAATTTAATGTGAATCCGTTTGTTGCATTGATTATGGCTGCTTTATTTATGGGCTTAATTTCAGGTATGAAACTGCCGGATATTTTAACAGCCTTTCAAGAAGGAGTTGCCGGTGTTTTAGGCTTTATTGCGATTGTTCTTGGGCTCGGTACGATGCTTGGAAAGATGATGGCGGAATCGGGCGGGGCCGAGCGTGTTGCCCGGACGCTTGTAAATGTATTCGGAGAAAAAAATGTACACTGGGCTATGATGGTTGTAGCGCTTATCTGCGGAATTCCGGTCTTTTTCCAGGTTGGTGTTGTTCTGTTAATTCCACTTGTTTTTGTGATTGCGAAACATACGGGCACACCGCTTTTGAAAATTGGTTTATCACTTGTGGCCGGGCTTGCGGTCGTGCATAGTCTTGTTCCGCCGCATCCGGCAGCGATGCTTGCGGTCGGTATTTTTGAAGCAAACCTAGGGAAAACCATTTTCCTTTCTCTACTTGTTGCTCTGCCGGCTGCAGCAGTTGCAGGTCCAATTTACGGATCATATATTGCGAAAAAAATTAAAGTAGAGCCAACAGGAGAGCTTGTCGAGCAGCTGACAGAATCTAAGCATAAGGATCTGCCAGGCTTCGGCATTACGATTTTCACGATCTTGCTGCCGGTTATTTTAATGCTGGTTGCAACGATTGTCGATTTACGCTATCCGCCTGAAAGTTCATTCCGTCAGGTCGTTGACTTTATTGGAAGCCCTGTTGTCGCTTTGTTGCTATCGCTTTTATTCGCTTTCTATTCATTCGGGTTTGCCCGCGGCTTTAATGGTAAAGACATTTTAACTTTTACAAATGACTGCCTCGGCCCGGTTGCATCGATCATCCTTTTGATCGGAGCAGGCGGCGGCTTTAACAAAGTATTAACGGCAAGCGGAGTTGGTGAAGCAATTGCAGAACTGGCGACAGACGCACATCTTTCACCCATTGTGCTGGCATTTATGATTGCCGGCCTGATCCGCGCAGCCGTCGGTTCTGCCACGGTTGCCATGACGACGGCTGCTGGAATTGTCGCACCCATTGCGGCTATGACACCGGGAGTAAGCCCGGAGCTGCTTGTTCTTGCTACAGGAGCAGGTTCCATTATGCTGTCGCATGTAAATGATTCTGGTTTCTGGCTGATTAAAGAGTTTTTCAATATGTCAGTGACCCAGACACTTAAAACATGGACGGTCATGGAAACGATTTTGGCTTTTGTCGCTTTTGGAATGGTATTAATCGTCGATTTATTTATTTAATGTTCCGTTAATAAAGGATGGAGAAGACCGTAAAAAGAGGCGGAAGAGCTGCTTGCATAGCTTTTCCGCCTCTTTTCTTTTATAACGTGTAATTCTTGCCTGCTATGTCCTTTCAATGAGACAATACAAAAAAAGATAGTGATTTAAGGACGTGTAATCAGTGAAGCCGAAAATAAAAGATGTAGCAAAGTTAGCCGGGGTATCGCCTACAACGGTATCGCGGGTTCTCAATAATCGAGGCTATTTAAGCCAGGAGGTACGCAAGAAAGTAGCGGAGGCAATGAAAGAATTAAATTACGTTCCGAATGATTTAGCCCGCTCTCTTTTTACGCAGCGCACGAACCTGATTGGTTTTATTTTTCCAACAACCTCAAACCCATTCTACGGAGAGCTTATTTTTCATATGGAAAACGCTTGCTTTGAACAAGGATATAAAGTACTTCTTTGCAACAGCTCAAACCAGCCGGAAAAGGAAGAGCAGTATGTGGAAATGCTGCTTCGCAATCAAGTGGACGGTATTATTAGCGGGGCCCATAACTTGGGGATTAAAGCGTATCAGCATTCTCTTCCTATTATTGCGATTGACCGTTATTTATCTGAAACGATTCCGGTTGTATCAAGCGACAATTATCAAGGCGGCCGTTTGGCAAGTGAGCTCCTCGTTCGAAAAAAATGTAAGCGGATTATTCACATTAATGGTTCAAGGGAAATGGCCAGTCCTGCGAATAAACGCAGAGATGCATATGAAGATGTGATGAAAGAAAACGGGATGGAATATAAAACATATGAAATACCGGTAATGGGTCCTGCGGAAAAAATCATAAACAGCCTCTTTGATGAAGAGCCGGATGTAGACGGCATTTTTGCAAGTGATGATTATCTTGCTTCACGGGTTATAGCGGAAGCCAGGCGAAGAAATAAAAGCGTACCGGAGCAGTTAAAAGTTGTCGGATATGACGGCACAAGCTTTGTTAGAGATATCTTTCCGGAATTAACGACAATCCAACAGCCGATTGTGTCGATAGCAGACAAAGCAGTTGCTCTCTTAATAGAAGAGATTGAAGGAACGCCTAAAAAAGAGACCGAAAAAGAATACGTCTTTCCGGTTCAGCTTATTGAAGGGGCCAGCACTTAGAAGCAAAAAAACGTTTCGTAGTTTCAAAGACAGCGGAGAATATGTTGAAAATACGGTTTATACAAAAAAGAACTGCCTCAAACGAGAGACAGTTCTTTTGTATTTTCAAAAGCTATTAGAAGCATACATAATCGGTTTTTCATCAGTCAGATAAGCAGATCAGAAAGCAAAAATATTTTCTGTCATCCGGTTGACATATGAAACCGGATGACATACAATTCAATTTATAGAAAGCGCTTTAATAACTGACAGAAAGGGAATAAGCCCATGACACAAATACCTATAAAAGATGTTTATTATACGGAACCCTATCGTCCACAATTTCATTATTCGCCGGAATCAAACTGGCTGAATGATCCGAATGGAATGGTTTATTACAACGGAGAGTATCACTTATTTTATCAATATCACCCGCATGGAACGACATGGGGGCCAATGCACTGGGGGCATGCGGTTTCAAGTGATCTTGTATCCTGGGAGCATCTGCCTGTAGCGCTGGAGCCGGATTCCATCGGAGCCATTTTCTCTGGCAGCGCAGTTGTTGATTGGCAGGATACAACTGGCTTTTTCGATGGTGAAAGCGGGCTGGTAGCCATTTTCACACATGCAGGCACATACCCGGATTCGGATCGTCCAAGGCAAGTACAGAGCATTGCTTACAGCAAAGACAACGGAAGAACGTGGCAGCTGTATGAAGGAAATCCTGTCTTAAGTGATGAATCAAAACCGGATTTCCGGGACCCAAAAGTGTTCTGGCATACTGAAACGAATCGCTGGGTGATGGTACTGGCAACGGGACAAACCATCAGCATCTATACATCACCCGATTTAAAAGAATGGACATTTGCGAGTGAGTTTGGTGAAAATCAGGGATTTCATGAAGGCGTATGGGAATGCCCGGATTTATTCGAGCTTCCGGTTGACGGAGATCCATCAGCAAGCAAGTGGGTACTGCTTGTCAGTGTAGGCGATAATCCCGGTTTTGCAGAAGGATCGAGAACACAATACTTTATTGGTGAATTTGACGGAAAAGTATTTAGAAATGAAAATTCAAAAGATACAATACTATGGCTGGATTATGGCAGAGATAACTATGCGGGTGTCAGCTGGTCGGATATTCCGCATTCAGACAGCAGAAGAGTGTATATCGGCTGGATGAGCAATTGGAAATACGCGAACCTGACACCATCTACAAAGTGGCGGGGAGCTATGACACTCCCGCGGACATTGTCGCTTGCATCAAGCGAGCAGGGAATACGGCTCGTTCAATCGCCGGTGGAGGAATTAAAAGCACTCCGGTCACAGAGCATTTTATTAAAAGAAAATAAAGTTATCGATCAAACAGAAGTGGTGTATATGCCAGAGGCAAATTCATATGAGCTGGAAGCAGAGTTTCACATAGGTGATATCGCCGTATTTGGCTTTTCATTATGCACTTCCTCCACGGAAAAAACGATTGTAGGATATGATGTGAAAAATGAACAGTTATTTATGGATCGTACGGCTTCCGGACAGATTGGTTTTCATGAGGGCTTCGCCGCCAAGCATCAAGCTGTACTTTCACCTAAAGAAGGAAAAATAAAGCTGCGGATTTTTGTTGACTGGTCATCGGTGGAAGTATTTGCGAACGACGGAGAAGTAGCTATGACTGATTTGATTTTTCCAGACAGCGATAGCCGTACTGTCGAGTTATTCACAGAGAACGGAAAAGTGACACTTGTTTCACTCGTCGTCCATCCGTTACAAACAATCTGGAAATAAAAGCGGGCAAATTATTTTTTAACCTAATTGTGAAACCGGTTGACATACCAAGCAATTACGGAAGAAACGAGTTGAACAAATCGAGGAGGGAGAAAGGTGGAAAATACGTCTGTGCTGGAGAAGACGGCTAAAAAAGAGCGTCATAAAGTGCTGCAATATATCATGCAAAACTATCTGCTTTACTTGTTTTTGCTGCCGGCCGTGCTATTAACGATCATTTTTAAATATGTACCGATGTACGGAGCCATTATCGCTTTTAAGGATTTCAGCCCGATAAAAGGGATCTGGGAGAGTGAATGGGTCGGGCTTGAACACTTTCAAAGCTTTCTCACATCACCAAACTTTTATGACATTTTTATGAATACATTAAAGCTTAGCTTTTATGGCCTTGTATTGGGATTTCCAGTACCTATTTTATTGGCACTTATGCTGAATCAAATCAGGCGCCAGCGCGTAAAAAAAAACCTTCAGCTTATTTTATACGCGCCTAACTTTATTTCGGTTGTTGTCATTACCGGGATGCTTTTTATCTTTTTATCGCCAAACGGCATGGTGAATACACTTATCACACTGATTATGGATAAGCCGGTTTCCTTTATGACAGAGCCTGAGTATTTCCGTTCTGTTTATATTTTGTCCGGCATCTGGCAGGCGGCCGGCTGGTCATCGATTATTTACGTAGCAGCACTCGCCAATGTGGATCCGCAGCTTCATGATGCGGCGACCATTGACGGGGCATCGCTTCTGCAGCGAATCTGGCATATTGATCTTCCAGCCCTGAAACCCGTTATGGCCGTTTTATTTATATTAGCTGCCGGGGGCATCATGGGGATTGGATTTGAAAAAGCGTATCTGATGCAGACGGATATGAATATTCCAACATCAGAAATTTTGCCGACGTACGTGTACAAAGTAGGCCTGCAGGCTGGTGACTATGCATATTCAACCGCTATTGGCCTGTTTAACTCGGTGATTAACTTAATTTTGCTTGTATTTGTGAACTTTGTCGTGAAACGGCTTAATGAAGGCGAAGGTCTCTACTAAAGGAGGAGTCAGTGTGAATTTCCAATACACCAAGTCTGACCGGGTGCTGCTGCTGGCCAATAAAGTCATGCTTGTATTATTTACGCTTATTATTTTAATTCCACTTGCTTATATTTTGCTGGCGTCGTTTTTAGACCCAAACGTGCTGCTTCAAAAAGGGCTGGCATTGAGTACCTCTGATTGGACACTGGAAGGGTATAGACGAATTTTCCAAAATGATGCCATTGTGCGGGGATTTTTTAACGCATTTCTTTACTCCGGCTTATTTGCACTCGTGACCGTTTTGACATCGATTTTGGCCGCATATCCACTGGCGATTGATGGCTTTAAAGGAAAGCAGATCTTTATGATGTTCTTTATTATTACCATGTTTTTTAATGGCGGGCTGATCCCAACCTACCTCGTTATTAAAGATCTTGGCATGCTGAACACCATTTGGGCGATTGTCCTTCCAGGCGCCGTCAGCGTGTTTAATATTATTTTAGCCAGAACGTATTTTAAAGCGATTCCAAAAGAGCTGTTTGAAGCAGCCCGGATCGACGGCGCTTCGGACCTGCACATTTTCTTTAAAATCGTTGTGCCGTTGTCTAAGCCTATTATTCTCGTTCTTGCCCTATATGCTTTTGTCGCACAGTGGAATTCTTACTTCGACGCGATGATTTATTTGGAAGATCCGTCGACGCATCCGCTGCAGCTCGTTCTTCGTTCCATCCTGATCCAAAACGAAGTACAGCCGGGCATGATCAGTGACCAGCTGGCCATGGCTGAACTGAAAAAAGTATCAGAGATGATTAAGTATTCATCTATTATTATTTCAAGCCTGCCGCTGCTTATTATGTACCCGTTTTTTCAAAAGTATTTTGAAAAAGGAGCCATGGTTGGTTCTATTAAATAAAAAAGTGAGGGATTGGAATGAAAAAAGTATACAAGGTAATGTCAGCGCTATCGATCTCCGCAGTACTACTCTCAGCCTGCGGAAATGGGGGAAGCTCGAGCAGCTCAAGTGAGGCTTTGAACCTTGAAAATATTGAATTTCCGTTAAAAGAAAAAGTAACCTTAAAATTTATGACGCAAAGC
Source organism: Domibacillus sp. 8LH (assembly GCF_038806185.1). Lineage (NCBI taxonomy): Bacteria > Bacillati > Bacillota > Bacilli > Caryophanales > Bacillaceae > Domibacillus > Domibacillus sp. 8LH. The sequence continues at coordinate 21,532 of NZ_JAVJNG010000006.1, read as the reverse complement.
TCTCCTCTGGCACCGGAGGATCCAAACGAAAAATTGATTTATCAGCGTCTTGAAGATAAAACAGGTGTACACATTGACTGGAAAAACTACACGAATGACTCCTTTATTGAAAAGCGGAATTTAGCAATGGCGAGCGGTGATCTGCCCGATGCTATTATGGATGCGGCCTACAGCGATTATGAGCTGCTGCAGCTGGCAGATGATGAGGCGATCATCCCAGTTGAGGATTTGATTGAAGAGCATATGCCAAACCTCAAAAAAGTACTTGAGCAGGCACCGGAATACCGGGCTATGATTACGGCACCAGACGGCCATATTTATGCGTTCCCATGGATTGAAGAGCTTGGTTCCGGCAAGAAAAGTATTCACTCTGTTGATACTTTTCCATGGATTAATCAGGAATGGCTGAATAATTTGGGGCTGGACATGCCAAAAACAACAGAAGAACTAAAGAAAGTATTAATCGCATTTAAAACACAGGATCCAAACGGAAATGGCAAGGCAGATGAAATTCCAATGTCTTTTATTATTAATAAAGGAGGAGAAGATTTAGCCTTTTTATTCGGGTCATTCGGACTCGGAGACAACTGGGATCATACCGTTGTAACCAATGATGGAAAAGTGACTTTTACAGCGAATCAGGACGGTTACAAAGAAGCCATGAAGTACTTTAATGAGCTGTATCAAGAAGGATTAATTGACGAGGAAGCATTTGAACAGGACTTTAACACGTATTTATCTAAAGGAAAAGATGAACGGTATGGTCTTTATTTCACTTGGGATAAAGCGAATATTACCGGCATGAATGAAAAATACGAGCTAATGAATCCGCTTGCAGGACCAAGCGGCGAAATCAATGTGGCCCGTACGAATGGAATGGGATTTGACCGCGGCCGGATGGTCATTACAAGCGCGAACCAAAATATGGAGCTGACAGCGAAGTGGATTGACCAATTGTACGACCCGATTCAGTCTGTTCAAAACAACTGGGGCACATACGGGGATAACAAACAGCAAAATATTTTTGAGTATGATGAAGAAAAAAATATGCTGAAGCATCTTCCGCTTGAAGGCGCAGCACCGGCAGAGTTAAGACAAAAAACAAATATCGGCGGCCCGCTGGCAATTCTCGATGAATATTACGGAAAGTTCACAACACAACCAGATGATGCAGCGTGGCGACTTGGGCTGATGAAAAATGTTATGGTACCGCATATGAAAGCAGACAATATTTATCCGAAAGTGTTCTTCTCATTAGAAGAATTAGAAAAGCTGTCAAAAATTGAAACAGACTTGTTTGCTTACGTGCACCGGAAGCGCGCGGAATGGATTAAAACAGGAAAAGTAGAAGAAGAATGGCAGGATTATTTAGCGGAGCTTGACCGCCTTGGCTTAAAAACATGGCTTAGCATCAAGCAGGATGGCTATGACCGAAATGCAGCAAGTGCAGAGTAAAGCAAAAATGCAAAAAAGGAACGGGTCTGAAAAGCTCGTTTCCTTTTTTGTTTAAAGAAAAGGGGATCATCGTGAAGCCGAAAATAAAAGATGTTGCCGAGCGGGCCGGCGTCTCCCCTGCAACGGTATCCAGGGTACTAAACAACCGGGGGTACTTGAGTGAACAAACTCGTTTAAAAGTGGGAGAGGCCGTGATGGAATTAAACTATATACCGAATGACCTTGCCCGATCGCTTTATACAAAAAAAACCAATCTGATTGGATTTGTTTTTCCTTCAACGGCGAATGCATTTTACGGGGAACTGATCGCGCTCATGGAAAATATTTGTTTTGAGTTAGGATATAAGGTTCTTTTATGCAACAGTTCTAACCATCCGGAAAAAGAAGAATTATATGTCGACATGCTGCTTCGGAATCAAGTGGATGGCATTATTAGCGGGGCACACAATCGAGGGATTAAAGATTATCAGCGATCCAACTTGCCGGTTGTAGGCATTGACCGCTACTTATCCAAAAACATTCCAGTCGTTTCCAGTGATAATTATCAAGGCGGCCGGCTGGCAACAGAATTGCTTGTTCAAAAAGGCTGTATATCCATTATTCATATAAATGGCCCCAGGGAATTAGAAACACCGGCTAACAAACGCAGGGATGCCTATGAAGATGTGTTAAAAAAGGCGGGCATGCCTCACTTGACGTATGAAATACTGGCAAGGTCCAGCGAAAGGCAAATTCAATTGCTGATCAAGCGTCTCTTCGATGAAAATCCTGAGGTTGATGGGATTTTCGCAAGTGATGACCACCTCGCTGCCCGTGTATTAACAGAAGCAAAACGAAGAAAGATTTCCGTGCCGGAACGGTTAAAAATCATCGGATATGATGGTACAGAAAGCATGCGGACCATTCTGCCCGAACTGACAACTATTCAGCAGCCGCTCCATGCAATGGCCCAAAAAGCGGTTCATACACTCATCCAGGAAATCGAAGGACAGTATAACCTGGTCGACACAAAAGAATTTATTTTTCCAGTGAAGCTGATTGAAGGAAAAACAACATAAAAAGAGAGGTGCAAAATGGGAAAAGTATTTTGTATAGGAGAAGCATTGATTGACTTTATTCCGGTCCAAAAAAACATATCCTTAAAAGATGCAGCCTGTTTTGAGAGAGTAGCCGGCGGCGCTCCGATGAATGTAGCGATTACCGTCGCAAAATACGGCGGGGAAGCAGCCATCATCACAAAAATCGCAAATGACCATTTTGGAGATCATCTCATGGATATCCTCGAAGAATATCACGTTGACACGTCACACATCGTGCGCAGTGACAAAGGAGAAACAGGGCTGGCATTCGTTTCAGTGGATAAAACAGGTGAAAGAAGTTTTACTTTTTATAGGGAAAACGCAGCAGATTTGCTGCTTGAGGAAAAAGAGATAGAGGAAAGCTGGTTCCAGTCAGGAGATGTACTTCACTTTTGCTCGGTCAATTTAACTCATGATGAGATTCGGTCAGCACACAAAAAAGCGATCAACGGCTGCCGTGAAAAGGGGGGAATCATCAGCTTTGATCCGAATGTACGCCTGCCTCTTTGGCCGGATGAAACAAGCTGCCGCGAAGCGATCAGAGCATTTATACCGATGGCGGACTTGCTGAAAATTTCAGATGAAGAACTTTTTTTTATTACGGGTATTGAGGAAGAAGAAAGAGCCATTGCTTCTTTGTTCACCGGAAATGTAAAAGCAGTCATTTTCACAAAAGGTAAAAATGGCGCCTCCCTTTTTTTGAAAAGCGGCCAGCAATTTCACGATCCAGGTTTTAAGGTAGCAGTCATGGATACGACAGGCGCTGGTGATGCATTTGTTGGAGGCTTTTTATCAAAAATTTTGGAGCTGAACGTCCATAGTAAGGGGCTCGCTGAAACCATCAACATTCATTACAAATCTCTTCTTTCTTTTGCGAATGCAAGCGGTGCACTGACTGCTGCTGTCAAAGGGGCGATTTGCGCAGCACCTGAAAAAAAGTATGTATTGAATTGGGCTGCTGCACAGCGTAATAAAAATATTTTTATAGAGTGACCATGAGTATATTTACGCTATTGTTTTAATTGCATCAGAGGGTGGCAATAGATCTTTTGAGGACATGATATAAAAGAAAAAAGGGAATGCCAGAGATGAATAGAATAACAAAAAAGACTGCTCACACATCTACATAAATACATGTGTGAGCAGTCTTTTTCTTAAGGGACAGGTTTTTCATGATCCGTTTCGGTTATGTTTTTCAAGCTGCTTTCCACCGGCTCCTCTACCATTTTTGCTTCTGAATTATAAGCAGCCCGGCAAATCAGGTGTCCAGCGACCGGTGCAGTTAAATATAAAAACACAATGCCCAGAACAAGACGAATACTAATATAATGCTCTGTCGACCAGAAATAAATAAATACGCCGGTCAGCGCCAGCAGAACAGCGAGTGTAGAGCTTTTGGTTCCGGCATGTGAGCGTGTGTACACATCAGGAAGAGTTAAAACGCCATAAGCGCTGATCAGGGCGATAATGCCGCCAAGCAGAACCATCAACGCTGCAGCCAGCTCAACGATTTGGTTTTCTGTCAATGATGATCCCTCTTTCCATGTATTTTGAAAAAGCGACTGTGCTGATAAAGGCAAGGATCGCAATAATTAAAATCACTTCTAAATAGGCTTTCGTTTGAAGCAGGGCACTAAGAACAGCTACCATTGACATTAAATTAACGCCGATCACATCAAATGCGACGACTCGGTCTGGCAGTGTAGGCCCCTTAAGGATACGAAGAAGACAAAGTCCGATCGCCAGGCTGAAAAGCACAACCGCCGCAGTAAAAATAGAATAGATCATGGCCGGGTCACCTCCAAAATGATTTTTTCGTACGTTTGAATGGATTGTAAAACCATGGGCTTCGTTTTCTTCATGTCCATTGCATGGATAAAAAACTCATTTCCTTCAGGCGAAATGCGCAGAACGGTAGAGCCGGGCGTCAGCATAAGCAGAAGCGCAAGAGCAGTTATTTCCCATTCACTTTTAAGCTTTGTTTGATACGAGAACGTACCGGGCTCGAAAGTCACGCCCGGAATTAAAATTTGCTTCATAATGATAAGGCTGGATGTCCAGAGCTCATAATTGAAAATAAGAAACAGTTTCAGCATGGAATAGGCACGTTTCAAGTAAAAAGGCGTACCGAAAAATCGGTGCATCAAAAAAATAATCACGATGCCAAGCAGAAAACCGCCGGCAAACGTATCGAGCTGAAAGCTGTCTTCATCTTTTAACATCACCCATAAAACGGCGATTAATATATTTAATAGAAATTGAACCGGCACGAGACTGCACCTCCTTGACAAGCGCCAGTATTAATCATTTTGCATGGCTCCTTCAATATACAAATCTGGATTCACCAATACATCAGCGGCTTCTGAAATATAAGGAGAAAGAAGATCCATTCCAAGCCCAAGCACGGTCGTCAGAATCCCTAAAGCCAAAAGGGATGCAAGCATTCCTTTCGATAAAGGCACTTGATTTTTCGACGTAATGGTCGATTCTCCCCAAAACATAATGAGAAACACCCGTAAAAGGGAGTACAGGACAAACAGGCTCGATAGAAACGCAACAGCCGTTAATCCGTAATGCCCTGCCCCAACGGCTCCTTCTCCAATGAACAGCTTGCCTGCAAATCCGCTGAACGGGGGAATGCCGCCGAGCGAGAGAATCATAATAAAGAAAAGCCAGCCAAACAGCGGATAGTTGGTGATCAAGCCACTTTCCTCGTCAAACCGGGATTTACCGGTTAAATGAACAATCGTCCCAACAAGCAGAAACAGCAGGCCTTTTATGACAATGTCATGAATCAAGTAATAAATAGAGCCTTGAATCCCCGCTTCATTGTAAGAAGCAAGACCGACCAGGATAAAGCCGATCGCAATGACAACATTATAAGAAGCAATTTTCCTTACATCCCGGTGGGCAAGTGCTCCTATACTGCCGCCAATCATAGTCGCAGCCGCCATATATCCGATGATCGTATGCGTAAAAGAAGGCTCATGGTAAAACAGCAGGGTAAAGGTTCGGAACAGCGCATAAACGCCTACTTTCGTTAAAAGAGCGGCAAACAGGGCGGAGATGGCTGCCGGCAGTGCGCTGTAGGAGCCCGGAAGCCAGAAATAAAGAACGAGTCCTGCTTTTAAGGAGAAGACCACTAAAAACAGCATGCTGATCGTGGTTAAAATAGGCGGCTGTCCAGCCTCTGCGATCCGCAGGGACAAATGAGCCATATTTAAAGTTCCGAGTGTTCCATAAAGATACGCGATCCCGAGCAGAAACAGCCAGGATGATAAAATATTGATCAGCATGTATTTAATGCCTTCGGTCAGCTGCTTTTTTTCCCCGCCGAGTGTCATCAGGGCGTAAGAAGCGAGCAGCATGACTTCAAAGCAGACAAACAAATTAAACAAGTCTCCCGTTAAAAACGAGCCGTTTACGCCAGCAGCGAGAAGCAGTGAAAAAGGATACAGAAAGAAAGATTCGCGTTTTTCATCTTTCACAAAAGCGGCATACACTAAACAAAGAACGGTGACAAGAGAAGAAGCTGTGACAAGCAGCATCGCAAATACATCCGCTACAAAGGTAATCCCAAACGGAGGCAGCCATTCACCAAAGTCGAGCCGGAGGATACCGCGGCGCATCACCTGCTGCAGAATCCATATACTGATCAAAAACACGGCCGTCATCGCTCCAACGCTGCCCCAGCGCTGAATGGCACGGTTTGATCGAAAGAAAAGAAGCAGCATGGCCGCTAAAATCGGCACAATCATCGGGAAAACCAATATGTTATTCATCGTGAGGCCCTTTCAGATCGTACAGATTATCGGCACCTGTCGTTTGATACGTACGATATACAAGAACAAGAAAAAAAGCAGTCACAGCAAAACTGATGACAATGGCTGTTAAGATCAATGCCTGGGGCAAGGCATCTGTGTAGGTATCAGCCTGGCCGCCTAAAATAGGAACCCTGCCTTTTTTCAGTCCGCCCATTGTCATGAGCAGCAGATGAATAGCGTGTGATAAAATGGCAGTTCCAAGCACAATTCGAATCATATTTTTAGAAAGCAGCAGATAGGTGGCTGTTGAAACAAGAACGCCAACTAAAAGAATAATCATGGTTTCCATCTTACACATCCTCACTAATACTGATAATAATCGTGACCACTACGCCGATCACACCGAGCGCCACTCCGGACTCAAACAGCATGACGGTCGCAAGCTCTGTTTTACCGAAAATAGGGAGGTTAAAATAAGCAAACGTCTGGCTTAAAAAAGAGCTGCCAAACAGCAAAGAACCTGTGCCGGTAAGAGTGGCAATGATTACACCGAGCGCAGCGACTTTTTTGTAATCAAAAGGAAGGCCTTTATTAATGGTTTCTACATCAAACGCTAAATATAAAAGAACGAAAGCGGATGAAAGAGTCAGCCCGCCGATAAAACCGCCTCCCGGATGATGATGTCCGGCTAAAAACAGGTATACACCGAAAGTCAGAATAATAAAGACGGCAACTTTTGAGACCGTTTGTAAAATCAAATCATTTTCTCTCATGATCATCCGCTCCTTTCGGTATTTTCAGCTTCACCAGTGTATAGACGCCCACTCCGGCAATGAATAACACAACAACTTCAAGCATCGTATCAAACGCCCGGAAATCTCCTAAAATAGCATTCACAATATTACGTCCGCCTGCAAGATCATAAGAATCTTCAAAATAAGAAGAAATGGAATCAAATAATTTATTTCCTTGTACCGAAAGAGCAAGCAGCACCGTTAACATACCCATACCGATAGAGATGAGTATTTTAGGGACACGTACTTTAAAGGAACGATCTTCTTTTGGCCATTCCGGCAGATGATAAAAGCAAAGCAGAAACAAAACGGTTGTAACGGTTTCTACTACGAGTTGTGTTAAAGCAAGATCGGGTGCCCGAAAAAGCACAAAGAAAATCGCAATCGAGTATCCAAGGATGCCATTAAGCAGCGCGGCCGTCATCCGTGACTTGGTAAAAAGAATGCCGACGCCTGCTGCTGCCATAATGAGTACGAGCAGCATTTCATATGGAGCAGCGGGCACATCGTGAGAAAAACGAAGGGAAAGCCCGCCTGAAAAAAGAAGAGTGCCGCCCGTCAAGAAAATCAAAAAGCCATAAATATAATACAAGTAATGGCGCAAAAATCCGGTCATATAGAGATTGGTTACTTTTTTTGAGCCTATTTCACTTCCGGCCAGCAGCCACTGATAACCGCGGTCAAGACTCCGGCTTGCCGGAAAGAGCTCGTACACATCCTGCCAGGCGCGGTACATTCTCGCCAGCAGTGCACCGATTACGACAACACCTGCTGTCATAATCAGTTCTGGGTTAAAGCCGTGCCAGGCTGAAATATGCGGAATCAAACCTTTCATGCCTTGATAAGAAGGAAGAATGCTGTGCATGGCCGGAGCCAGCAGGTAATGACTCAGCCCATTTGGAACAAAAAATAACGTTATAATGATCGCACAAAGCACAATCGGAGAAATCAACATACCCAGAGGTGCTTCATGAGGGGTTTTTTCGAGCCGCTCGCGGCGGTACGGACCAAGAAACGTCCGAAATACGATAAACATAGAATAAACGAACGTAAACACACTGCCGGCCCATGCGATAATGGGGAAAAGCGGTCCCCATGTATCCATGGAAAAGATGTTCATGCTGCCTGCCTGTAGAGAAGCGGTGAAAAACATTTCTTTGCTTAAAAAGCCATTAAACGGGGGAAGTCCCGCCATAGAAAAACTGCTGATGACGGCTAAAGTAAACGTAACCGGCATAAAAGGCAGCAGTCCGCCGAGCTTCCGGATATCCCGGGTGCCGACTTCATGGTCAACAATGCCCACTACCATAAATAGGGCGCCTTTAAACGTAGAATGATTCACAAGATGGAAAAGAGCAGCAAAAATTGCTTTCGTATAAATGACAGACTCTGTGGAAGCGCCCCCCTGCAGCGCAGCAGAACCCATTCCAAACAAAAACATAATCAAACCGAGCTGGCTGATGGTTGAATACGCAAGCAGGGCTTTTAAATCTTTTTGACGGACAGCGGAAAAAGAACCCCAAAACATCGTAAACATTCCGATTCCACTGACCAGCCAGAACCAAACGGCTTCCCCGCCAAAAATGGGTGTAAAACGTGCGACCAGGAACAGGCCGGCTTTCACCATTGTGGCAGAATGAAGATAAGCACTGACAGGCGTCGGCGCTTCCATTGCATCAGGGAGCCAGATATGAAAAGGGAATTGGGCGGACTTGGTGAATGCGCCAATTAAAATCAGAATGAGCGCTGGCACAAACAACGCGTGTTCCCGGATAGAATCATCCATGGAAATGATTTCTTGTATGCTGTTTGTCCCTGTTATGACATGCAGCATAATGAAGCCGACCAGCATAAAAAGCCCGCCGCCAACCGTAATTAAAAAAGATTTTTGCGCCCCGTAGCGGGATTTTTTCCGCCGGAACCAAAAAGCGATGAGCAGGAAAGACGAAATACTGGTCAGTTCCCAGAATACGTACAGCATGATCATGTTATCTGAGAGAACGACCCCGAGCATCGCGCCCATAAACAAAAGCAGATAGGCGTAAAAGTGAGAGAGAGACTCCCGCTCTCTTGATAAATAAAAAATGGAATAAAGAACGACCAAGCTGCCAATGCCGGTAATGAGCAGCGTGAAAATCAAGCTGAGTCCGTCTAGATGCACGGAAAAAGCAAGATCCAATGCCTGTGACCAGGTCATCGATCCAAAGACGGATCCTCCAGCCGCCACTTTCGGAATGGCTGTACAAAAACAAACAAATAATAAAATGGGAACAAAAAGAGCGGCCCAGCCAAGATGAAGTTTCGGAAACCATTTTCCGATAAAGGGGATCAGCAGCGCTGACAGGATCGGAACGAGAACAAACAGATGAATCAGTGTCAAATAAATCCCTCCTGACTTAGTAAATAAACGCAATCAGTTTTAAAAAAGGCAAAAGCCTTTTAAAAGGAAAAGTGCCCAGATTCCTGGATTAGGGGTTGAAAATTTCAGGATAGACCTTTATCCTAACTAAAGATAAGTGAGAAAATGGTTCTTTCCTTTTTTCAGCCTGGTTTTAAACGTCCCCAGGCGAATGGAGCAGGAAATCATACTAGAGGTGAAACGGTTATGAAAAAAGCAAGAGCCCGTATGGATGAAAGTATATTAGTGTGTGCCTATTATGGCCCAAACGGTGAGCGGCTTATTAAGCGTGGATGTAAAATTGCCGATATGCTGGACTGCCCGCTTTATATTTTAACGGTTGATCCGTCTCCGAAAGACGAAGTAGGCGCAGACAAAGCGGCGTACATCCAAGAATGGAAAGTTCTTGCCGAAGAACTAGGGGCGGAAGAGTTTATTATTCGCTACAATGAAAAGAGGCCGGCCGCGAAAGTGATCGCAGAAGTGGCCCGTGAGCTGAATATTACCCAGATTATTTTGGGACAGTCTCCGCAGAGCCGCTGGCAAGAAATTAAAAAGGGTTCTTTTGTAAATACACTGTTGCGTGAAATTTCATTTGTTGATTTTCATATTGTGTCCATCGACCGGTCTGTCGAAGACAACGAAAATCTTTTTGAAAATGGTACAAGAGCGTATCTCGTAAAAGGAGAAGACGGACATCGAATTACCTTTACGCACTCAGACCATGTGATTCATGAAGGAATTTTTTATAAAGAAACCGGTACGGATTTTAACAACGGGGTATTCACATACATTAAAGAAAACAAAACGTGCCAGCTTCATGTGACAGATGAAAGGATTACGGAACCAACATCGATTCACTCTTCGATCAAAGAAGAAAAATTTGAAAACTAAATCGCAGGGAAGGCCTTCAGAAGAGAGCGTGTTCTCCTTCTGAGGGCTTTTTTGTGTGTTTTTTACAGGTTCACATCGATCTTCTGGTCTCTTTCATCCATTCCAATATAGCGGAATGTCTCAGACGGAGAGGCGTGGTGAAATCTTTCTTGAATAAGAGAGATGGCTACTCCTTTTAAGTAAGCATGATAGCCAAACGTTTTTCGCAAAGTATGAGTGCCAATTTGATCGGCAATCCCGACTTTTCGGGCAGCTTCATTTATAACGCGGTATGCTTGCTGCCGTGTGATCGGGGCATCACTTTTAGGCGATTTGAACAGATAGCTGTCAAGCGGCGGTTCTGTTTGCTCCAAATGAAAAGACAGAGCCGCTTTTACCTGGTCATTAATGTAAATTTTTTGGTCTTCTATTAATAGAAAAGATTGAATGGCACCAGATTCCTCCACGAGCTGATTCACTTTTAAAGACAAAAGGGTACTAATTTTAAGCCCTGTATTAATACCTAGAACAAACAAAACAAAATCTCGGCTAGAGCGTTCTTGTAATACAGCCTTCATTAGTTGGATGTCCTGCACATTTTTGATTGGGTTGACAAACTCCACTTTTTTCACCTCTTATGTTACTTAAATATAGCCTAACATGCATTTGTGTTACATTCAAACGATAAGGGAGGGCAAATTAAACGGAAAAAGAATAGAGAGGCTATACTACAGAGAAGAGAGACATAGGTATAGCAATCACTTTTTGATGAAAAAACAACAATGTTTAAAATTTCGAAGAACAAAAATAGCTTGATTGCCAAACAAGATGTGGTATATTACATATCATATAAAAAGAATAAAATAGGGGTTTGTTTCGTCTTATAATTTAGGAAGGCCCACTCTCCGCTATAGCAGATAAAATGGAGGTCCATTATTATTTTTTCTTAAAGAGATGGATACATAGGTTATACAATGCGACAAACTGGGGGTGTTTTACGTTGAACATAGATAAAAACGAGGTAAGAAAGGTTAAACGTACATTCATGCGGGATGAAGCTTACAACACACTTCAAGAGTGGATTGTACTTGGTGAATTGGAACCGGATGCAAAGTTAAAGGATCAAGAGTTGTCAGAAATGCTGGGAATTAGCCGGACACCTGTCCGGGAAGCATTGCTTAAGCTTGAAGATGAAGGATTAGTTGTCACAAAAGCAAATCGCTGGACGCAGGTAGCGCCTATTAACCCTGTGGAAGCAGAAAACATTTACTCTATTGGCTGGACACTTGAATGTCTGGCTTTAGAGCAGGGTACAGCGTTTATTTCTTCAAAAGACATTGCGGAGCTAGAAGCACTAAATGAACGCTTTTATCGAATACTTCGCAGTGATGATAAGCTTGCGGCTATCCAGGCAGACAACGAGTTTCACAATAAGATTATTCAGCTTTCAGGTAATGCAGAGCTGACGAAAATACTTGAAGGTGTAAAGGTGAAAATTAAAAGAATGGAACTTCATTATTTTCGTTTAAACGTCAGAAAACTTTCCTCCTATGAGGAACATAAACAAATTATTGATGCATTAAAGAGAAAAAATCCGGCCCAGGCAAAAGAAGCCCTGCGGGATAATTGGAAAAACAGCCTCGAACGCATTCGGCTGTATATCGAGTAAAATCAACATAAAAAAACGGCTCTTAACATTTGTTAAGGGCCGTTTTTTTATGTCAAACCTGGCTGATACAGGCTTGATAAGGGAATCAGAAAGCTAATTTCCTGGTATTTGATAAATTATGTTACATTTTCTTACATTAATCATTCCAAATGCTGCCTGCTGTAGTTTAATAGCTGTAATGCTATAGCAATCAAGACACTGATTTTCTGCATAAGTTTAGAATACATAACAGCGTATGTGTCTTTGTAAAAACCACATATACATATATTGATAAAAGGGGGTTTTTGTATGACAAGTCAAACGATGAATTCGTATCGCCCAACTACATTAGCTTCTAACGGCATGGTAACAGCACCTCATTATCTGGCCACCCAAGCGGGTCTCGCTGTTTTACAAAAAGGAGGAAATGCAATTGAAGCTACAATTGCTGTTGCTTCTACTTTATCTGTTGTATACCCTCATATGAACAGCATCGGTGGAGATAATTTCTGGCTGATTTCCAATGAAAAAACAAAAGAGATCAACGCATTAAACAGCAGCGGGCGCGCTGGGCAGCATGCAACCATTGACTTTTATCGTAATCAAGGCCTCACTTCTATTCCTTCCCGCGGGTATTTGGCAGCGCTGACTGTTCCCGGAGCAGTTGCTGGGTGGGAAGAAGCGTACAAGTACTCAAAAAAGCATATGGAAGGAAGCTTGTCCTGGGAAGAGCTTTTGGCTCCAGCGATCTCTTATGCAAAACATGGATTTCCTGTTACGCCTAGCCAGGAATATTGGACGAACGTCAATTTAGATGAACATGATCAAGAATTTAGAAACCTTCAACGGTTCAAAGGGTTTCGAGAAACCTTTTTAAAAGAAGACGGGACGGCTTACCGGACAGGAGAAATCATGAAGCAGCCGGATTTAGCCGAAACACTGGAGGCCATTGCCAAAGAAGGCAGCCGGGTTCTTTACGATGGAAGAATGGGTGAACAAATTGTCAAAGAGGTTCAGGAAAACGGCGGTCTCTTGACCATGGAAGATTTTCAGCGACATCGCTCCGATTGGGTGCGGCCTATTTCGGTCAATTACCGAGACTATACAGCTTACAATTTACCGCCTAACACACAAGGGTTTGCGTCGCTCTCAATTTTAAATATTTTAAATCAGTTTGATCTGCGTTTTATTGAAGAAGGATCCGCGGAGTATTATCATCTGCTGGTCGAAGCGACTAAGCTGGCATTTGCTGATCGGGATGAATGGCTGACAGATCCGGAATTCCTTCATATTCCACTCCGGAAACTGTTGTCAGTTGAACGGGGAGAACGGCTGGCAGCGCAAATTGATTTTACACGTGCTAATCATTTAAACAAACAGCTTGAGCCGAAAGGAGATACCGTTTGGCTGGGCGTGGTAGACAAAGAAGGAAATGCGGTTTCTTTTATTCAAAGTATTTATCATGATTTCGGCTCTGGAATCATTCCAGAGGGAACAGGTGTAACACTGCAAAACCGGGGAAGCTTCTTCTCACTGGACCCCGCACATATCAACCGGCTCGAGCCTAATAAGCGAACATTTCATACGTTAAATCCTGCCATGCTGTTTAAAAACGGCGCCCCTTACCTTGTTTACGGCACAATGGGCGGTGAAGGACAGCCGCAGACGCAGGCAGCTCTTGTCACTCGGATTGTTGATTACGGATATAGCGTTCAAGCCGCTATCGAAGCACCGAGGTGGCTGTATGGGCGTACGTGGGGATCTGATTCTAACAGCTTAAAAGTAGAGGCGCGAATTCCTGAAGCAGTAGTGGAGCAGTTAAGAGATAAAGGGCATTCGCTTGAATTTGTAGAAGACTTTAGCGATACGATGGGGCATGCAGGCGCCATTTTAATCGACCCGGACACGAAGGTAATGTTTGGCGGGGCAGATCCCCGAGGAGATGGAGCTGCATCGGGCTTTTGAGACGCCGCGTGATAAAAAAACAGCCGCTCTTCTTAGAAAGAAAGAGCGGCTGTTTGATGTATCGAAAAACAAATCTCAATTACATATAGTTATTTTTCTTTGGAAGAAGGCCAGCATTCGACCCCATCCAGATCTTTAATCGTGTCTTTGTAAAATTGCGGATTTTTCCCGGCTTTCCTTTGTGCTGTATAATCGCTTAAAGCGGAGAAAGCAATTTTAGATAGAAGCAAAATGGCAATCAGGTTGACGATAACCATGAAGCCCATAAACAAGTCGGCAAGGTCCCATACAAGCTGTACTTTGGCTACAGCGCCGAAAAGAATCATGCCCAGGACCGCTAAACGGTATACCATCAGCCACGTTTTGCTTGTATTTAAAAACTCAATGTTTGTTTCGCCATAGTAATAGTTGCCGATTAGTGTACTGAAAGCAAACAAGAGAATCATGAACGCTAAAAATCCTGGTGCCCATGAACCGATGTGTGTAGCCAGTGATGCTTGTGTCAGTTCAATTCCGCTTAGGTCAGTTTGTTTATATACCGGAGAAAGCAGAATAATAAAGGCAGAGCTTGTACAAATGATACCTGTGTCAATTAAAACACCTAAAGCTTGAATAAGCCCCTGCTTAACAGGGTGGCTTGTTACAGCGGCAGCAGCTGCATTTGGTGCACTTCCCATACCCGCTTCGTTAGAGAACAATCCACGCTTTACACCGTTCATAATAATAGCGCCAAACGTTCCGCCCACTGCTTGTTCAAGTCCAAAGGCACTTTTCACGATAAGAGCTAAAACGTCTGGTACGTCACTAATATTCATAAGGGTAATAAAGAGAGCCACACCGATATAAAGAACAGCTAATACAACGACGATGTATTCTGATGCTTTAGCGATCCGCTTAATGCCGCCAAAGATAATAATGGCAAAAGCGATCGTCATAATAATACCAAGCGTCAAGCGGCTTATGCCGAATGAATTTTCAAACGCAACTGTAATCGTATTGGATTGTACTGCATTAAACACAAGACCGAATGACAAAGTAATAAGAATCGCAAAAAGGACACCCATCCAGCGTTTTTTCAAGCCTCTTTCCATATAGTAGGCAGGGCCGCCACGGAAGCCTTCGTTGTCTTTCACTTTGTAGATTTGAGCCAGCGTACTTTCTACAAAGCCGGATGTAGCTCCGATCAGCGCGATCACCCACATCCAGAAGATCGCTCCCGGGCCGCCAAGAGCAATGGCAATCGCAATACCGGTAATATTACCCGTTCCTACACGGGCTGCCATACTAATACAAAACGCCTGGAACGGCGAAAGGCCAACAGAACCGCCCGTTTTTCCTTCTTTTAGAACAGATACCATTTCCTTTAAAAGACGAAATTGTAAAAAGCGTGAGCGGAAGGTAAAATAAAGACCCGTTCCAACAAGCAGAATAATCAGAATGTTGGACCATAAAAGCTCATTGATCTGCCCGACTAGAGTTGATATAAATTGCTCCATTTCATTTCCTCCTTTTGTCCTTACCTATAAAGCTGTTTATCCCTTATGTCATTTCAAATAACCTAAGGGGATGTAAAAAACCGCCTATGTAACGATAATAACAAGCTCTTTTCAGGGAAAATATGTAAAAACATTATTTCCTATGTTAATATGGTCGTGCGGTATATACAGAAAGCAGCTATAATCCCGGCGATTCTAACACTCTGTATAATATATTACATATTATTAGACGCAAAGTTAAATTGTCAATACTGAATGACTTGTTTATTTATTCGGTATTTTCTAAAAAAACTGAATAAAAATAAAGTCTGGTTATATAAAAAGTCTAGACCACACTTGGTTTCTTAAGTAATTGAGTGGAGGGTCTCTATTAATATTTATAATGTAAGAATTTATACACTTAGCATAGACTAAAGATGATAAATGATATTTTTAGGTAAATAAAGGATAATAATTGAGTGTTAAGGTGAAGATTTGAGGTTTCCAGTGACTGATTTGGCTATCGAATAAAAGCTGAATTTTCCCGGTTTATTCCTTTACGACAAGAAAAATCAACCTACAATGTTTGTTCTTCGTTGCTCCTCTGTATTGTTTTTCAACTCCACTTATTTTTCATTTAGCATGTAACGAATTCAGTACATGACTCATTTCAGGGTGGGCAGCCGGCCTATAAAGCTTAAGAAAAGATACGTATAAAAAATCTTTTTTAGGCAAATCTGAAGATAAAAAGAGCAGAAAGGTCGGCAGCGCTATGTCCCCATTTTTTAAAGGCAAAAAACAAGCAGCACCAAACGAGCCAGTTGACCCGATGCCTGGGTCGATAACGAGCAACTTACAGGACAATCTCTCTTTAGTGAAGCAAAAATTCGGAAACAGTCCTGATATTATCATCCGCGAAATAAAAATCGGTTCTTCAAAAGCTAAGGCGGCTGTGATTTACGTACAGGGATTGGTGGATAACCAATTATTAAACGACTTTTTGATCGAATCGTTGATGCAGTATCAATCTTCTTCACAGAATGAAACAAAGCCGGAAATGCTGGATAACATATACGACCTGGTAATCCCTATGGGTGGTGTAAAAAAACAAACAGAATGGAGTAAGCTGCTCGAATCTTTATTGGTCGGGGCAACACTCATTTTTATTGATGGAACGGACAAAGCATTTACTGTCGCAAGTACACAGGGCGGCGAAGGCCGTTCGATTTCAGAGCCAACTACTCAAAACGTAATCCGGGGATCAAAAGAAGCCTTCACCGAAAACATTTCCACAAACATTTCGATGGTCCGCAGAATCATTAGAACGCCGGATTTATGGGTAGAATCGATGAAAATAGGCACCCAGACCAATACAAATGTTTCAATTATGTATCTAAATAACGTCGTCGATCACGATGTTGTTAAAGAGGTCAAAAAAAGATTAAAGAAAATAAAAATCGACAGCATTTTGGAATCGGGCTATATTGAACAGTTAATTGAAGACCAGCCGGCCAGTCCATTTCCACAAATTTATCATACGGAAAAGCCAGATGTAATCGCTGGAAACTTGCTGGAAGGACGTGTGGCTATTTTTGTAAATGGTACACCGTTTGTTCTATTGGTACCAGTTGTTTTTATACAATTTTTCCAAACTCCTGATGATTATTATTTCCGCTTTGATATTGCGACATTCACCCGCTTTTTACGGATTTTTATTTTTTTTATCTCCCTTATCGGGCCAGCCGTGTATATTGCCGCTACCACGTTTCATCAAGAAATGATACCGACACAGTTAGTCCTGATCATAGCTGCCCAGCGGGAGACGGTGCCTTTTCCGGCTGTTGTTGAAGCGTTAATTATGGAGCTGGCCTTTGAAGTTTTGCGGGAAGCTGGTTTAAGGCTGCCTAAAGCGATTGGATCAACCGTATCTATTGTCGGAGGTCTTGTTATTGGCCAGGCTGCCGTACAGGCTGGTATTGTCTCGCCGCCAATGGTTATTGTTGTAGCCATTACAGCGATCGCGAGTTTTGCCACGCCTTCATTCTCCATTGCGATCTCTGTACGCCTGCTTCGATTTATTTTTATGGGGCTTGCTGCTACATTTGGCTTCTACGGTATTATCATTGGCTTAATTATGCTGACTGTTCATTTATGCAGCTTACGCTCATTTGGTGTTCCATATATGGCGCCACTCGGTCCATTCAGAGCTGTTGAAAATGGCGATACTCTTATTCGCACACCATGGTGGGCAACGAAAAAGCGTCCGAGCCTTTTCAGTCCTGGCAACGTTAAGCGTGAGGGGAAAAATCAAATGCCAGCTCCTCCTCAGCCGAGAACGATTAAAAACGAAAGCACAGAAAAGGGGAATCAAAATGAATCGTAAACGCACTTTTCTGTTTGGGATACTGGCTAGTTTATCTGTTTTTACATCAGGCTGCTGGAGTGAAAGGCAGTTGACCGATATAGCGATGGTGGCTGCTGTAGCAATTGACCTAAACGAAGAAGGGCAATATGAGGCTTCGTACCAATTCTTTAACCCGGGGAATATTGCCGGCGGTCTGCAGGGAGGAGGCGGAGGCCAAAGTCCGCCTGTTGCTGTTTATACGGCTACAGGTGATACGATTATGGAAGTCCATGGGAATATGTCAAGGAAAATTTCACGGGAACCATATTATTCCCACACCAATCTTGTGGTGATTGGCGAAGAGGTAGCCAAAAAAGAAGGCATTGCGCCTGCATTAGAGGCATTTGACAGAGGTTCCCAATTCCGCGTAACGACGTCTGTCGTAATTGCCCATGGTGTAAAGGCAAAGGATCTCGTCACAACGCTAGCCGCTCTGGATAAAGTCCCCTCCCAAAAAATCATGCAGACATTGGAATCAACAGAAAAAGCACTGGGTGAGAATATAAACATTGACTTACAAGAAACCATTACCGCACTTGTATCGCCTGGCCGAGAGCCGATAATTAGCGGCTTTACGTTAAAAGGTGATCCAAAAGCAGGAACTAAGCAGGAGAGCCTTCAAGCAACCGAGATACCAACGTCTATTGAGGCAGATGGTAATGCCATCTTTAAAAATGGAAAGTTAGTGGGCTGGATTGAGGGCATAGATGCGAGAAGCGCCCTTTGGGTTTTGGACCGGATTCAGAGCACGACTATCACGACAGCATGGGCAGGTCAAAAAGACGCTATTTCTTATCGTGTGGTTCGTCAAAAAACAAATGTATCGGCAGATATGAAAAACGGAAAACCGCATGTTTCTGTTGCTGTTCATATGGAAGGCGATATTGGAGAAGTAACGGTGCCTGTTAACCTGAAAGATCCAGAGACGCTGGATAAAATAGAGAACGATATAAGCAAACAGCTAAAGAAGGAAATTGAAACATCTATCCGTCATACAAAAAAGAGGAAAACAGATATCTTTGGATTTGGAGAGGTATTTCACCGCGCTGAACCAAAAGAATGGAAAAAGATTGAAAAGAAGTGGGAGGATGAGGTCTTCCCCAATCTGGCTGTAGATGTATCAGTGGAATCCTATATCCGCCGAACAGGTCTAAGAAATAATTCCTACCTATCAGAAATGAAAAAAGGAAAGGAATAAAAAGGAAGTGAAGGGCAATGGAGAAAGCAAAAATCAGTCCCCGCCAGCTGTTTGTGCTTATTATATTATTTCAACTCGGAAGTTCGATTATCATTCCGGTCGGATTAACAGCAAAACAGGACGCCTGGCTGGCCATTCTAGGCGGCATGGTGGGAGGATTACTTTTATTTTTACTCTACTATAAGGTTGGCTCTTACTATCCGGGACTTGTACCGACAGAATATATGCCGAAACTCTGGGGTCCTTTCTTTGGAAAGATTTTTGCCTTTTTATATGTTCTGTATCTGTTCTACCTTGCTGCACGGGTACTGCGGGACTTTGGAGAAATGCTTGTTATGTTCGCATATCCGGAAACCCCTTTATTCATTATTAACTTATTGTGGATGGTTTTGGTTGTTTATACGATTAGAAAAGGTATCGAGACGATGGCAAGAACAGGCGAAATTCTTTTTGTCGTTGTGCTAATCCTTGCGGTTACTTCTTTGATGCTCCTTATATTTAATGGCTCTATTGATACAAAGAATTTGCAGCCCCTCTTTGAGGAGGGAACCGTCACGGTGCTAAAAGCAATGGGAGAATCTGTGTTTTTTCCTTTCGGCGAAATCGTTGTCTTCACAATGATTTATCCATACTTAAATCAATTAAACAAAGCAAAGCGTGTAGGCATTTATGCTTTGCTGGTTAGCGGGCTCGTTCTATCCGTATCGATGGCAGTCAATTTAAGCGTCCTCGGTTTCAGCCTGCTTTCACGTTCCCAATTTCCGCTGCTCTCCACTATACAAACAATCGAGATTGCAGAATTCATTGAGCGTTTAGATGTATTTTTTATGATAGGTGTTATCATTGGCGGGTTCTTTAAAATCACGATTTTCGTTTATGTAGCCATTATGGGGGCAGCGAGTTTATTCAAGGTAAAAGAATCGTCTCATCTTGTTTTTCCTCTAGGGTTTATTACGCTGTTTCTATCTGTAGGAATAGCGAGCAATTTTCCGGAGCATATTCGGGAAGGACTGGACATTGTGCCGCTCTATCTGCATTTGCCGTTTCAAGTGATTTTTCCGCTTCTTTTGCTGGTGAGTGCCGTTTTAGTAAATAGGAAGAAACAAAAAAAGCAACCGGCAACGAAATAACAATCGAGAGGCTGGGTGAATAACAATGAAGAGCGTTGCTTTAAAAATGATTGGTGTTCCGGTATTAGTGGCGGCGATGTTATTTGGCTTAATGCTGCTGCTGGATATCATTCAAGGGTATAGCATGAAACATTCTATAAACCACATACTTAATCCGTTTTCGATTATGAGACCTGCTGAAGGGTTTATTTTCGCTCTGCTTTCTGTTTTGTTGATTGTCTACTATTGGAAGGTGCTTTCACAAGCGAAAAAAGCAGAAGAAAATACGGATGAAAAGTAAGATTCTCTTTTGAAAAAGAGGTATAGACATGTGGTACCGGTTTGTTTTGCGTATGTTGGAACAAATGGGGAGAAATAAACAATGACCTTGTGGAGATACTATTTGAGGGAACGAACCCACTAACAGAAACAGAGGAGGAATTAGTATGGAAGAGATTCAAGTAGGCGATATCTTTACATTGGCAGATGAAAATGACCAAGAAGAGGAAATTGAAGTGCTTGGGACATTGAAGATTGACGGAACTCAATATGCAGCTGTTAGTTTGGTGGAAGAGCTTGACGAAGCCTCAGACGAAGACATCAATGTGTTCTTTTTGAAAGGCGAAAGTGTTGATCAGTTAACCGTTATTGAAGATGATGAGGAATTTGAAAAAGTAGCCGCTGCGTTTCAAGAGGCTGAGCAAGGCTGATCAACGGAATGGCTTCCTATGATCATACATTTGTTTTGTAAGAACTACATAACAAGCGCTATTCTTTTCTAAAAAAGAATAGCGCTTGTTTTTTGTTCATTACAGCAAGATCGCTATTCGAATAAACATGTAGAGCGGCTAAGCAGCTTCATGCCAGGGCAGGAAGATTAACAAATACTATAGAAGAAACAGGAAAAAACAGGTGCTGTTTAAAGAAATCATTATTTTTTAATCTGCATGAAAATCGCTATTCAAAATGGAATAGTATTGCATATCGAAAAAAATAAAAGAAAAACAAAAAAACATATTGTAATGGTGTTAAATGCGTGTTATATTATTATTCGTCGCTGAAACGGCGGGCAAATCTTCAACATTTGCTTAATACATTGTAGATCATAAAAGTCCATTAGCTTTTGAAAATATGAAAGCAGAAGAGTTCTAAGACCAACGTATAAAAAAACGTTGACAAAGAATTAGATTTAATGATATGATTTTTTAGTTGTCGCAGAGACGGCTTGAACGAATTGAACATTGAAAACTGAACAAAATCAATAAAAACGTCAACGTTTTAATTTTTTATCTACCATTAAAAACACCCCGTGTTTTAATGGAAACAAATGAGCAATCAAACACTTTTTGGAGAGTTTGATCCTGGCTCAG
>NZ_JAVJNG010000069.1:0-1008 GCF_038806185.1 Domibacillus sp. 8LH | reverse complement strand
CTAAACCGTTCGCCCCCTACTTGTAGAAACATGATTGAGGCTGGTTGGGACGTAGATCTCGTATAACAAGCGAAGCTATGATACTGCATGAAGGATTAGGGGTTACTGGCAAATCACCATATTAGGAGGAGATTCAGAATGAATCCAGTCGTCGGTCTGGATATATCGAAAGGGGAAAGTCAGGTTCAAGCCTTTCTAGATAAAGGTAAGCCATACAGTAAGAGCTTTAAAGTAAATCACACTCTTGAGGGCCTTCGTTCACTTGTATCGTTTCTTGAGAATGTAAAGCAAGAAGCTGGGAAGAAACCTTCAGTAATATTAGAGGCTACTGGGCATTATCAAACTCCAGTCGTTCAATACTTGGAAGAACGAGGCTATTTATTAGTTATCATCAATCCATTGATCTCCTATAAGGCAAGAGGATCAAGTTTGAGAAAAGTAAAGACAGATGCCATTGATGCCTACCTCCTCTGTGAGTTGTTTTATAAAGAGGAATTAGAACCTTATAAAAAGCGTGGAGTTCAGTTATTGAACCTTCGGAATCTTACAAGACAACACGAAAATATAACTGGAGTTATGATTCAGACAAAGCTTCAATTTCAAGCAGTGCTTGAACAGGTGTTTCCTGAATATAAAGGGGTCTTTGGCGATTTATATTCGGTTGTTTCACTCTTAACTCTTTCAGAGTTCCCTTCTTCCGAGGATATTTTGAGAGCCAGTGAAGAAACAATTACAGACAAGATATTTGGATTATGTAAAAGTCGATCAATCAGGTGGGCAAAAGAAAAAGCTGTTCAGCTTAAAGCTGCAGCAGCCCGTAATCCTTTTGAAAAAACAGTGTACCAAAGCCATATATTAAGTCTTCGTATGTATATTAATATTCTTCTTCAATACAAAGAACATCTATCAAAGTTAGAGTCAGAAATAGACGCCCTCGCTAAGGAAATTGAAGAATATAATATCATCAAATCTATCCCTGGTATTGGAGAAAAGATCGCTGCAACGATC
>NZ_JAVJNG010000068.1:0-1059 GCF_038806185.1 Domibacillus sp. 8LH | reverse complement strand
TTGGGGTGAAGTCGTAACAAGGTAGCCGTATCGGAAGGTGCGGCTGGATCACCTCCTTTCTAAGGATATTTACGGAAGTGAGAACTTGGTTCTCACACACGTTGACGCGTTATTTTGTTCAGTTTTGAAGGATGAATTCCTTCGGGCCTGCTGAGCAGGTCACAAAAGCGCTGCGGCAGGACGCCGCGTACTTAGCTTTTGATCTTTTAAACATGATTGTTCTTTGAAAACTGGATAATATCGTAAAGTAACACCAAGCAATACCGAGTAATCGCCATTTTAGGTTAAGTTAGAAAGGGCGCACGGTGGATGCCTTGGCACTAGGAGCCGAAGAAGGACGGGACTAACACCGATATGCTCCGGGGAGCTGTAAGTAAGCTTTGATCCGGAGATTTCCGAATGGGGAAACCCGCCATCCGTAATGGGATGGCACCCCTGCCTGAATACATAGGGCAGGAGGAGGCATACCCGGGGAACTGAAACATCTAAGTACCCGGAGGAAGAGAAAGCAAACGCGATTCCCTGAGTAGCGGCGAGCGAAACGGGATATAGCCCAAACCAAGAAGCTTGCTTCTTGGGGTTGTAGGACACTCTATACGGAGTTACAAAGGAAGAGGATAGGTGAAGCGATCTGGAAAGATCCGCGGTACAAGGTAACAGCCCTGTAGCCGAAATTTTCTTCTCTCTTGAGTGTATCCTGAGTACGGCGGAACACGAGGAATTCCGTCGGAATCCGGGAGGACCATCTCCCAAGGCTAAATACTCCCTAGTGACCGATAGTGAACCAGTACCGTGAGGGAAAGGTGAAAAGCACCCCGGAAGGGGAGTGAAAGAGATCCTGAAACCGTGTGCCTACAAGTAGTTAGAGCCCTTTAACGGGTGATAGCGTGCCTTTTGTAGAATGAACCGGCGAGTTACGATTTCATGCAAGGTTAAGCTGATAAGGCGGAGCCGCAGCGAAAGCGAGTCTGAACAGGGCGCATGAGTATGAGGTCGTAGACCCGAAACCAGGTGATCTACCCATGTCCAGGATGAAGGTGAGGTAACACTCACTGGAGG
>NZ_JAVJNG010000067.1:0-1223 GCF_038806185.1 Domibacillus sp. 8LH | reverse complement strand
CAGATCAATTCACTGTCATCCATGGATGCGACAAGGCTTTCGCCGCCTCCCGCTTCTTCTGCAGCGCCGATGTATTCTTCCACCTCTGCCCCTTTGTTGATCAAGCGAAGCAGCTTATTTCCTTCACTTGTGTCCCCAAACAAAACAGCACCGGCCATTTTTCCGTCACGGATTAAGACTTTTTTGTACACGCCTTTCCAGTCGTCAAACATTTTAATGGTTTTCGTTTCCTCGTCTTCGACAATCTCACCGACCGAGAATACGTCTACACCGGATACTTTCAGCTGCGTAGACAAGACGGAGCCTGCATAGCCGGCAGCCGGCTTCCCGCAGATGTGCGCCGCCATTGCTTTGCCCTGCTCATAAAGTGGAGCCACAAGGCCGTAGACGACTTCACGGTGCTCGGCACACTCCCCAACCGCGTACACATCTGGAATATTGGTTTCCATGTAGTCGTTGACGAGAATGCCCCGGTTTACGGCAATGCCGCTCTCTTTCGCCAATGAGGTATTCGGGCGGATCCCGACTGCCATGACCACAAGATCGGTTTCAATTTCTTCTCCATCGTTGAAACGGATGCCTTCTACTCTATCTTTACCTAAAATCTCGGCTGTCTGCTTCTGCATAAGGAAGTTCATGCCTTGCTTTTCCAGCTCTTTTTGAAGCATTTTGCCGGCTGTTTCATCGAGCTGGCGCTCCATTAAAAAGTCGGCCAGATGAATGACGTTTACTTCCATGCCTAGATTTAAAAGCCCGCGTGCGGCTTCGAGTCCAAGAAGACCTCCTCCAATAACGGAAGCTTTTTTGAATTCTTTGGACGCATCGATCATTTTTTCACAGTCTTTAATATCACGGAATGCGGTTACGCCTTTTTTCTCATGCCCCGGCACCGGAATAATAAAAGGAACCGAGCCTGTCGCAATAATAAGTTTGTCATATTGGACTGTCCGCTCTTTTGTGGTATGAATACATTTTGCTTCTGTATCAATCCGCGTTACCCCTTCACCTGGATAAAGCTGAATATTTTGTTCTTCGTACCAGTTCCAGTCGTTTAGCGTAATGTCAGCGATCGTTGTATCTCCTTGAAGGACCTTTGACAATTGAATGCGGTTATAGTTCGGATAGGGCTCTTCACCAAAAATAGTAATATGAAACCGATCCGGGTTAATTTTTAATATTTCTTCAATAGACCGGACACCGGCCATCCCATTTCCGATTAGTAC
>NZ_JAVJNG010000066.1:0-1262 GCF_038806185.1 Domibacillus sp. 8LH | reverse complement strand
TGGAGTTAGTATAGTTTCATGGACACAGTTTAATTAAGTCCTTACAATTATTTTGAGAGGATGTGTCCGAATTGGAACGTAAACCTGCAGGCAAAAAATATAACGATGACTTTAAGAAAACGATTGTGGACTTGTATCATTCTGGCAGCCCGGTTAAAGAATTAAGCAGCGAATATGGCGTCTCAGACGTAACGATTTATAAATGGGTGAAAGACTTTACCCCTATTAGTTCAGAGAAAGAGGCACTGACACCAAAAGAGTTGGCCGAAATTCAGAAAGAAAACCTTCGGTTAAAACAGGAAATAGAAATCCTAAAAAAGGCTATGGCCATATTCGCGAAAAAGTAACCGAAGCAGAGCTTAACGATTTTATCGAGGAACATAAAGATCAATATCCCGTCCAGAAAATGTGCGAAGTGCTGGCTGTGCCAAGAAGCAGCTACTATAATTCTCTTGAAAAAACGACGTCAAAACGTGAACTGGAAAACCAGGAACTCACGAAGGAAATCCAACGGATTCACCTGGAAAGTAAGGCGCGTTATGGTGCTCCGAAAATTCACAAAACCTTATTAAACAGCGGGTTTTGTTTAAGTCTAAAGCGTGTTCAGCGCTTAATGAAAAAGGCAGGCATCCATTCAATTACCAAGAAGAAGTACCGTCCCTCCTCCTCAAAAGAAAAGGTTGTGCAGCTGGATAACCTTTTAAAACGAGACTTCTCTACCTGCACAATCAATGAGAAGTGGGTGGCGGACATTACCTATATTCCTACGGTAAGAGATGGCTGGTGCTATCTGGCTTCTGTATTGGATCTGCACTCGAAAAAAATCGTTGGCTATTCTTTTTCTCGCTCTATGACTTCCGAATTGGTGATCGAAGCACTTCAAAACGCCTGTTTTTCTCAAAAGCCCCGAAAGGGCTTAATTCTTCATACCGACCTTGGCTCACAATATACCAGCAGTGAGTTTACTCAGCATGTCCAAAAACACGGAATCAGGCAGTCTTTCAGCCAGAAAGGCTGTCCTTATGACAATGCCTGTATTGAGTCATTTCACGCCATATTAAAGAAAGAAGAAGTCTATCATACCCAGTACACAGATTACCGGGCAGCGAAGCTGGCCATGTTTCAGTTTATAGAGGGCTGGTACAACAGAAACAGAATTCACAGCAGCATCGGCTATCAAACACCTCAAGCTATGGAGGATCTGATTAGAAGAACTGCTTAAGACTTAACTTTTTTGTGTCCAAATTATTGACTCAAATCCA
>NZ_JAVJNG010000065.1:0-1318 GCF_038806185.1 Domibacillus sp. 8LH | reverse complement strand
ACAGCCCAACCCTTGGGACCGACTACAGCCCCAGGATGCGATGAGCCGACATCGAGGTGCCAAACCTCCCCGTCGATGTGGACTCTTGGGGGAGATAAGCCTGTTATCCCCGGGGTAGCTTTTATCCGTTGAGCGATGGCCCTTCCATGCGGAACCACCGGATCACTAAGCCCGACTTTCGTCCCTGCTCGACTTGTAGGTCTCGCAGTCAAGCTCCCTTGTGCCTTTACACTCTGCGAATGATTTCCAACCATTCTGAGGGAACCTTTGGGCGCCTCCGTTACATTTTAGGAGGCGACCGCCCCAGTCAAACTGCCCGCCTGACACTGTCTCCCACCCGGATCACGGGTGCGGGTTAGAATTTCAACACAGTCAGGGCAGTATCCCACCAGCGCCTCCACCGAAGCTGGCGCTCCGGCTTCCAAGGCTCCTGCCTATCCTGTGCAGACTGTGCCAAAATTCAATATCAGGCTGCAGTAAAGCTCCACGGGGTCTTTCCGTCCTGTCGCGGGTAACCTGCATCTTCACAGGTACTATAATTTCACCGAGTCTCTCGTTGAGACAGTGCCCAGATCGTTGCGCCTTTCGTGCGGGTCGGAACTTACCCGACAAGGAATTTCGCTACCTTAGGACCGTTATAGTTACGGCCGCCGTTTACTGGGGCTTCAATTCAGACCTTCGCTTGCGCTAAGCCCTCCTCTTAACCTTCCAGCACCGGGCAGGCGTCAGCCCCTATACGTCGCCTTGCGGCTTTGCAGAGACCTGTGTTTTTGCTAAACAGTCGCCTGGGCCTATTCACTGCGGCTCTCTCGGGCTTGCACCCTACCAGAGCACCCCTTCTCCCGAAGTTACGGGGTCATTTTGCCGAGTTCCTTAACGAGAGTTCACTCGCTCACCTTAGGATTCTCTCCTCGCCTACCTGTGTCGGTTTGCGGTACGGGCACCTTACATCTCGCTAGAGGCTTTTCTTGGCAGTGTGGAATCGAAGACTTCGGTACTAAAATTCCCTCGTCATCACAGCTCAGCCTTAATGGAAACGGGATTTGCCTCATTTCCAGCCTGACTGCTTAAACACGCGTATCCAGCTGCGTGATCTCCTATCCTCCTGCGTCCCCCCATCACTCAAACGATGCTTGGTGGTACAGGAATATCAACCTGTTATCCATCGCCTACGCCTTTCGGCCTCGGCTTAGGTCCCGACTAACCCTGAGAGGACGAGCCTTCCTCAGGAAACCTTAGGCATTCGGTGGAAGGGATTCTCACCCTTCTTTCGCTACTCATACCGGCATTCTCACTTCCAGGCGCTCCACCAGTCCTT
>NZ_JAVJNG010000064.1:0-1344 GCF_038806185.1 Domibacillus sp. 8LH | reverse complement strand
GAGAGCGTAAAATATTTTGTGTAAATGAGTAAATAGAAAAAGGAAGACCTTTTCTTGTAGAATTGAATCACCACAACACAATTCACAGAAAAGAGGTCTTCCCTATGAACCAGTTTACAACAGATATCGTCGACGCTCTAGTAAAAAAACAAGACATTACGGAAGTATTTCGTTTACACCTTGAAAAAGCGGTTAATTCACTGCTTGCAGCCGAATTAACGGCGTTTTTAGATTACGAGAAATACGACCGGATTGGCTTTAACTCAGGCAATTCCCGCAATGGTGCCTATTCCCGCACGCTGCACACCGAATATGGGGATCTCCAGCTAACGATCCCGCGTGATCGCAATGGAGAATTTAAACAACAGACCATCGCACCTTACCGGCGCTCCAATGACACGCTTGAATCGTTTGTCATCCACTTATTCCAAAAAGGCGTCACGATGACCGAAATCTCCGATTTGATTGAGAAGATGTATGGCCATCATTACACACCGCAGACAGTTTCCAACATGGCCAAAGCGATGACGGGCCAGATTGAAGCTTTTATCCGCCGTCCCCTTAGTGCCCGATATGTCTGTGTATATTTGGATGCTACCTACATTGCCGTTAAACGTGAAACGGTTTCGAAAGAAGCCGTCTACCTGGCGGTCGGTATCCGGGAAGACGGGTCAAAAGAAGTCCTTGCCTACATAATCGCTCCCACAGAGTCGGCATTTGTCTGGAAAGAGCTGCTTCTTGATATCAAGGAAAGAGGCGCAGACGAAGTTCTTTTGTTTATTTCTGATGGCCTGAAAGGCATCACGGACAGTATCTTCCATGTCTATCCCCATGCTCAGTATCAGACATGCCTTGTCCATCTTGCCCGCACCATTGCCCATAAAGTCCGTGTTTCAGACCGGGCTGAAATCTGCGGGGACTTCAAAGCCGTCTATCGCGCTGAAAGCGCCGAAGAAGGACAACAAGCACTGGAAGCCTTCTGTTCCAAATGGCAGGCGATTTATCCAAGAGTAACGAAGTCACTGGCTGAGAACCCGCATATCTTTACGTTTTATAGCTTCCCAAAATCCATTCGGCGGAGCCTTTATTCAACGAACCTGATTGAATCGTTTAATAAACAGATCAAGAAATACACGAAGCGCAAAGAGCAGTTTCCAAACGAAGAAGCGCTGGAGCGCTTTCTCGTTTCACAGTTTGAGGATTACAACCAGCGCTTCGCTTTGCGGTGCCATATTGGTTTTGACCAGGCGCGTGCGGAGCTCGCAGCCATGTTTAAAACGACTGATTAAATGACAGTTTGCAAGAAAAGGGATTCGCCATTTACACAAAATTATTGACGGTCCC
>NZ_JAVJNG010000062.1:0-1445 GCF_038806185.1 Domibacillus sp. 8LH | reverse complement strand
TGATCTGACCCAATAAAGTTAGACAAAAAAGTTTAGGCAGCTTCCAAGACCTGAGTCCGGTATTCTATTGGACTTAGGTCATTTAATTTTGCCTTCATTCGTTTGTGATTATAATAATAAATATACTCTTCTAATTCTCGTTCAAAATGTTCCATACTCTCAAACTCTTGTAAGTAAAGAAGTTCCGATTTTAGTAAGCCAAAGAAATTTTCCATGACTGCGTTGTCTAAACAATTTCCCTTACGGGACATGCTTTGACGAATACCATATTCTTTTAATTTTTTTTGGTATTTGGCCATCTGATAATGCCAGCCTTGATCTGAATGGAGGATGACTGTATCTTCAGGCTGTATTCGCTTCCCTGCTTCTTCTAACATCTCTTCAACCAGTGAATAAACAGGGCGTTTCATCACTTTATACGCAATAATTTCCCCATTACATAAGTCTAGAACAGGAGATAAAAAACGTTTTTCTCCAAACAGGTGAAATTCTGTTACATCGGTTACCCATTTTTCATTCATGTTGTCTGTGTTGAAATCGCGATTCAGTATATTAGGGGCGATTTTACCTACTTTTCCACGATATGAACGGTATTTTTTCATACGCACTTCACATTTTAAGCCCATCTCATTCATTAAGCGATGAATGGTCTTTGGGTCATGGTGAATGTGCCTTTTCTTTAATTCTTTGTGGATACGGCGGTAACCATAACGACCTTTATGTTCATGATAAACGGCCTCAATGGCCTCTTTTACACTCACATATTTATCTTTTCGATTTAATTGTTTTTCCCAGTAATAATAGGTACTGCGTGGAATGTCAGCGGCTTTAACTAATTCCACGATATCAAATTCATTCTTTAGCTCAAAAATTACTTGCGCTTTGACTTTGTTTGTAATTTTCCCTGTTCTTGAACTAAAGCGTTCAACTTTTTTAAGTAGGCATTCTCCATGCGTAAACGCTCATTTTCAGACTGAAGAGCCTCAATTGATCCTTCAACTAGTAATTGTTTTTTAACAGTAGATTTTGTTTCTTTTTTCATGAATGATCGCCCCTTTTTCTTTGGATGCAGGGCATCAATTCCTCCAGTCTCAAATAACTTTCGCCAGTTTCGGATCAAGCCTGGTGAAGAAATATTGAAAATGGCAGCTGCGTCATAAGAGGATGTACCCGTGTCTTTCATATACTTGAGTACATTAAGTTTAAACTCCGCAGAATAACTTGTATAGGATTTTAAAAACCCCTCTGCACCGAACTGTTCATAAAGACGAATCCATCCACTTAAGATTGGAGAACTGACCCCGGCTTCTTCAGCAATTGTATAAATACTTTCATTTCTTTTTAAATACCTTAATACAATTTGAATCTTTTCTTCCATTGTAAATTTAGCCATAAAAACACCCCATAAATGTTAGTTTGGTGTCTAACATTTACGGGGCAGTTCA
>NZ_JAVJNG010000061.1:0-1898 GCF_038806185.1 Domibacillus sp. 8LH | reverse complement strand
AAGCTATGGAGGATCTGATTAGAAGAACTGCTTAAGACTTAACTTTTTTGTGTCCAAATTATTGACTCAAATCCAAAGACTTTAGATCAAACTCATGTTTAATTATCTGTTTAGAAACAAGTGCACATTTAACAAATTAACTTTCTAAATACTTGTAATTTTTTTGTCACCTTAGTTTCATTAACTACAAATTATCCTTTTGTACAATTGTAAGACAAATAGAATTATAAGTCAACCGATGCATCGGCCATTTTAAATTTTATCAAGAGTGATATATAAAGTTAGACTTTCACTCACATCATTCAAAGACCAGGTGGGAAGATAAAGATTTTTCTCTCGATTTATCGTTCTAATCAAACCAAAATTGCAGTCAGCGAACATTCAAGTTTAACTTAAATACAAGTGAAAACTCACTGGGAAACCCTGTTGAAACTTGCCTCATACTTTTACAAAAGCGATGTATTTATTTAGATGATACTTACATTGATATGGAAAAAGCACGACAAGGTTAATCTTGTCGTGCTAGACCTTTTTATATTACATTGGTTAAAAAGGCAGTTCCTGATAGGGTCTTCATTGCCGATCTTGCATCATTCTCACAACTGTATTCAAACATGCGTACCTGTTTTTCAGAAAAAACGGTTACGATCCACACTTTTCTTCTTCCTTTCTCAACAACCGTTCTATTTAACGAATACAGTTTTAATAGATGTAAAGAATTCTTTCGCTGCTTCTCCCTGTTCACGGGAATGTGAGCTGGACTGCTTCATGCCGCCGAATGGAGCCTGAAGTTCCACCCCGGCACTTTCTGCATTTACCCGGATTAGCCCTGCTTCCATGTCATTGACGAAAGACAATAAATGCTGAATATTCGTTGTAAAGATAGAAGCACTTAAGCCGTACTCGGTATCATTCGCAAGCTTCAGCGCTTCTTCCGCAGATTCCGCTTTTAAAAGGGCAATGACTGGGCCAAATATTTCTTCTCTTGCAATGGCCATATCCGATGTGCAATTGTCAAAAATGGTTGGTTCCACATAGTATCCGTCTGCCTGGCTTCCTTCCTCTGCACGTTTTCCGCCGATAAGGAGTTTGGCACCTTCTTCTATCCCTTTATTAATATAAGAAAGAACAGTATTCAACTGATTTTCGCTTGCACACGGCCCCATCCACGTACTGCTGTCAAGACCGCTGCCAATGGTAATCTCTTTTGTTTTTTGAACGAGCATTTCTTTAAATTCATCAAACACTTCAGATGCCACAATGACCCGGCTGGTCGCTGTGCATTTTTGTCCCGTTGAACGAAAAGCGCCTGTCACAACAGCTTCCGCTGCCAGATCAAGATCGGCATCGGCAGCCACAATGACTGGATTTTTCCCGCCCATTTCAAGCTGGTATTTTGCACCACGGGAGAGAGCTGCCTGGCCGATCTGCTTGCCAACGCCGTTAGAACCGGTAAACGTAATGCCGTTGATCTCTTCATGATCGGCAATACCCTGACCGATTGTTCTGCCTGGTCCCGTAATTAAATTAACGACGCCAGCGGGGAATCCGGCTTCTTCGAAGCATTCAATAATTTTAGCAGCTGTAACCGCTGTTTCTGTTGCCGGCTTAATCACGACCGTGTTGC
This sequence comes from Domibacillus sp. 8LH, assembly GCF_038806185.1. Lineage (NCBI taxonomy): Bacteria > Bacillati > Bacillota > Bacilli > Caryophanales > Bacillaceae > Domibacillus > Domibacillus sp. 8LH. The sequence continues at coordinate 271 of NZ_JAVJNG010000061.1, read as the reverse complement.
CATACACAAGCGCCGGCGCCATTTTCCAGATTGGAATCGCAATCGGGAAATTCCAAGGGGTAATGACTCCGACGACACCGAGCGGTACACGTGTTGTGAACATAAGGGCTGAGCTGTCCGTAGATGGAATCACATCGCCTACTTTGCGCATGCCTTCTCCCGCATAATACTTTAAGATGGCAATGCCGCGGGCTGTTTCGCCTTTTGTTTCGGCAAACGTTTTACCCATTTCTCGTGTAGCACATTCCGCAATGTCATCGATTCTTTTTTC
>NZ_JAVJNG010000060.1:0-4027 GCF_038806185.1 Domibacillus sp. 8LH | reverse complement strand
TTTCTTCCATTGTAAATTTAGCCATAAAAACACCCCATAAATGTTAGTTTGGTGTCTAACATTTACGGGGCAGTTCACTTCTTACACATAGCTTTTGAAGAATTTAATAAAAAAACAGAAACTAAATAGATCGTTCACTTGAGCTGTAACATGGTTGTTTTATCTCTCCTAAATCGCTATGTAATTATGAAGTTTTTAATGTTTTTTATTAACATTCATAGTAAAATCATTACAAATAGTTAAAAGCAAACTATTCGAAAGAGTAGGACGCAAAGCCATGGGTCTAAAGCTTTTAGAGCCATGATAGCCAGGCTGCAGAAATGGAAGGCTACACCGCCATGAGTGATAAAGAAAGGCTGATTTTTAAGCAAGAGCTCACTCGCTTATATGGTGAGTGTGAACGCTGTGAAGATCCTAAGATAAAAAAAGAAATCGTTAAAGACATTACCCTTTTAAAAGAGGCTGTTCAGTTGCTTTCATACTAAACATAACGGAATTTGTTTTAATAAAAAGCTTCCATAATGATTCCCTTTTCATAAGGGTAAAGGTTCAATCGGACGAGAAACAGCCTAGAGGATCGTTAATGGTATTGCACGAGCTTGGGATTCAGGGAGCAATTGGAACGTATCCATGCGCAAGATGTACTGATACTACAGCAAATCTTTGGCTATTCAGCACCACCGGTTACTCTCTAGTATATTGGGATTAATGATGACATGGTTGATCAAGCTCTAGAATAGTTCTCTCTGTAAGTAAAAATACATAAAGTCTGTGGGGGGTAATTTTGATAGAAAAAACATCACAATTGAAAAGCAGTTTGCAAACTGCTCAAGGTCATATTTTTTATACATTTCAAGACCTGGACAAATATATAGATAATGTTGTTGAATACACAGTTTCAGGCGTTAAGCAGGGGAGCCATATTTTGTTGATTGAAAACACAAAATTACTTCCGGCCATCCAGCAAAAGCTAAAGGCTGTTCTAAGTAAAGAGCAGTTATCCAACGTACATTTTAAAAATAACTTTGATTTCTATTTTTCAAAAGGAACATTTAATCCTGTAATTGTGTTCAATCATTGTGTTCAATTTTTAGAGTCTTATATCGAAGATAACATCCCCATTCGAACATGGGGTCATATAGAATGGGGCAGCATGCAGGATGCTCAACGTGAAATAGTCCAATACGAAAATAATAGAAATGAATTAATAACTTTAAAAAATCTTACTTCTGTCTGTGCATATAGTGCAGACCGGATGCCGGAAGAATTTAAAAAGGCCTTGCTGCTATGTCACGGATTTTTTATGACCGATGATGAACTGGTGAAGCTTTAAAAAAGAGATAAGATGGGATATTCTTATCTCTTTTTGCTATCCTAATTTCCAAAAGTTTTTTGTTTTATGTGCTAAATTCAAATAAATTTTAAATTATTATATGTATTCAAGGTGGGTTCTCACCATTTATATATTGAAGTACATCCATTTTAAACTCTGCAGAGTAATTTGTATATTGAGCTTTAAAGGCGGTTATTCCATGTTCTCGAAAATTAGCTACCCATTTCTTCAACATCGTTGTACTTATTCTCATTTTTTGAGCAGTACGTTTATAGGATATATCTCCTTTAAGGTAAGCTTGAACAGCTGCAAGTTTGGTATCACTGTCATATTTAGTCATAAAAAAAACTGCACCTCCAATTGTTAGTTGTGTCTAACAATTGAGGTGCAGTTCAAAATTGAATGGTCCTTTTTTACATTGAGTGTTAACATATCAATTGTAAACTTATTCCTTTTGGGTTGCTGGGTGTATTGTTTAACACTGTAAAAGGGGGAGCTGTAATTTGAAAAATAAATTTCTTGTCGCTATACTGGCGATTATTTCAATACTAATAGGTTGTGCAGATGGAAAAGTTATCCGTTCAACCGATTCGGCTAAAGAATCATTAAGACAATTTCAAGGTTATGTTGTAGAAAAAGGGACCCAGGACGATGGAAGAGAAAAAGTATTAGTTGTAAAAGGTATTACGCAAGAGGATGCTTTAAAAGCGAGTTATGATAGCATAGCTAAGAATGAAAACCATGAAAATATTGTCTGGTTCGTCAATGATAAAAACTATTTTCAGGAAATAAAAAAAGGCGAGAAGGTAAATGTTTGGTGGAACACCGAAAAAGCTACCACTTTGCCTTCTATTCTTACCTTAGAGGCTGAAAAAGTAGAGGTAGTACAAAAATTAGAGCAAGCTACTTTAAAAGAAGAAGCTGAATCAAATGAAGATTTATCTAAAACCAACGGATATATTCAAAGTAAAAAATCCACGTCTATCTGGATTTCTTCAGAGCCAGATGATAAAAAGAATGGCACAGTATTTGATATAACAGCAATTGATAAAAACAAAGTGTCTGAATTAAAAACGGGGCAAAAAGTACAAGTTACCCACTATTCTGATTTAATGTATTCTAATCCTGCGCAAGGAACAGCAGTTGAAATTGAACTCTTGGAAGAAGGAAATGCTGTGGTGCAAGGTTATATCGTTAGGGAAGATGAAAATACAATAAGGGTTATGGACAAAATTACAAAAGAAGAAGTCGTAGGGAAAAACCAGGAAGGACTAGAAGCATATTTAAGAAAACATTATGACAGCGAAGGGTACAGTATTAGCCTGGTTAAAATCGATAAAAAAACAAAATCATTACTCCACATTGGACAAAAAGTGACGGTAACAACGGACTGGATATTTCTTACGTCGCCGTTAAGTGGAACTGCCTTAGAGATAAAAATTGAAGAAGAGTAACTGAATATAAAAAGAGGGTGTCATTTTGAATATCTTTAGACGATACTTAATGACGTGGTTATATTTTACGTTTTTATTCACGCTTGCAGCTTTTTTTCTGGATTTATTTGAGGGAAATAAAATAACCACCACAGAATACTATGGGCTACGTAATTTAGGATTTGCTTTTGTCATTTCTACCGTATTATTTGTCTTTATTCTTTATCCTGTTTCATTTTTACTTTTAACTATTTTTCTTAATAGGTTTCTAAGTTCCTTCATAACCAGAATCATTATTTATGCTGTTGCAGGGGGATTAAGTGGAATCTGGGCATTTAACAAGTTGTACGATTACCAAAATGATTATTTTATAAAGGGATATGATTTAAATATAAGCACCTCAATCATTTTGTTTGCTTTGGCAGGATTAATATATGGCTTTTTTGATAGCTATTTAAAAAAGAAATCTCTCTCATAACTGAATTCTTTTTTGTCTTTAGTTATCTAAATTCATTTAATTGATATGGTTGTTAAGCCACAGATGAGAAAGGGAGAAATGCAATACCATGAAAAGATTGAGCCTGTACTTAGCAGCAATAGTATTTTTTCTATTACCTTTATCCGGTTGTTCTGATAATCACGATATGGAAAAGAATGCTGAAGCAGACAGTTACACCAAAGTTAGGGAAAGTGCTTGGAGGTTCTTTGAAGATAAAGGATGGAACGATACCACAAAAGAGAACTGGCAGAGCGCTAAAGTAGAAAAGGTTGTTATCGATAATGGCTATGAGTTGTTAGATAAAACTTATAAAGGAAAAGAAGCATTGTCTGTTTCCTTTGAAGATAACGAAAATGTAGTAGTTGGTACACCACTAATTTTAGTCGATGCTAATACAAACAAAGTAATTGGCTATATGCCAAGTGAATAGTGAAAATGTGACCTTCACATGTATTATTAAGGAGTAAACCGATAAGGTATTAGATAAAACCTCATGCCTAAGTTATGTATGAGGTTCTTTTGTTTTTGTATGTTATCATCCTTCAAACGAATGGAGGGTAATGTCTTTAAGACCCTTTAGCTTAAAAAGGCCCCGTTCTTTTAAATATTCCGCAAAATAAAGGTCTGCTTCTTTCTTTTCATCGTATGGTTTCTTAGATAGCACAAACCCTATTTTATCTTGAGATGGATTGTCAACACTAAATCAGACAGCTTTTTTAAGGGGCGATCGTTTGTATTCAATCGGGCTTACATAGCCTAGTG